>NZ_JBHSGG010000029.1:0-159985 GCF_042654365.1 Coralloluteibacterium thermophilum
TTGGCTCCCGTCTCACGACTGGGACTCAGTCGAAACAACCTATTGAAGCTCCACACCTAGCGGAAGTTTTACGCGGCATGGCCTATCGTTCACCCGCCACTGGAACCGAGGAACCGCGATGTCGAACCGTCACGCCCTGCTGTTTCCATCGATCGCCCTGAGCGCCCTCCTGCTCGCGGCCTGCGGCAACCAGCCCGCCCAGGACGCCGCCACGTCCCCCACCCCCACCCGCGAAGACCTGGCGCCGCCGCCGGCACAGACCGCGCAGACGCCCGAAGCGGCGCCGCCCGCGAACCTGGGCGCCGACGGCGCGGCCGCGCCCCAGCCGGTCGCCGGGACGGTCACCTACGAGTGCGAGGACGGCTTCCGCTTCCACGCCCGCTACGGCGAGGACAACGCGACCCTGACGCTCGACGACCAGGAGATCGACCTGCCGCAGGTGGTGTCGGCCTCCGGCGCGCACTACCAGTCCGACGGGCTGTCCTGGTGGACGCGCGGCAACAGCGGCACCCTCGAGCAGGGCGGCGCGGCGCCGCGCGACTGCCGCGAGATCGCCCGGGCGCCGTAGCCGTCCGCCGGGCTGCGGCCCCGGCGCGCAGCACAGCGGAACCGGATGCGCCTGCCACGGCGCCGCGGACTCGCGCGGTGCGGTGGCGGGCTCGGCCGGCCCGCCGCCGGCGGCGAGGCGTCGGACCGTAGCGGCGCATGACACCCTCTAAACATGCGGCGGCGAAGACTCGGCCGCATGAATGCGACCACGCCGCCCGCCGCCCCGCCCGCCCGCCGCCGCCGATGGCCCTACGTCGTGGGCGCGATCGTCCTCGCGCTCGTGGTCCTGGCGCTGGTCTGGGACTGGAACTGGTTCAAGGGGCCCGTCGAACGCCGGGTCGAGGCGGCGACGGGACGGGAGTTCCGCATCGAGGGCGATCTCGACGTGGACCTGTCGCTGACCGCCCCGACGATCCGCGCAGACGGGCTGATGCTCGCCAATGCCGAGTGGTCGGACGAGCCCGAGATGGTGCGCGTCGGACGGCTGGAGGCGAGGATCGCGCTCTGGCGCCTGCTGCGCGGCCAGGTCGTCCTGCCCCGGCTCGACCTCACCGAACCGCGGGTGATCATCGAGACCCACGAGGACGGCGGCAACTGGGTGTTCCGTGAGGACGCGGAGGACGACGGGCGCGCGCCGCACCTGCCCGACCTCAGCAACCTGCGCATCGTCGACGGCGAGCTGGTGTTCCGCGAGGGCGACCGCCGTACCGATCTGAGGCTCTCCGTCGACACCGTTGAACCCCGCGAGGCCGGCACGCCGGCGCCGCTCGCGGTCGCGGGCGAGGGAACCTATCGCGACGAGCCGTTCACCCTGGAAGGCCGCATCGAGTCGCCACTCGAACTGATCGAGGCGCAGAGCGCGGACACCTACCGGGTCGACCTGCGCGCACGCGCCGGCGCGACCCGCGCGCACGTCCGCGGCGCGCTGCAGGGCCAGCTGCGGCTGGACGCCTTCGAGGCCGATGCGTCCCTGGAGGGTGCCAACCTCGGCGACCTGTATCGCTTGATCGGCCTGGCCCTGCCGGAGACTCCGCCCTACACGCTCGAGGGCCGCCTCGCCCGCGACGGCGACACCTGGAGCTACCGCGGGTTCCGCGGCACCGTCGGCGACAGCGACCTGCGCGGCGACGTGGTGGTCGAGACCGGCGGCGACCGCCTGCGCATGGAGGCCGAGCTCGCGTCCGACCTGCTCGACTTCGACGACCTCGCCGGCTTCGTCGGCGCCCCCCCGCGGACCGGCGAGGGCGAGACAGCCTCCGAACAGCAGCAGCGCCAGGCCGCCGAACGCGCCGCCTCCGGCCGCATCCTCCCCGACACGCCCTACGATCTCGGCAAGCTGCGCAGCCTCGACGCCGACGTCCGGCTGCGCGCCGCGCGCATCGAGGCGCCGGGCTGGCCGCTGGAGGACATGGACGCGCACATGGTGCTCGAGAACGGGGTGGTCAACCTCGACCCGCTCAACTTCGGCGTGGCCGGCGGCAACGTGCGCAGCACCATCGACATGGACGCCAGCCGCGAGCCGATCCGCACCGCGGCGCGGATCAACGTGCGCGGGCTCGAACTGCCCCGGTTGTTCCCCGCCGCGGAGAGCATGCGCGACGCGGTGGGCAGCATCTCCGGCGACGCCGAGCTGCGCGGTACCGGCAACTCGGTGGCGGCGATGCTGGGATCGAGCAGCGGCGACGTCGCGCTCGGCATGGGCAGCGGCCGCATGAGCAACCTGCTGCTGGAGCTGGTCGGCCTCGACATCGCCGAGGCGCTCCGCTACTGGCTGGGCCGGGACCCGGACGTGGTGATCCGCTGCGGCTACGTGGACTTCGGGGTCGAGGACGGCCTCATGACCTCGCGCGGGCTGCTGTTCGACACCGACGACACCGTCATCTACGGCGACGCGCGGATCAACCTCGCCGACGAGAGCCTGGAGATCCGGGTGGAGCCGCAGCCCAAGGACCGCAGCTTCCTCAGCGTGCGCACGCCCCTGTGGATCCGCGGCACCCTCGCGTCGCCGAGCGTGCGCCCGGAGGCGAGCGGCCTCGCCCTGCGCGGCGCCGCGGCGGTGGCCCTGGGCAGCATCGCGCCGCCCGCCGCCCTGCTCGCCCTGCTCGAACTGGGACCGGGCGAGGACAGCGACTGCGGCGCCTCCCTGCGGCAACAGGGCGCGGATTGACATCCGCCCCTTGCACGGGGGCGAAGCGCGGCCCTAGCCTGCCGCTCCCGCGCCCCCCGCGCATCGGTCGGACGTTCAGCACGTGATCCTTCGCCCTGCTCCCCTCGCCCTGGCCCTCGCCGGCTGCCTCGTCGTCTCCGCCTGCCAGCGCGACGCACCGCCGCCGCCCATCGAACCCGAGGCCGCGCAGCGCGCCGCCGACACCGAGGCGCAGGCGCGGACGGCCGCCGAAACCGCCGAGGCCGACGCCTTCGTCGCGCGGGTCAACGACACGCTCCGCGCCGACTATCCCGAGCAGACCGCCGCGCAGTGGCTGTCGCAGACCTACATCGGCCCCGACAGCGCCACCGTCGCGGCCAAGGCCACTGAGCGCGGCCTGGCCCAGCTCGGCCGCTTCGTCGAGGAGTCGCGCCGCTTCGAGGGGCTCGAACTCACCCCTGCCACCGGGCGCGCGCTGCAGCTCCTCAAGCTCGCCACCCCGATGCCGGCGCCGAACGACCCGCAGGCGCTGGCGGAACTCACCCGCATCGCCACCCGCCTGGACCAGGCCTACGGTGCCGGCACCTACTGTCGCGAGGTCGACGGCGAGCGGCAGTGCCGCCAGCTCGGCGCGCTGGAGGAGGTCCTGGCCGACCCCGCGAGCGACTACGCCGCCCATCTGGACGCCTGGAGCGGCTGGCACGCCGTGGCCGTGCCGATGCGCGCCGACTACCAGCGCTTCGTCGAGCTGTCCAACCAGGGTGCGCGGGACCTGGGCTTCGCCGACACCGGCGCGCTCTGGCGCTCCGGCTACGACATGGACGCCGACGCTTTCCGGGAGGAGACCGACCGTCTGTGGGGCCAGGTCAAGCCGCTCTACGACAACCTGCAGTGCTACGTGCGCACCAGGCTGGTGCAGAAGTACGGCGAGCAGGGCGAGATCGACGGCAAGATCCCGGCCCATCTCACCGGCAACATGTGGGCGCAGCAGTGGGGCAACCTCTGGCCGCTGGTCATGCCCTACCGCAACGAGCCGCAGCTGAGCATCACGCCGGCCCTGCAGGCCCAGCGCGAGGCGCTGCTGCAGGAGCGGCTGACGGCGCTGGGTCGGCCGCCCTCGCCCGCCGACCGCGTCGAGCTGGAGCGCGAGGTCGACCTCGCGATGGCGCGCGCGATGACCGAGCGCGCGCAGGACTTCTACGTCTCGCTGGGGCTGCCCGCGCTGCCGGAGAGCTTCTGGGAGCGCTCGCAGCTCGTCAGGCCGCGCGACCGCGACGTGGTCTGCCACGCCAGCGCCTGGTCGATGGACTTCGCCGACGACGTACGCATCAAGATGTGCATCCGACCGACGGAGGAGGACTTCCTCACCATCTACCACGAGCTCGGGCACATCTATTACTACATCGCCTACAAGGAGCAGCCGCCGCTGTTCCAGGCCGGTGCCAACGACGGCTTCCACGAGGCCATCGGCGACACCGTGGTGCTGTCGATGACGCCGGAGTACCTCGCCTCGATCGGCCTGATCGACGCGCAGCGCCAGAGCAACGAGGCGCTGATCAACGCGCAGATGAAGATGGCGCTCGACAAGGTCGCCTTCCTGCCCTTCGGCCTGCTGATCGACCGCTGGCGCTGGGGCGTGTTCGACGGCTCCATCGCGCCGGGCGAGTACAACGCCGCGTGGTGGCGCCTGCGCGCGCAGTACCAGGGCGTGGCGCCGCCGGAGCCGCGCGGCGAGGAGTTCTTCGACGCGGGCGCCAAGTACCACGTGCCAGGCAACACGCCGTACACGCGCTACTTCCTCTCGCACATCCTGCAGTTCCAGTTCTACCGCGCGCTGTGCGAGGCGGCCGGGCACCAGGGCCCGCTGCACGCCTGCAACATCCACGGCAACGCAGAGGCCGGCGCGAAGTTCCGCGCGATGCTGGCGGCCGGCGCCAGCCAGCCGTGGCAGCAGACGATCCGCGAACTGACCGGCCGGGAGGAGCTCGACGCCAGCGCCATCCTCGACTACTTCCAGCCGTTGTCCGACTGGCTGAGCCAGCAGAACCAGGGCCATGCCTGCGGCTGGCCGGAAGGCGGTGGCGCGCCGGCCGCCCGGACCGCGGCACGCTGAACCCGCGACACCGGCAGCGCCGATGCCGCGCTACATGCGGTCGAGCGGCTCCAGGGCGGCGGCTTCCGTCGCCCGCGGCAGGCGGCGCCCCTGCGCGAGGTGCCAGCGCCACAGCAGCCACGCGACCAGGGTGAAGGCCGCCGCGCCGGCGGCCAGCGCCGCCGGCCGCGCGCTCAGCAGCGGCGACAGGGCGCCGGCGACCAGGGCGTTGCAGACCAGGCTGACGAAGGCCTGCATCGACGAGGCCGCGCCGCGGAGCTGGGGATACATGTCCAGCAGCGCCAGCGTGAGGATGGGGAACGCCAGCGCCACGCCGAAGGACACGCAGGCCAGCGGAAGCACCGCCCACGGCAGGGCCGGCGCCGCGACCAGACTGCCGGCGAGGTTGACCGCGACCGCGGCGAGGCAGACCCCGAAGCCGATGTTGGCGACCCGCGTCGGCGCCATCCGCCCCGCCAGCCGGCCGTTGAGGAAGGCGCCGCTCATCATGCCCACGATCACCGGCACGAAGAACCAGCCGTAGCTCTGCTCGCCCAGGCCCAGGTGGGTCTGCACGAACTCCGGCGCGCTGGCGATGTACAGGAACAGCGCGCCGAAGTTGAACGACCCCGCGAGCGCCAGGCGCACGAAGGCGGGATCGCCGCCCATGGTCCGGGCGTTGGCCCACAGTGGGCCGGGCCGCATCGGCGTGCGCGCCGCCGGTGGATGGGTCTCGGGCAGGGCCACCAGGGTCGCGACCAGCAGCACCCCGGCGAACGCGGCCAGGAACCAGAAGATCGCATGCCACTCCGCCCAGCCGATGATCCAGCCGCCGATGATGGGCGCGATGCCGGGGGCGATGCCGAAGATCATCATCACCAGGCTCATCAGGCGCTGCGCGTCGTCGCCGTCGTAGAGATCGCGGATCACCGCGCGCCCGACGATGAGCCCCGCGCCGGCCGAGACGCCCTGCAGGGCGCGGAAGGCCAGCAGCGTGCCGAGGTCGGGCGCCAGCGCGCAGCCGATCGAGGCCAGGACGAAGATCGCGACACCGCCCAGGATGACCCGCTTGCGCCCGTAGGCGTCCGACAGCGGCCCGTGGAACAGGCTGGTGGCGGCATAGGCGATCAGGTAGACGCTGATGGTCTGCTGCATCGCGACCTTCCCCGCGTCGAAGTCCGCCGCGATCACGCGGAAGGCCGGGAAGATGGTGTCGATGGCGAACGGGCCGAACATCGCGAGGCCGGCGAGCAGCAGCGCGATGCGGCCGCGGGGAACCGCGGGCTGGGACGTCATGGGGAGATTCGCCGGCGACGGGCGCGCGGAGGATAGCAGCCGAAGGCGGCCTTTCCGGTTGCGCGTCGCCTCAGAAATAGAAGCCGAGATTGATGTTGAGGCGGGAGTGCCAGCGCCCCGCGTCGCCCTCGTCGATGCCCACGCCGGGGCCGCCGACGAACCACATGTTGCGGCCGCTGATCAGGTCGACGTAGGTCAGCATCGGCCCCTTGCCGAAGCTGCAGCCAAGCACGTTCTGGTAGGAGTCGGCGAGCCCCGGGCCGCGGCGCGGGCGGGTCGTGCTGAAGTCGTTGTAGCAGGTCAGCGCGTCCAGCCAGCGGCCGTCCATGTCGAAGGCGTAGGCGAGGTTCGCGGTGTACACGTCGGCGCGGGCGGCGATCTCGAACGGCGCGTCGAACGCCGCCAGCGCGATGCGCTCGCCGTCGACCGAGTAGCCGTAGCGCAGCCACTGCAGCTGCAGCGACAACGGCCCGCGCGCGGCTTCCGCGTGCAGCGCGCCGAGCGCGTGCCGCGGATGCCGGCCGCTGGGGCGCGCCTCGATCCGCCCGAGCGCTGCGCTGCCGCCCAGTTCCAGGTCCCATCCGCCGCGCTCGAGCCGGCGCGCGTGGCGCAGCACCAGCCGCTCGCGCTCGCGATGCTCGCTGCCCGGCACGCTGGCGACGTCGAAGGAGTAGCGCCCGTAGCGCCACCCCGTGCCGTACTCGTCGGCGGCGAACAGCCCGACGTGCCAGCTGCGCCCGGCATCGATATCGCGCCACACGAGGCCGAGGTCGTAGTCGTCCTCGACGCCGAGGTAGTAGCCCGAGCCGAACCAGAAGCCGTGCGAGGCGGTCGGCAGCAGGCCGATGGGCACCTGCTGCACGCCGAGGCGCAGGCCCCGCCCCTCGTCCAGCCGCCATCCCACCCAGGCGTGGTGGATGGCGTCGAAGGTCTCGTACCAGCGGTACTGCGCCGAGAACTCGAACGCGCCGCGGCGGCCGCGCACGTCCACCCGCAGCAGTTCGAGGTCCACGTCGCCGTCGCCCTCCGAAGGGCCGTAGTCGCGCCAGCCGGTGGTGAACCGGACCGCGCCGCCGAGGTGCAGGCCCTCGTCCACCTCCTGTGCGAGCGCCGCCGGCATCGCCAGCGTCGCCCCCAGTGCCAGCGCCATGGCGGCACGTCCTGTCGGCATCGCCGCCTCCTCCGGGAATCGCCGCGCACGAGTGTCGGCCCGGCGCCATCGAAGGCGCGTGCAGGACCGACATCCCCCCGACGCGACCGGCTCGCGTCATTGCGCGCCCGAGAGGTTGTCGCGCACGCGCTCCAGCGTCCGCAGCAGCGCGTCCGTCTCGTCGGCCGACAGCCCCTGCAGCGCGGCGCCGATGGCGCGCCGGCCACAGGCCTGCAGCGTTTCCCACATGCCGCGCCCCTCGCCCGTGAGCGACACCAGGAGGGCGCGGCGGTCGGCGCCGTGGGGGCGGCGCTCGACGTAGCCCTTCGCCTGGAGCCGGTCGAGCAGGCGGGTCATCGCGCCGGGATTGTGGTCGAGGTGGCGGGCCAGCTCGATGGCGGTCGTCTCTCCCCGCGCCGCGAGGTGCTTCAGGACCAGGTACTGGGTCAGGTTCAGGTCGTGGCCGCCGGCGGTCAGCTCGTGCTCCAGGCGCCGGGCGAGGCCGTCGCGGACCTGGCGCAGGAGCAGGCCGAAGTTGGAAAGGCTGTGCTGGCCCGGCGCGCTGGACATGGGCGGCGATTGTCCTCCGGCGCAAGTGATTGTCAAGGCAATTATCTCCGCGGCACGCATCGCGCCGCCCGCCCCGCGGCCCGGCGCTTCCGGCCGCGACGCTTGAGCCACCGCCGCACTGGCCGATAATGCGCGGCTGCGTCCTGGAGTCCCCGATGACCGATCTCGTC
This sequence comes from Coralloluteibacterium thermophilum, assembly GCF_042654365.1. Lineage (NCBI taxonomy): Bacteria > Pseudomonadati > Pseudomonadota > Gammaproteobacteria > Lysobacterales > Lysobacteraceae > Coralloluteibacterium > Coralloluteibacterium thermophilum. The sequence continues at coordinate 7,974 of NZ_JBHSGG010000029.1, forward strand.
CGCCCCACCTTCCATGGCTTCGAGCAGATCCCGCTGAGGGAGTACGCCGAGCGCGCCTACCTCGACTACTCGATGTACGTCGTGCTCGACCGCGCCCTGCCCTTCCTCGGCGACGGCCTCAAGCCGGTGCAGCGGCGGATCGTCTACGCGATGAGCGAGCTCGGTCTCAACGCGGCGGCCAAGCCGAAGAAGGCCGCGCGCACCGTGGGCGACGTGATCGGCAAGTACCACCCGCACGGCGACTCGGCCTGCTACGAGGCCCTGGTGCTGATGGCGCAGCCCTTCTCGTTCCGGTATCCGCTGATCGAGGGCCAGGGCAACTTCGGCTCCTCGGACGACCCCAAGTCGTTCGCCGCCATGCGCTACACGGAAGCCAAGCTGACGCCGATCGCCGAGGTGCTGCTGGGCGAGCTGGCCCAGGGCACGGTCGACTGGTCGCCGAACTTCGACGGCACGCTGGAGGAGCCGTCCTGGCTGCCCGCGCGCCTGCCGCACCTCCTGCTCAACGGCACCACCGGCATCGCCGTGGGCATGGCCACGGACGTGCCGCCGCACCAGCTCAACGAGGTCGTCAGCGCCTGCATCCGCCTGCTCGACGAGCCCGACTGCACCGTGCGCGACCTGTGCGAGCACATCCAGGGGCCGGACTACCCGACCTCGGCCGAGATCATCACCCCGCGCGCCGACATCCTGCGCATGTACGAGACCGGCAACGGCTCGATCCGCGCACGGGCGGTCTACACCCGCGAGCAGGGCAACCTCGTCGTCACCGCGCTGCCGCACCAGGTCTCGCCGTCCAAGGTGATGGAGCAGATCGCCCAGCAGATGCGCGCGAAGAAGCTGCCCTGGCTGGAGGACCTGCGCGACGAGTCCGACCACGAGAACCCCGTGCGCCTGGTGCTGGTGCCGCGCTCCAACCGTGTGGACGCCGAGTCCCTGATGGGGCACCTGTTCGCCACCACCGACCTGGAGAAGAGCTTCCGGGTCAACCTCAACGTCATCGGCGTGGACGGGCGGCCGCAGGCGCGCGACCTCAAGGCGCTGCTGTCGGAATGGCTGGCCTTCCGCCTGGAGACGGTGACCCGGCGCCTGCGCCATCGCCTGGAACGGGTCGAGCGTCGCCTGCACCTGCTGGCCGGCCTGCTGGTCGCCTACCTCAACCTCGACGAGGTCATCCGCATCATCCGCAGCGAGGACGAGCCCAGGCCCGTGCTGATGGCGCGCTTCGGCCTCGACGAGGTGCAGGCGGACTACATCCTCGAGACCAAGCTGCGCCAGCTCGCGCGCCTCGAGGAAATGAAGATCCGCGGCGAGGAGGACGAGCTGCGCAAGGAGCTCGAGAAGATCGTCGGCATCCTCGGCTCGAAGGCCAGGCTGCGCACGCTGGTCAAGAACGAGCTGCTGGCGGACGCGAAGAAGTTCGGCGACACCCGCCGCTCGCCGCTGGTCGAGCGCGGCGCCGCGCAGGCGCTGGCCGAGACCGACCTGGTCGCGAGCGAGCCGGTGACCGTCGTGCTGTCGGAGAAGGGCTGGGTGCGCGCCGCCAAGGGGCACGAGATCGACCCCGCCTCGCTCGCCTACCGCGAGGGCGACGCACTGCGGGCGCATGCGCGCGGGCGCAGCAACCAGCAGGTCGCCTTCCTCGACGGCGGCGGCCGCGCCTACTCGACCCTGGCCCACACCCTGCCCTCGGCGCGCGGCAACGGCGAGCCGCTGACCGGCCGCTTCGCGCCGCCGGCCGGCGCCGCCTTCGTCGGCATGGCCTTCGGCGAGCCGGAGCTGCGCTACATCGTCGCGTCGAACCACGGCTACGGCTTCGTGACCCGTCTCGAGAACTTCCTGGGCCGCAACAAGGCGGGCAAGGCGCTCCTGACCGTCCCCGAGGGCGCCGTGGCGCTGCCGCCGGTGGCGGTCGCCGGCGAGGACGACCTGGCGGTGGCGATCACCTCGGCCGGCCACCTGCTCGCCTTCCCGCTCGGGGAGCTGCCCGAGCTCGACCGCGGCAAGGGCAACAAGCTGATCCAGATCCCGCCGGCGCGGCTGAAGTCCGGCGACGAATCGGTCACCGCCGTCGCCAGCGTCCGCCAGGGCGGCGAACTGACCCTCTACTGCGGCCAGCGCAAGCTGACCCTGACCTGGAAGGACCTGCAGAGCTACCTGGGCAGCCGCGCCCAGCGGGGGCACCTGCTGCCGCGCGGCTTCCAGCGCGTGGACGCGGCGGTGGCCGGCTAACGCCGCGGGGACGTCGGGACGGGAGCGGCTCGCGCCGCTCCCGCATCGGCCCGCGCCCCGGTTCCGTATCCGGCGCCGCCTCCGGGGCGCATCCGCTTCCCCGTCCGCATTCCCCGCTCCTCCCCGTCCCTGTGCGGCGGCTATAGTGGCGCCACCTCGCCGGACCGCAGGACGCGGCGATCCGGCGCAACCACCAGGGGACATCGAAGGCATGCGCAAATGGCTGTCGCGGCTCGCGCCGATCGCGGGCCTGTTCATCGTGCTCGTGCTGGGCACCGGCTGGTGGGCGCTGCGCGGTAGCCTGCCGGTGCTGGACGGCGAGCGGGTCCTCCCCGGCCTCGCCGGCCCCGTGACGGTCGAGCGCGATGCGCTGGGCACGGTCACCATCACCGCGGGCAGCGAGCACGACGCCCTGCGCGCCCTGGGCTACGTGCACGCCCAGGAACGCTACTTCGAGATGGACCTGATGCGCCGCGCCGCCGCCGGCGAGCTCGCCGCGCTGTTCGGGCCGCGCGCGCTCGCGCACGACGAGGAGGTCCGGGTGCACCGCCTGCGCGCGCGCGTCCGCGAGGGCTTCGACGCCTTCGCCGGCGCCCAGCGCAGCCAGCTCGGCGCTTACCGCGAGGGCGTGAACGCGGGCCTGGCGGACCTCGCCGCGCGCCCCTGGCCCTACCTGCTGCTGCGCCGGGCGCCCTCGCCCTGGCTGCAGGAAGACACCGCCCTGGTCGGCTACGCCATGTTCTTCGACCTGCAGGACGCCACCAATGCGCGAGAGCTCGCGCTGTGGCGCCTGCGCGAGGCGGTCCCGCCGGCGCTGTACCGCCTGCTCGCGCCCGAGGGCAGCAGTTGGGACGCCCCGCTGATCGGCGAGGCGCGCGGCGACAGCGTCCTGCCCGGGCCGGACGAACTCGACCTGCGCAGCCTGCCGCACCTCGAAGCGCAGGGCGCCGCGCTGCCGGCCGAGGCGCCGGCGGTCGGCAGCAACAACTTCGCGGTGTCCGGCGCGCTCACCGCAGACGGCCGCGCCATCGTCGCCGACGACATGCACCTCGGGCTGCGCGCGCCGAACATCTGGTTCCGCGCGCGGCTGCGCTACCCGGACCCGCGTGCGCCCGGAGGCGAGGTCGACGTCGGCGGCGTCACCCTCCCCGGCATTCCCGGCGTGATCGTCGGCAGCAACGGCCACGTCGCCTGGGGCTTCACCAACAGCTACGGCGACTGGGCCGACTGGGTCCTGCTGCCGGAGGACGCCGAGGTCGAGACCGTCGAGGAGACCATCGAGGTCGCAGGCGCCGAGGCCCGCACCCTGCAGGTCGAGCAGAGCGCCTACGGACCGGTGCTCGAACGCACCGACGACGGGCGCCGCCTCGCCCTGCACTGGCAGGCGCACGAACGCGGTGCCATCCGCCTCGCCCTGCTGGATGCCGCGCGCGCGCCCGACGCGGAGGCGCTGGCGGAACTGGCACCGGACATGGGTCTCCCGGCGCAGAACCTCGTCGCCGGCGACAGCGGCGGCCGCGTGCTGTGGACGCTCGCGGGGCCGCGACTGCCGCGCATGCTCGCCGGCCATCCGCTGCCGCGGACCGCGCCGCTCGACCCGACGCAACCGCCGCCCGCCGCCGTCCTGCGCCCTGCGCACCCGGTGGTGCGGGACGATCGCATCTGGACCGCGAACGCGCGCGTGGTCGACGGCGAGCTGCTCGCCGTCGTCGGCGACGGCGGCTACGACCTCGGCGCGCGCCAGCGGCAGATCCACGACGCGCTGCTGGCGCAAGAGCGCTTCACCGAGGCGGACCTGCTCGCGATCCAGCTCGACGACCGCGCCCTCTTCCTCGAACGCTGGTACCGGCTGCTGCGCGAGGTGGTCGCCGACGCGGAGGCCCCTGCGCTGCAGCGGCTCGAAGCCGCCAGCCGCGAATGGTCCGGCCGCGCCGACGTCGAGGCCACCAGCTACCGCCTCGCCCGCGGCTTCCGCGGCCAGGTCATGGACCGCGTCCTGGAGGGCCTGCTGGGGCCGGCGCGGGCGGCGCTGGGCGCCGACTTCCGGCTGCCTCGGCCCTCGCAGTTCGAGGCGACGCTGTGGCCGCTGGTGAGCGAGCGGCCCGCGCACCTGCTGCCCCCGGGATTCGACAGCTGGGAGGCGCTGCTGGCCGACGCCGCCGACGCGCTGGCGACCGAACTCGGACAGGACGGCGGCGACCTCGCCGCGCGCACCTGGGGCGAGCGCAACACCGCGTCCATCTGCCATCCGCTGGCGCCGGCGCTGCCCGGGCCGTTCCGGGACCGGCTGTGCATGCCGCGCGAGCCGCTGCCGGGCGACGCGCACATGCCGCGCGTGCAGGGCCCGGCCTTCGGCGCGTCCCAGCGCATGGTGGTCGCGCCCGGGCACGAGGCCGACGGCATCCTGCACATGCCGGGCGGCCAGAGCGGCCATCCGCTCTCGCCCTTCTGGAGCGCCGGCCACGCCGACTGGGCCGCCGGCCGCCCGACGCCCTTCCTGCCCGGCGCACCGGAACACACGCTGCGCCTGGCGCCCGTGGCGCGGCCCGGGGCGCCGCGGTAGGCGCCACGACGGGCCGACGCGCGGGAGCGCCGCACGCTCCCGCATCGGCCCGCCCGTTCCTACCCCGCCTTGCCAGCCGGCGAAGCCCGTCCCACAATGCGCACCGCGACCCGGCCCGACCGCGTCGCACGCGGCCAGCGCGCCGCAGGCGGATCGTTTAGGGGAACGATCTCTTTCGACGTTCGACATCTTCCGATGGCGAGGGCGAGATGAGTCTGCTCCTGAACACCCTGACCTTCCTCCGTGCACGCGAACTCGGCCGCCAGGCGCGCGCGATCCGGGCCTCGATCGACACGCTGCCGCAGGCCGCACGCAGCGAGGCCGCAGCCCTCGCGATCCGCGAGATGCAGCGCGCGGGCCAGTTGCAGGTGCCGCACTTCCACGGTGCCAGCGACGTGCAGCCCTACCAGCCCTGGACGGACGTCGCCGCGCAGGCCACCGGCAAGGCCCAGGCCGGCGCCGTGCAGTTGCGGGTCCGCGGCATCGCGCAGTGGCTCACCGTCGTCTACTACGAGACGCGCGGCAGCGCCCAGCCGCGGCTGGCCGCCCTGCACCGCGAGGTCCTGGGCATGCTGGGAGAGCTGCGCGGCAGCTACGCCGCGCATGCCGCCCGCGACACGCTGCTGGAAGCCTCGGCCGCCTAGCGGGACACGCCGGTCGCCGGGCGGGCCTCCCGCCCGCCCAGGCCCAGCAGCCGCTCGGCGACGCCGCGGTAGAGCCGCGGCAGGCACTCCAGCTCGTCGAGGGCGATGTGCTCGTCGATCTTGTGGATGCTGCCGTTGCGGGGGCCCAGCTCCACCACCTCGGCCCCGAGCGGCGCGACGAAGCGGCCGTCGGAGGTTCCGCCACCGGTGTTCTCGTCCGGCGCGATTCCGCACTCGGCCTGCACGGCATCGCGCACAGCGGCGCGCAGTGCGCCCTCCGGCGTGTGGAAGGGCTCGCCCGAGCGGTGCCAGTGGACCTCGCGTCGCAGGCCGTGGCGGTCGAACACGCTCTCGATCTCCGCGATCAGCGCATCGCTCGTCCACGACGGCGCGTAGCGCAGGTTGAACTGCACCCGGGCGCTGCCGGGAATGACGTTGCTCGCGCCGGTGCCGCCTTCGATGTTGGCGATCTGCAGGCTGGTCGGCGGGAAATCGGGATACGGCTGCGGGTCCCACGCGCGCGCGGCGAGTTCCTGGAGGGCCGGCAGCATGCGGTGGATCGGGTTGTCCGCCAGTTCCGGATAGGCGACGTGCCCCTGCACGCCATGCACGACGACGGTGGCGGTGAGGGAGCCGCGGCGGCCGATGCGCACGACGTCGCCGAGGCGGTCCTTCGAGGACGGCTCGCCGACCAGGCACCAGTCGATGCGCTCGCCGCGCTCCGCGAAGCGTGCCGCGACCTGGCGTACGCCGTCGATGGCATCGCCCTCCTCGTCCGAAGTGAGCAGCAGCGCGAGCGTGCCCGGATGGTCGGGATGCGCCGCCACCAGCTGCTCCAGCGCGATCACGAAGGCGGCGACGCTCCCCTTCATGTCGGCCGCGCCGCGGCCGTGGAGCGCGCCGTCGCGGATCTCGGGGACGAAGGGCGGGCTGCGCCAGTCCGCCTCCGGGCCCGGCGGCACCACGTCGGTATGGCCGAGGAAGACCAGCACAGGGCCACCCTCGCCGTGCGTCGCCCACAGGTTCCGCACCTCGCCCGCGTCCAGCCGCTCGATGCGGAAGCCGCAGGCGGCGAGCCGCTCCGCGATCGCGTCCTGGCAGCCGGCGTCCTCGGGCGTCACCGAGGCACGGGCGATGAGGCTGCGGGCGAGGTCGAGGACGTCGGACATGGTCGGGCGCTGCGTGGATGCGGGCGCGCATGCTACCGCGCCTTCCACCACAGGGCCCGACGGACGCCGGATGCGACGATGCCGCGCCCTTGCGGACGCGGCATCGCCGCGGGTGGACGAGGCGGGCGCTCAGAACTCGTCGTCGGCGGCCTGCTCCTGCGCACGCAGGTAGGCGTCGAACTCGATCTCGGAGATCTGCCCGTCGCCGTCCGTGTCGTAGGTCATGAAATCGCGCGCGAGCGCGCTGTCGGTGCCCACCTCGCGCATCGACAGCATGCCGTCGTTGTTGACGTCCATCTCCTCGAACTGGAGCTGCGCGGCCTGCATGCTGCTCGGCAGTTCCTGCTGCTGCGCCAGCGCCGGCGCGGACACGAACGCGAGCGCCAGACCCGCGGAAAGAAGCTGCTTCATGGCGGTTCTCCGGATGGGGTACGCCGACTGCAGCACGGGACGGGTCAGGACGGTGTCGAGGTTGGGCCTGCTTTGGGGCTTGGGGCTTGGGGCTTGGGGCCTGGGGCCTGGGTTCGGACCAACGACCTGATCCGCCCTGTGCCCCGCGCCCTGAGCCCTACCCCTTCCCCCCGCCGAACCTCTCCTTGTACGCCTTGTCGCTGAAGCCCACGCTCACCGCGCCGTCGGCGGTGACGGTGACGGGGCGTCGCACCAGGGTCGGGTGCTCGCGGATCAGCAGGGTCCACTCCGGATCGCTGGCGGCGGCCTTGCGCGCCTCGGGGAGGTTGCGCCAGGTCGGGCTGCTGCGGTTGACCAGCTTTTCCCAGCCGCCGAGCTGGTGCGCCCAGGTCTTGAGCAGGTCCGGCGCCGGCCGCTCCGCGCGGTAGTCGACGAAGGTGTGCGGGATGTCGAACCGCTTCAGCCAGTTCCGCGCCTTGCGGCAGGTGTCGCAGTTGTCGAGGCCGTAGAGCGTGGTGGTCATGGGCGTCTCCCGCTCAGGCGCGCAGCAGCTCGTTGATCGAGGTCTTGCCGCGGGTCCTGGCGTCCACCTTCTTGACGATGACGGCGCAGTAGAGCGAGTGGCTGCCGTCGGGTGCCGGCAGCGAGCCGGAGACGACCACGCTGCCCGCGGGGATGCGGCCGTAGCTGATCTCGCCGGTGGCGCGGTCGTAGATGCGCGTGGACTGCCCGAGGAAGACGCCCATGCCGATGACGCTGCCCTTCTCCACGATCACGCCCTCGACCACTTCCGAGCGCGCGCCGATGAAGCAGTCGTCTTCGATGATGGTCGGCGCGGCCTGCAGCGGCTCCAGCACGCCGCCGATCCCGGCGCCGCCGGAGATGTGGCAGTTGCGGCCGATCTGCGCGCAGGAGCCCACCGTCGCCCAGGTGTCCACCATGGTGCCGGAGCCGACCCAGGCGCCGATGTTGACGTAGGACGGCATCAGCACCGCGTCCGCGCCGATGTGCGCACCGCGTCGCACGAGCGCGCCGGGCACCACGCGCGCGCCGGCCTCGCGGAAGGCGGCCTCGTCGGCGCCGGCGAAGCGCAGCGGCACCTTGTCCCAGAAGTTCTGCGGCTCTGCCTCGACCACCTGGTTGTCGCTGATCCGGAAGTACAGCAGCACGGCCTTCTTCAGCCACTCGTTGACCACCCAGCCACCGCGGTCGGGCTGGGCGACCCGGAACACGCCCTGCTCCAGCCCCTCGATCGCCCGCTCCACCGCGGGGCGGGTCGAGCCTTCGATCTCGGCGGCGGTCAGCGCCGCGCGGCGCTCCCAGGCGCCCTCGATGACGGCCTTGAGTTCGTCGACGCCCGGCTGGGCGAGGACGGCGGGGTTGGCGGGCGTGTTGGGCATCGGGTTCTCCTGCTGGTGCGGCGGCCGGGCCGCCGCTGGACGTGAAACGAATCAGCTGTCGCCGGGGACGCGGGCGGCGAGCGCCTCCCGCAGCGCCTGCTGCAGCGCGGGGTCGCCGAACGCGCGATCGCGCTCGTCGGTGATCTGGAAGATGTCCTCGACGCGTTCCCCGAAGGTCGCGATGCGGGCGTCGTGGACGCGGAGCCGGTGCGCGCGCAGCACCTGGGTGACGTCGGCGAGCAGGCCGGGCCTGTCGGTGCACACCAGGCTCAGCAGCGTGCGGCCGGACGTGCGCGAGGGCGAGAACTCGATCTGCGCCGGCACCCTGAAATGCCGCAGCTGGCGCGGCGTGCTCCGCCGGGAGGGCCGCGCCTGGTCGAGCGGACGCAGCAGCGCGCCGGTGAGCGTGCGCGCGACGTCCTCGGGCGCGATCTCACGCCCTTCCGGCACCAGCACGCGGAAACCGTCGAGGCTCATGCCGTCGCGCGAGGTCAGCACGCGCGCCTGCACGATGTTCAGGCCGAGGCGGTCCAGGGTCGCCACCAGCGCCGCGAACAGGCCGTCGCGATCGGGCGTGTGCACGAACACCTCCAGCGCGCTCGCGCGCAGGCCCTCGCCCGGGCGATGGGGACGCGCCAGGGCCAGCGGCCGGTCGCCCGGCGCCTGGATGATGCCGCGGGTCTGCCAGGCGATCTCGTCCGCGCGCCAGCGCAGGAACATCTCCTCGGGGAACTCGCTCCACACCGCCTCGACCCGCGCCGGATCGACGCCCTCGGCGTGCAGGCGCTCGCGCGCGGCCTGGCGCGTCTGCGCGATGCGCTCCTCCGCGCCGACCGGGTTCTCCAGGCCGCGCCGCAGCGCCAGCCGGGTCGAGGAGTAGAGGTCGGCCAGCAGCCGGTCCTTCCAGGCGTTCCAGAGCTTGGGGCTGGTGCCGGCGATGTCGGCCAGGGTCAGCAGGTAGAGGTAGTCGAGCCGCTCGCGGTCGGCGATCTCCGTGGCGAAGCGCGCCACCACGCCCGGATCGGAGATGTCCTGCTTCTGCGCGGTGACCGACATCAGCAGATGCTTGAGCACCAGCCAGGCGACGAGCTCGGTGTCGCCGGCGGAAAGGCCGTGCGCGCGGCAGAAGGCGCGCGCGTCGTCGGCGCCGAGTTCGGAGTGGTCGCCGCCGCGGCCCTTGGCGATGTCGTGGAAGAGCACCGCCAGCAGCAGCAGCTCGGGCGCGCGCAGCTGCGCGCGCACCTCCTGCGCGAAGGCGAAGCGCGGATCGCGCTCGGCGCGGCCGAAGCCGTCGACGTTGCGCAGCACGGCCAGCGTGTGCTGGTCGACCGTGTAGACGTGGAAGAGGTCGTACTGCATGCGCCCCGACACCTGCCCGAACGCCGGCAGGTAGCGCCCGAGCACGCCGGTGCGCGCCATGCGCGCGAGCGTCGCGACCGCCGCAGGCCCGCGCAGCAGGGCCATGAAGGCCTCGCGCACCGCCGGCCCGGCCTCGGTGTAGGCCGGCAGGTCCGGCAGCGCCTCCGCGAGCACGCGCGCGGTGTGGCTGTGCAGACCGCGCAGCCCGGGATGCGCCGCCCACACCGCGAACAGGCGCATCACCAGCGCCGGATCGCGCGCGAGCCGGCCGGGGTCCCGGGCGACCAGATAGCCGCGCTGCGCCGCGAAGCCATCCTCCAGCGCGGTCTCCTCCGCGGGCCCCTCGAGCTGCTCCTCGAAGCGCTGCAGCAGGCGGTCGTTGAGCCGCAGCACGGTCGCCGCGCTGCGGAAGAAGGCCTGCATGAGCTGCTCGACGGCGAGGTTGTCGCGGCCGGCATCGACCAGGCCGAAGCGGGCCGCCAGCGGCTTCTGGTAGTCGAACAGCAGGCGCTCCTCGCGGCGGCCCGCGACCAGATGCAGGCCGAAGCGCAGGCGCGACAGCGCGCGCCGCTCGCGGCGCAGGGTCGCCAGTTCGTCGTTGCCCAGCCCGCCCAGCGGCACCAGGGCGCCGAGGCGCTCGACCCCGGCGATGCGCCGCGCCATCCACAGCAGGGTCTGCAGGTCGCGCAGGCCGCCGGGACCGTCCTTGAGATTGGGTTCGAGGTTGTAGGCGGTGTCGTCGAAGCGCGCGTGCCGCGCCCGCTGCTCTTCGCGCTTGGCGAGGAAGAAGGCGCGCGGCGGCCAGATCCGGTCGGGGGCGATGGCCGCGGCGAGCGCCTCCAGGCTGCCCGGATCGCCGGCGAGCAGGCGCGTCTCCAGCAGCGCCGTGGCGACGGTCACGTCCCCGGCGGCCACCTCGGCGCACTGCGCCAGCGAACGCACCGCATGCCCCGCCGCCAGGCCGGCGTCCCAGAGCTGGGCGAAGAAGCGCGCCAGCCCCGCCTCGCAGGCCTGCTGGCTGCCGCCGTCGGCGAGGACCAGCAGGTCGACGTCGGAGTGCGGGAAGAGCTCGCCGCGGCCGTAGCCGCCGGTCGCCAGCAGGTGTACCGGAGCCTGCGCCGGAATGCAGCGCAGCCAGGCGGATCGCACCACGCTGTCGACCGCCTCGGCGCGCGCGGCCAGCAGGGCGTCGATGTCCTCGCGTGCCTCGAAGCGCGCGACGAGGGTCGCGTCCGCCCCGGCCAGCAGGGCCCGCGCGGCCTCGCGCCAGGCGCCGTCGTCGTCGAGGGCCGCCAGCCGCGCGGCCTCGCCATCGGCCGCGGCGGCAGGCGCGGCGGTCACAGGCGGCCGGGATGCCCGGCGCCGAGGGTGAGCACCTCGACCCCGTCCTCGGTCACAACGACCGTGTGCTCCCACTGCGCCGAGAGCTTGCGGTCCTTGGTGACCACCGTCCAGCCGTCGGGCAGCACGCGCGTGAAGCGGGTGCCCTCGTTGATCATCGGCTCGATGGTGAAGGTCATGCCCGGCTTCAGCTCCAGCCCGGTACCGGGGCGGCCGTAGTGAACGACCTGGGGTTCGTCGTGGTAGACCTTGCCGATGCCGTGCCCGCAGTACTCGCGCACCACGGAGAAGCGCTCGCTCTCGGCGTAGCTCTGGATGGCGTGCCCCACGTCGCCGAGGGTGGCGCCCGGGCGCACGGCGCGGATGCCGCGCCACATGGCCTCGTAGGTGACCTCGACCAGGCGCCGCGCCATGACCGACGGCTCGCCCACGTAGTACATGCGCGAGGTGTCCCCGTGCCAGCCGTCCTTGATGACGGTGACGTCGATGTTGAGGATGTCGCCGTCGCGCAGGACCTTGGACTCGCTCGGGATCCCGTGGCAGATCACGTTGTTGACCGACGTGCACAGGGTCTTGGTGTAGCCCTTGTAGCCGACGTTGGCGGGAATCGCGCCCTGCACGTTCACGATGTGGTCGTGGCAGATGCGGTCCAGTTCCTCGGTGGTCACGCCGGGGCGTACGTGTTCGCCGATCATGTCGAGCACCTCGGCGGCCAGGCGGCCGGCGACGCGCATCTTTTCGATGTCGGCGGGAGATTTCAGGGTGATGGCCATGGCGCGGGATTATCCATGAGTTGCAGGCACTTGGGCCAGTAGCTATCATCCGGCGGCTTTGCTTCGCGCCCATCGCGCGCAGCGGACGCCCACGCCGGGCGACACCGGCGAATCCACACCTGCGGCAACAGCCCGTACCGGGGTGCCCCTTCCGAGGGGTTCGGACACGGACGCCGCAGGGAGGCCCAACCCCGGAGCCCCTTCCCCGCCCTCTGCCGGCGGCCGGCTCCCCATCGCGAGAATCGACACCATGACCCAGGTCACCATGCGCCAGATGCTGGAAGCCGGCGTGCACTTCGGCCACCAGACGCGCTACTGGAACCCCAAGATGGCGCCCTACATCTTCGGCGCCCGCGGCAAGATCCACATCATCAACCTCGAACAGACCATGCCGCTGTTCGCCGACGCGATGAACTTCCTCTCGGGCCTGGCCCAGAAGAAGGGCACCATCCTGTTCGTCGGCACCAAGCGCTCCGCGCGCGAGGCGATCAAGGAAGAGGCGACCCGCGCCGGCATGCCCTACATCTCGCAGCGCTGGCTCGGCGGCACGCTGACCAACTTCCGCACCGTCAAGCAGTCGGTCGCGCGCCTGAAGGAACTCGAGGCCGCCGAGACCGACGGCACCTTCGAGAAGCTGGTCAAGCACGAGGTCATGCAGCGTCGCCGCGAGCGCGACAAGCTCGAGAACTCGCTGGGCGGCATCAAGGACATGGCGCGCCTGCCCGACGCCCTGTTCGTGATCGACATCGGCCACGAGAACATCGCCGTCCAGGAAGCCCGCAAGCTCGGCATCCCGGTCGTCGCGGTGGTCGACACCAACTACGACCCGAGCCTGGTCGACTACGCCATCCCGGGCAACGACGACGCCATCCGCGCCGTGCAGCTGTACGCCCGCGCCGCGGCCGATGCCGTGCTCGAGGGCAAGGCCGCCTCGCCGATCACCGGCAACGTCGACGACGAGTTCGTCGAGGTCGACGCCGAGGGCCAGGACGACAAGGGTGCCCGCCGTGCGCCCGCCAAGCGCGGCGCCAAGGCCGAGGCCGGCGCCGAGTAACGCCGGTGCAGGATGCCGCGGGCAGCATGTCCGCGGCGCCTGCCGCCCCGCCTTTCATCCGTCGTGCGCCGCAGCGCACGCCCGGCACGACGCCCCGCGCGGGGCGCCGTGCGAAGAATCATCCAGACATCGAGGTAATCCATGGAAATCACTGCCAGCCTGGTCAAGGAACTGCGCGAGCGTTCCGGCGCCGGCATGATGGAATGCAAGAAGGCCCTCACCGAGAACGGCGGTGACATCGAGGCCGCGATGGAGCACCTGCGCAAGACCGGCCTCGCCAAGGCCGACAAGAAGGCCGGCCGCGTGGCCGCCGAGGGCCTCGTGGTCCTGGCGCAGGACGGCGGCAAGGCCGTGCTGGTCGAGATCAACTCCGAGACCGACTTCGTCGCCAAGGACGAGAACTTCGTCACCTTCGCGCGCGCCGTCGCCGAGGCCGCCCTGAAGAGCGGCGCCGCCGACGCCGAGGCGCTCAAGAGCGTCGCCCTGGCCGACGGCACCGTCGAGGAGAGCCGCTCCGCCCTGGTGGCGAAGGTCGGCGAGAACGTGCAGGTCCGTCGCCTGGTCCGCGTCGACAGCGCCGACACCGTCGGCGCCTACGTGCACGGCGGCCGCATCGGCGTGCTGGTCGAGCTCAAGGGCGGCGACGCCGAGATCGCCCGCGGCGTGGCCATGCACGTGGCCGCGATGAACCCCGCCTACGCGCGCCCCGAGGACGTGCCGGCCGAGTTCCTGGCGAAGGAGAAGGAGATCGCGCTCGGGCAGATGACCGACAAGGACCGCGCCAAGCCGGCCGAGATCCTGGAGAAGATCATCTCCGGCAAGGTCAACAAGATCGTCTCCGAGATCACCCTCACCGGCCAGGCCTACGCGCTCGACACCGACGTCACCGTCGGCGAGGCGCTGCGCAAGGCCGGCGCCGAGATCGTCGGCTTCAATCGCCTGGCCGTCGGCGAGGGCATCGAGAAGCAGCAGGACGACTTCGCCGCCGAGGTGATGAAGCAGGCCGGCCTCGCCTGAGGCCGCGCTCCAGCGCCTCCTGCAACGAAACGGCCGCGGACTTCCGCGGCCGTTTCGTTTCTGCGACGCTTCGCAGGCGCCGCGCCCGGGGGACTCGAGGGCGCGGGTGCCACCGCCGATATCGCCGAGGGGACTCCGCGCCCCGCCCTGACCTTGCCGGGACCATCGATGCATCCTGAGCTTGCAGCACGCCTGCTGCACACGCGCAACCTGCCGACGCCGTCCGGCGTGGCCCTGCGCGTGGTGGCCCTCGCCGAGGATCCCAACGTCGAGCTTGCCGACGTGGCGAACCTGCTGCTGCGGGATCCCGCCCTGGCGGCCAAGATCATGCGGACCGCCAACTCCCCGCTCTACGCGACGCAGCGCCGCGTCGAGAACCTGCGCCAGGCGCTCACCCTGCTCGGCCTCAACGGCGCGCTGACCCTCGCGCTCGGCTTCCTGCTCAGCAGGACGCTGCATCGGCCGGGCCCGCCCATGGCGCCCGACCTCGTCCGGATCTGGCAGCGCGCCGCGCTGTGCGCGACGATCTGCCGCGTGCTCGCCACCCACCTGCGCATGCCGCGCGGCGAGGAGCTGATGCTCGCCGGCCTGATGCGCGACATCGGCGCGCTCGCCCTCGCACACCTCGAACCCGTCCTGTATGCCGAGGTCTGCCGCCAGGCGCGCGACGAGGCGGAACTCCAGGCGCTCGAACGCGCGCGTTTCGGCGCCGACCGGGCCGAGGTGGGCCGCGCCATCGCCCGGCACTGGAGACTTCCCGACTACCTGGTCCTTGCCATCGAGGAGAGTCGCAACCTGCCTTGCAGCGAGCGGTTCGTGACCTGCGTCGCGGTCGCCGCGGTGGTCGCCGAGGCCTGGCTGGCCGAGGACGCGGTCGCCGCGCGCCGTCGCGCCGGCGACGCACTGCGCGAGCACCTGGGCATCGAGCGCGGCGGCTTCGCCGAGATCCTCGCCCAGGTCAGCGAGGCCTACCCCGAGATCAGCGCGCTGTTCGAGCTCGAACGCACCCCCGCCGACCCGGAACGCATCGAGAGCCTGCTGGAGTACGCGCGCGAGCTGATGGTGCTGCGCAACCTCAGCCAGCTCAACGAGTCGCACCGGCGCGCCCAGGACGCCGAGCGGCTCGTCGAGCGCGCCCGCGCCGCCGAGGAGCAGGCGCGACGCGACCCGCTGACCGGCACCTACAACCGCATGCGCCTGGAGGAGGTCCTGCAGAAGGAGTTCGACTCCGCCGCGCGCTACGACTGGCCGCTGAGCATCGCCTTCCTCGACCTCGACGACTTCAAGCTCGTCAACGACCGCTACGGGCATCTCGTCGGCGACGAGGTCCTGCGCAACTTCGCCCGGCTGGTGACCCGCACCCTGCGGACCTCGGACATCGTCGCCCGCTACGGCGGCGAGGAATTCCTGCTGGTGCTGCCCGGGACCACGGCGGAGGCGGCCTCGGCGGTGCTGAACCGGCTGCTGGAGATCGTGGCGCGCACGCCGATGGCCGAGGCGGCCGGCGAAGTGATCCACGTCACCACCTCGGCCGGGCTCGCGACCCAGGGCGGCACCGACCAGCACGCCAGCGTGCAGGACCTGCTGCGGGCGGCCGACGAGGCCCTGTACGCGGCCAAGCGGAGCGGCCGCAACCGCGTGCTCGGCGAGCAGCCGGACGCCTCCCGCGCCTGAGCGCGGACACTTCGCCGGCCACCCGCGACCGCGCCGACGGCGCCGCTCGGCGGCCGCAGCGGCTACAATTCGCCGCTGGCCGGCGCCGGGTCGATCCGACCCGCGCGCACGCCGGCCCTCTTCCCGCCTTCCCGGCTGCGCCGCATGCGCAGCCCGCCGCCTGCCCGGAGCAATCGCCGTGACCGACAAACCCATCAAGTACCGCCGCATCCTGCTCAAGCTGTCCGGCGAGGCGCTGATGGGACGCATGGACTACGGCATCGACCCGGAGGTCATCGGCCGCCTCGCCAACGAGATCCTGGACGTGCAGAAGGCCGGCGTGCAGGTCGGCGTGGTCATCGGCGGCGGCAACATCTTCCGCGGCGCTGGCCTCGCCGAGGCCGGGATGGACCGCGTCACCGGCGACCACATGGGCATGCTGGCCACGGTCATCAACGCGCTGGCCATGCAGGACGCGCTGGAGAAGCTCGGCGCCCAGGTGCGCACCACCAGCGCCATCAAGATCAACGAGGTCTGCGAGGACTTCATCCGCCGCCGCGTCGTGCGCCACCTCGAGAAGGGCCGGGTGGTCCTGTTCGCCGCGGGCACCGGCAACCCCTTCTTCACCACCGACTCGGCCGCCGCGCTGCGCGCGGTCGAGATCGGCGCGGACCTGCTTCTGAAGGCCACCAAGGTCGACGGCGTCTACGACGCCGACCCGAAGAAGAAGAAGGACGCACGACGCTACGAGAAGCTCTCCTACGACGAGGTCATCGCGCGCAACCTGCAGGTGATGGACACCGCCGCCATCGCGCTGTGCCGCGACTACGGGATGCCGCTGCGCATCTACGACATGACCCGCCCGGGCGACCTCATGCGCATCCTCAAGGGCCAGGCCATCGGCACCCTGGTGCACGCCGCGGCCTGAGCCGTCCCCGCCCCGCCCGTCCGCCTGCGGCGGGACCGGCGGGAGCGGCCTATAATCGCCTGCTGACTTTTCCACCTTCCCGACGCGGAGTGCACGATGCTCGACGACATCAAGAAAGACGCCAGCCAGCGCATGACCAAGAGCGTCGAGGCGCTGCAGCACGAGCTGACCAAGCTGCGCACCGGTCGCGCCACCAGCGCCCTGGTCGACCACCTCAAGGTGAACTACTACGGCTCCGAGGTGCCGCTGTCCCAGGTCGCCAACGTCTCGGTGAGCGACGCCCGCTCGCTCACGATCACGCCGTGGGAGAAGCCCATGGTCGCGGCGGTCGAGAAGGCGATCCTCGCCTCCGACCTCGGCCTCACCCCGAACACGGCCGGCACCACGATCCGCATCAACATCCCGCCGCTCACCGAGGAGCGCCGCCGCGAGCTCGGCAAGCGCGTCGCCGCCGACGGCGAGGACGCCAAGGTCGCGGTGCGCAACATCCGCCGCGACGCCATCCAGCAGGGCAAGGACCTGCTGAAGGACAAGGCGATCACCGAGGACGACCAGCGCCGCTTCGAAGAAGAGGTGCAGAAGCTGACCGACCGCTACGTCAAGGAGATCGACGAAGTGGTCAAGACCAAGGAGCAGGAGCTCCTCGCGATGTGATCCGGCCGCGCCGCCCCCGGGGGCGGCGCCCGCCCCTCTCCGTCCGCCGGAACCGGTCGCCACCGGCGAGGCCCGCCGCGCTACCCGCCGCTCCGGAATGACCGCAATCCCCGACACGTCGCGCAAGCTGCCCCGCCACGTCGCCATCGTGATGGACGGCAACGGCCGCTGGGCCGAACGCCGCCGCCGGCCGCGCGCCGTCGGCCATCGCGCCGGCGCCCGCACGGTGAACCTCTGCATCGACTTCTGCCTGCGCGAGGGCATCGCCGCGCTGACGCTGTTCGCCTTCTCGAGCGAGAACTGGAACCGGCCGCCGGACGAGGTGAGCGCTCTGATGCGCCTGTTCCTCGCCGCGCTGGAGCGCGAAGTGGACGAGCTGCACCGCCGCGGCGTGCGCCTGCGCTTCATCGGCGACCGCGACGGATTCCCGCCCGCCATCCTGGTGCGGATGGACGCCGCCGAGCGGCTGACCGCGGGCAACCGCGCACTCGACCTCACCATCGCCGCCGGCTACGGCGGCCGCTGGGACATCGTGCAGGCCTGCCGCAGGCTGGCGGCGCGGGTGGCCGCGGGCGAACTCGCCCCCGAGGGCATCGACGAGGCCGCCTTCGGCGCGTGCGTCGCGCTGGCCGACCTCCCGGAACCCGACCTCTTCATCCGTACCGGCGGCGACATGCGGATCAGCAACTTCCTGCTGTGGCAGTTCGCCTATACCGAACTCTGGTTCACCGAGACGCTGTGGCCGGACCTGGGCGAGGACGAACTCCGCCGGGCGATGAACGAGTACGCTGCGCGCGAGCGCCGGTTCGGCCTCACCGGCGCGCAGGTGGCCGGGGCGGTCACGTGAGCGCCGCCGCCCGGTGCTCCGGCCGCCGATGCCCTTCCCGTTTCCCGAGGACCTCTCCCTGATGCGAACCCGCGTGATCACCGCCCTGCTGCTGGCGCCCCTGGCGATCTGCGCGGTCCTGCTGCTGCCCACCGCCTGGTTCGTCGCGCTGGTGGCCGCGGTGTTCCTGTTCGGCCTGTGGGAGTACACCCGCCTGGCGGACGTCGCGGAGCCGGTCGCGCGCGGCGTGCTGGTCCTGGCCAACGCCGCGGTGATCGCGGCCATCGCCTGGGCCTCGCGCGGCAACACCGCCCTGCTCACGATGGCGACCCTGCTCGGCGCGCTCTGGTGGGTCCTGGCCTTCGTGTGGCTGCTGCGCTTCGACTTCGCGTCCCGCGACACCACCTGGGCGCGCATGCTGAAGCTGGGCGCCGGCAGCCTGTGCGTCATCCCGGCCTGGTGCGCGCTCGCACTCCTGCACAGCGAGTCGCCGCGCTGGGCGCTGGTCGCGCTGGCCTCGATCTGGGCCGCCGACTCGGCGGCCTACTTCGCCGGCCGTTTCCTCGGCCGCCGCAAGCTCGCGCCGCGCATCAGCCCCGGCAAGACCTGGGCCGGAGTCTGGGGCGGGCTCGCCGGCTGCATCCTGATCGCGCTGGCCTTCGCGATGATCCTCGGCATCGAGACCTCCTACCTCCTCCTCGCCCTGCTCGCCGCGGTCGCCGGGGCGTTCTCGGTGGTGGGCGACCTCTTCGAGAGCCTCATCAAGCGCCACAGCGGCATCAAGGACTCCGGCTCCATCCTGCCCGGCCATGGCGGCATCCTCGACCGCATCGACGGCATCCTCGCAGCGCTGCCGGTGTTCGTCGTGCTGAAGGGACTGCTGGGCCTGTGAACGTGCAGCGCGTCGCGGTGCTGGGCGCAACCGGCTCCATCGGCACGTCCTCCCTGGACGTGATCGCGCGGCACCCGGACCGCTTCCAGGCGACCGTCCTCTCGGCGAACGCCCAGGTCGACGCCCTCGTCGCGCTGTGCGCACGCTTCCGCCCGCGGCACGCCGTCGTGGCCGATCCGGCCCGCTTCGGGGAACTCGCCGAGGGCCTGCGGGCGGCCGGCCTGGCCACCGTCCCGCATGCCGGGCCGGACGCGCTGGGCGCGCTGGCCGCCTCGGACGAGGTCGACACGGTCATCGCCGCCATCGTCGGCGCGGCCGGCGTCGCCTCGACGCTCGCCGCCGCCCGGGCCGGCAAGCGCCTGCTGCTGGCCAACAAGGAATCGGTGGTCCTCGCCGGCGCGCTCCTGATCGAGGCGGTTGCGCGCGGCAGCGGCAGCCTGATCCCGGTCGACTCCGAGCACAGCGCGATCTTCCAGTGCCTGCCGCACGCGGCCGACGACCCGCGCGGCGGCGTGCGCCGGCTGCTGCTGACCGCCTCAGGCGGCCCGTTCCGCGGCCGCAGCCGCGCCGAGCTGGCCACGGTGACCCCCGAGCAGGCCTGCGCGCATCCGAACTGGTCCATGGGTCGGAAGATCTCGGTGGACTCCGCGAGCATGATGAACAAGGGCCTCGAGGTCATCGAGGCGCACTGGCTGTTCGGCATGCCGCCGGAGCGCATCGAGGTCGTGGTGCATCCGCAGAGCGTGGTCCACTCCCTGGTGGACTACGTGGACGGCTCGGTGCTCGCCCAGCTCGGCGCGCCGGACATGCGCACCGCCATCGCCTGTGCGCTCGCCTGGCCGCAGCGGGTGGAGACCGGCGTGGCGCCGCTGGATCTCGCGGCCCTGGCGCGGCTGGACTTCGAGGCGCCGGACATGGACGCCTTCCCGTGCCTGCGGCTGGCGTTCCAGGCGCTGGGCGCCGGCGGCGCCGCGGCGGCGGTGCTCAACGCCGCCAACGAAGTGGCGGTTTCAGCCTTTCTTCAGCGCCGTTTGCGTTTCCTTGACATCCCTGACCTGATCGCGGCGGTGCTCGATGATCTCCACGACGCCCCGCACACCGATCTCGAGGCACTCCTCGATGCCGATGCCCGCGCGCGCAGCCGCGCGGCGGCCCTGATCCCCACCCTCGGTTGAGCATGGACACCTTCTTCGGCTCCATCTGGTGGCTCATCGTCAGCCTCGGCGTGCTGATCACCTTCCACGAGTTCGGCCACTACTGGGTCGCCCGCCGCTGCGGCGTCCGCGTGCTGCGCTTCTCCATCGGCTTCGGCAAGCCCCTGTGGCGCCGCGTGGGCCGGGATGGCACCGAGTACGTGATCGCGGCCCTGCCACTGGGCGGCTACGTGCGCATGCTCGACGAGCGCGAGGGCGACGTCCCGGACGCGCAGCGCGACGAGGCCTTCAACCGCAAGTCGGTCTGGCAGCGCATCGCCATCGTCGCGGCCGGGCCCGCCGCCAACCTGCTGCTGTGCCTCGCCCTGCTCTGGCTCATGTTCACCCTGGGCAAGCCGGACTACCTGCCCATCGTCGGCCACGTCGAGGGCGTCGCCGCCGAGGCCGGCTTCCAGCGCGACGACCGGCTGCTGCGCATCGACGGCAAGCCCGTGCCGACCTGGTCCGACGCCGGCCTCGCGCTGGTGACCGCGGCCATGGACCGCCGGCAGGTGGAGGTGGAGGTCGAGGACGCCGCCGGCCAGGTGCGCACCCGCCAGCTTCCCCTGGACCGCATCGGCAGCGACGTCCAGGAGCGTCACCTGCTCCGCGAGGTCGGCCTGGTCCGCAAGCAGTTCCTGCTCCCGGCCACCGCCGGCGCCATCCGCGAGGGCAGCCCTGCCGAGCGGGCGGGCCTCGTGGCGGGCGACCGCATCCTGCGCATCGGCGGGACCGCGATCGGCTCCTGGGACCAGGTCGGCACGGCGGTCCAGGCGCAGGCGACCGAGGGCCGCGCCCTCGACGTCGAGATCGAGCGCGACGGCCGGCGTCTCGCCCTCGCGCTGACGCCCGCCTGGCACGAGGGCGACGAGGGCGCCCCGCGCTGGGTCCTGGGCATCGAGCCGCCCCGCGGCGAGGCGGAATACGACACCACCCTGCGCCACGGCGTCCTCGGCGCCGTCCCCGCGGCCTTCTCGGAGTCCTGGCGCCTGACCCGCGAGACCTTCGCGATGCTGGGGCGCATGCTCGACGGGCGCGCCTCGCTGCAGAACCTGTCCGGACCGATCTCCATCGCCCAGTACGCCAACAGCTCGGCCCAGCTCGGCGTCGCCTGGTTCCTGAACTTCCTGGCCCTGCTGTCGCTCAGCCTGGCCATCATGAACCTGCTGCCGATTCCCGTCTTGGACGGTGGACACCTGCTGTATTACCTTATCGAGCTGATCAAGGGCAGTCCGCTGAGCGATCGCGCCGTCATCGCGGGCCAGTACCTGGGGCTCGCCCTGCTCGCCGGACTGATGGGATTGGCCTTCTACAACGACATCCTGCGCCTGGTGTCCTGACCGCTCGCGCAGCACGACCGCCGGATGCCATCCTCTCTCCCACCCTTGTTCCCCCCGCCACTGCATCATCGCGGGTGCGCGCCGTGCGCCACCGCCCAACCGGACGTGACATGAAGCGAACCGTCAAACGCCGCCTGCTCGCCGCCGCCCTCGCCGCCGCGGTCTGTGCCCCGGTCACCGCCCAGCAGGCGATCGCACCGTTCACGGTGTCCGACATCCGCGTCGACGGACTCCAGCGCATCTCGGCGGGTACGGTCTTCACCTACCTGCCGGTCGAGCGCGGGGACACCCTCGACTCCACCCGAGCGGCCGACGCCATCCGCGCCCTGTTCCGCACCGGTTTCTTCGAGGACGTGACCCTCGAGCGGCAGGGCGACATCCTGGTGGTCAACGTGCGCGAACGCCCGGCGATCAACCAGATCACGCTCAGCGGCAACAGGGACATCAAGACCGAGGACCTCCAGCGCGGCCTGCGCGACATCGGCCTGGCCGAGGGCGAGACCTTCAACCGGCTCGCGCTCGAGCGCGTCACCCAGGAGCTGACCCGGCAGTACAACAACCGCGGCAAGTACAGCGTCGCCATCACGCCGCAGGTGACCGAGCTCGACCGCAACCGCGTCGACATCGCCATCACCATCGCCGAAGGCAAGGCGGCGAAGATCCGGCACATCAACCTGGTCGGCAACGAGACGTTCTCCGACGAGGACATCCGCGCCAGCTGGGAGTCCAACACCAGCAACTGGCTGTCGTGGTACCGCCGCGACGACCAGTACTCGATGGAGAAACTGTCCGGCGACCTGGAGAAGCTCGACAGCTTCTACCTCGACCGCGGCTACGTCGACTTCAGCGTCGACTCCACCCAGGTCTCGATCAGCCCCGACAAGAGCGACATGTTCCTGGTCGCCAACATGACCGAGGGCGAGGTCTACACGATCTCCGACGTGCGCGTCACCGGCGACACCGTGCTGCCGCAGGAGGACATCGAGCGCCTGGTCCTGGTCGCGCCCGAACAGCGCTTCTCGCGCCGCCTGCTCGAGGTCACCTCCGACCGCATCGTCTCCGTCCTGGCCAACGTCGGCTACGCCTTCGCCGAGGTGCACCCGATCCCGGAGATCGACCGCGAGGCGCGCACCGTCGCGATCAACTTCAACGTCCAGCCGGGTCCGCGCGTGTACGTGCGCCGCATCGAGTTCAAGGGCAACGAGCGTACGTCCGACGAGGTGCTGCGCCGCGAGATGCGCCAGTTCGAGGGCGCCTGGTACTCGCAGGCGGCGATCGACCGCTCGAAGATCCGCCTGCAGCGCCTGGGCTTCTTCGAGTCCGGCAGCGTCAACATCGAGACGCCGCAGGTCGAGGGCTCGCCGGACCAGGTGGACGTGGTCGTCTCTGTCCGCGAGACCACCTCCGGCAGCTTCGTGTTCGGCCTCGGCTACTCGCAGCTGTCGGGCCTCATCACCCAGGTGCAGCTCTCGCAGAGCAACTTCCTGGGCACGGGCAACCAGTTCTCGATCGCCGCGCAGCGCAACGACTACCTGCAGCGCTACGACTTCACCTACCTCGACCCCTACTTCACCGACGACGGCGTCTCGCTCGGCTACAACGTGTTCTACCGCGAGTTCGACCAGTCGAACTTCAACGTGGCGCAGTTCTCGTCCACCGCCATGGCCGGACGCCTGCTGTTCGGCCTGCCGATCACCGAGACCGACACCGTCGCGGCGAACTTCGGCGTCGAGAGCAACGAGATCTTCGCCTGGCCGGGCCTGACGCCGCAGTCGATCGTCGACTACATCGACGCGGTCGGCAACCGCACCTTCAAGTCCTGGAACATCGAGCTGGCCTGGGCGCGCGACTCGCGCAACGACTTCTTCCAGCCCACCCGCGGCACGGTGCAGCGCATCAGCGCGCAGGTGAACCTCCCGGGCTCGACGGTCGAGTACTACAAGCTCAACTACACCTACTCGCGCTACTGGCCGCTGGCGTCGTGGCTGGTGATGCAGACCCGCGCGGACCTCGGCTACGGCGATTCCTACGGCAGCGACTTCAGCCGGACCGTCACGGGTCCGCGCCCGGACTGCCCGGAAGGCCAGGACGAGTGCACGGTGACCATCACCGCCAGCGGCCTGCCGTTCTTCGAGAACTTCTACGCCGGCGGCGTGAACTCGGTGCGCGGCTTCCGCGACAACACCCTGGGTCCGGTCGCCTATGCGTCGAACTCGCCCGGCTTCCGGCAGCCGCTCGGCGGCTCGCTGAAGACGGTGGGCTCGCTGGAGTTCTACTTCCCGCGTCTGCTCGACACCCCTGCCGCGCGCGTCTCGGCCTTCGTCGACGCGGGCAACGTGTACGCGGGCACGGACGACTTCGACGCCGGCGAGCTTCGCGCCTCGGCCGGCCTCGCGCTGCAGTGGCGCGCGCCGATCGGCCCGATCTCGATCAGCTACGCGATGCCGATCAAGAAGCAGGACGGGGACGACGTCGAGCGCCTGCAGTTCACCTTCGGGACCCAGTTCTGAGCGGGGGCGGCATGGGGACGCCGGCCCGCGGCAGCAACGACGGCCATACGCTCGGCGAACTCGCCGAGCGCTTCGGCGTGGACGTGCGTGGCGATGCGTCCACGCGCATCCACGGCGTCGCCACGCTCGCGCGCGCGGCCGCGGGACAGCTCGCCTTCCTCGCCAATCCCAGGTACCGCAGCGACCTCGAGCGCACCGGCGCGGAGGCCGTGGTGCTGCGCGAGGCCGACGCGGAGGCCTGTCCCGTGCCATGCCTGGTGGCGCGCGACCCGTACGCGACCTTCGCGCGCATCGCCGCGCTGTTCGACCCGACGCCGGCGCTGCAGCCGGGCATCCATCCTTCCAGCGTGGTCGCGGCGGACGCGACGGTGGACCCGGGCGCGGAGATCGGCCCCTTCGTCAGCATCGGCGCGCGCAGCGTCGTGCACGCGGGCGCCTACGTCGGCCCCGGCTGCGTGATCGGGGAGGACTGCGTGGTGGGGCCGGAGAGCCGCCTGGTCGCGCGCGTCACCCTGGTGACGCGGGTGCGCCTGGGCGCGCGCGTGCTCGTCCATCCGGGCGCGGTGCTCGGTGCCGATGGTTTCGGCCTGGCCATGGAGCAGGGGCGCTGGCTCAAGGTGCCGCAACTGGGTGGCGTGACGGTCGGCGACGACTGCGAGATCGGCGCCAACACCACCATCGACCGCGGCGCGATGGACGACACCGTGCTCGGCGAGGACGTCCGCCTCGACAACCAGATCCAGATCGCGCACAACGTGCGCATCGGCGCGCACACCGCCATGGCCGGTTGCTCGGCCGTCGCGGGCTCGGCCACCATCGGCCGCTACTGCCTCATCGGCGGCGGCGCCGGGGTGCTCGGCCATCTCGAGCTGGCCGACCGCGTCACCATCACCTCGATGAGCCTGGTGACGCACTCGATCCGCGAACCGGGCGAGTATTCCTCGGGCACGCCGATCCAGGACAACCGCAGCTGGCGCCGCAACGCCGCGCGTTTCAAGCAACTCGACACGCTCGCCCGCCGCGTCAAGGCAGCCAGCAAGGACACCGAATGACCACCCACGACCTGCCGCCCATCGACCTGCCGCTCGACGTGCAGCGCATCAAGCAGATGCTGCCGCACCGCTACCCGTTCCTGCTCGTGGACCGCGTCGTCGAGGTCGAGCCGGGCAAGCGCCTGCGCGCGATCAAGAACGTCACCGTCAACGAGCCCTTCTTCGAGGGCCACTTCCCGAGCAACCCCATCATGCCGGGCGTCCTGGTCATCGAGGCGCTCGCCCAGGCCGGCGGCCTCCTGACCCAGCTCTCCGAACCGCCGCGCACCGAGGACAAGGAGTACTACCTGGTCAAGGTGGACGAGGCGCGCTTCTCGCGGATGGTGGTGCCCGGCGACCAGCTCGTCCTCGAGGTCGAGCTCAAGCGGACGATCAAGCGCATGAGCTTCTACTCCTGCAGGGCGCTGGTGGACGGCGAGGTCGCCGCCTGCGCCGAGGTCGTGTGCGCCGAGCGCACGCTCTGACGCCGCGCGTCTTCCGACCCGAGGGACCGACATGATCCATCCGACCGCGCAGATCGACCCCGGCGCCGTCCTCGGCGCCGAGGTCCACGTCGGCGCCTTCAGCGTGATCGGCGAGGGCGTCGAGATCGGCGACGGCACCCGCATCGGCGCCCACTGCGTGGTGCTGGGCCCCACCCGGATCGGCCGCGACAACCGCATCCATCCGTTCGCGGCCATCGGCGGCGACCCGCAGGACAAGAAGTTCCAGGGCGAGCGTGCGGAGCTGGTCATCGGCGACCGCAACCACATCCGCGAATTCGTCACCATCAACCGCGGCACCGCGGGCGGCGGCGGCGTCACCACGATCGGCAACGACAACTGGATCCAGGCCTACGCGCACATCGCGCACGACTGCCGCCTGGGCGACCACATCATCCTGTCGAACAACGCGACCCTCGCGGGGCACGTGGAGGTCGACGACCACGCCATCCTCTCCGGCTTCGCCGGCGTCCACCAGTTCTGCCGCGTCGGCGCCCACGCGTTCATCGGCATGGGCTGCCTGGTCAACGGCGACGTGCCGCCGTTCGTGATGGTGGCCGACGAGTACGGCCGCCCGCGCGGCATCAACGCCGAGGGACTCAAGCGGCGCGGCTTCGACGCCGAGCGCATCGGCGCCATCCGCCGCGCCTACCGCACGCTCTACATGGGCGGGCTGCCGCGCAGCGAGGCCATGCAGGCGCTGGACGCGGCCGCAGCCGACAGCGAGGACGTGCGCGCCTTCGTCGAGTTCATCCGGCAGGGCACGCGCCCGCTCGCCCGCTGACCCGCGGCGCATCGCCTGCAGGCCGCACACAAGCGGCCGCCGCCCGCGTAGCATGGGCGGCCACCCGACGTCCCCCGGGCTCTCCCGGCACCATGAGCGCAGACGCCCCCCACCCCGCTCCGGCACCGCAACGCCCGCTGCGCATCGCGCTGGTCGCGGGCGAGGCCTCGGGAGACCAGCTCGGCGGCGGCCTGGTGCGCGAACTGCGCGCGCGCTTCCCCGACGCTGAGATCGCAGGCATCGGCGGCCGCCGCATGCGCGAGCACGGGTTCGACGCCTGGCACGACTACAGCGTGCTGGCGGTGATGGGCCTGACCGAGGTGCTCCGCCACCTGCCCCGCCTGCTCGCCCTGCGACGCAGCCTGACGCGGCGCCTGCTGGACTGGCGGCCGGACGTGTTCGTGGGCATCGACGCGCCCGACTTCTGCCTCGGGCTGGAGAAGCGCCTCAAGCGCGCGGGCATCCGCACGGTGCACTACGTCAGCCCCTCGGTCTGGGCGTGGCGCGAGCAGCGCGCCCGGAAGATCGGCGCCAGCGCGGACCGCGTGCTGTGCCTGTTCCCGATGGAGCCCGCCATCTACGCCCGCTACGGAGTGGACGCGCGCTTCGTCGGGCATCCGCTGGCCGAGGCGTTCCCGCTCGACCCCGACCGCGCCGCCGCGCGCAGGGCGCTGGACCTGCCGGCCGGGGCACCGCTGCTGGCCCTGCTGCCGGGCAGCCGCGACGGCGAGATCCGCCGCCTCGCGCCGGACTTCCTCGACGCGCTCGGCCTCCTCGCGGAGCGCATCCCCGGCCTGCGTGCGGTGGCGCCCATGGCGGGCCCCGGGGCGCGGGCGAGTTTCGAACGCGCGCTCGCCGCGCACCCGCAGCAGGCGCGCCTGGCGCCGCTGCTGCACGTGGTCGAGGGCCGCGCGCACGACGCCATGGTCGCCGCCGACGTGGTGCTGCTCGCCTCCGGCACCGCCGCGCTGGAAGCCATGCTCGCCAAGCGGCCGATGGTGGTCGGCTACCGCATCGCCGCCTCGACCCACTTCATCGTCAAGCGCCTGGGGATGCTGCGCATCGCGCACTACAGCCTGCCGAACGTCCTCGCCGGCGAGCCGGTGGTGCCCGAACTGATGCAGGAGCGCTGCACCGGGCCCAACCTCGCCGAGGCGGTCGCGCGCTGGTTCGAGCGGCCGGACGAGGTCGCCGCGCTCGTGCCGCGCTTCCGCACGCTGCACGAGGCCCTGCGCCGCGACGCCGACGTGCTGGCCGCGGACGCCGTCGCCGGACTCGCGCTGGAGGCGGGCCGGTGAGCGCCGCCCTGCCCGCGCGCGTCGCCGGCGTGGACGAGGCCGGGCGCGGCCCGCTGGCCGGGCCGGTGGTCGTGGCGGCGGTGGTGCTGGACCCGCGCCGCCGCCTGCGCGGACTCGACGATTCCAAGGCGCTGAGCGCCGCGGCGCGCGAGGCCCTGTTCCCCCGGATCCAGGCGCGCGCGCTGGCATGGCGGATCGAGGTGGTCGACGTGGGCGAGATCGACCGCATCAACATCCTGCAGGCAACGCTCGCCGGCATGTGCCGGGCCGTGGCGGGACTGGTGCCCGCCGCCGACCGCGCCCGCATCGACGGCAACATCGTGCCGAAGGCGCTGTGCTGCCCCGGCGAGGCCGTGGTAGGTGGCGACGCGCGGGTACCGGCCATCATGGCCGCCTCCATCCTCGCCAAGGTCGCCCGCGACCGGCTGATGCAGGACCTCGACCTGATCCACCCGGGCTACGGCTTCGCCCGCCACAAGGGCTACTCCACGCCCGAGCACCTCGAGGCGCTGGAGCGCCTCGGCCCCTGCGCGATCCATCGGCGCAGCTTCGCGCCCGTGCGCATCCGCGCCGAGCGCGAGGCGCCCGCGCTGCCCTGCACCCGGCCGTTGTTCCGGGAAACGCCGGAAGCCACGCCCTCCTGAGCCCGGCGACGCCGCCGCCCCGGCGGATGCTGTCAAGCCTTGCCGCCCCCCCTGCCCGCCCCTACCCTTCCCGGGCGTCGCCGCGAGTCGCCATGTCCCCTGGGTTCGTCCATCTCCGCGTCCACAGCGAGTACTCGCTGCGGGACTCCATCATTCGTCTGCCGGAAAAGTCCGACTACGTCGATCCGGCCAAGGCGCCGCACCCGAACCTGCTGAGCCGGGCGGTCGAGCTGCGCCAGCCCGCGCTGGCGCTGACCGACGACAGCAACCTGTTCGGCCTGGTCAAGTTCTACGGCGCAGCGGAAAGTGCCGGCATCAAGCCGATCGCCGGCGCCGACGTCTGGTTCGCCGAAGGCGACGGGCCGCCGTCGCGCTTCACCCTGCTGTGCGGCAACCGCGACGGCTACCTCGCGCTGTCGCGCCTGCTCTCGCGGGCCTACCTCGACGGCCATCGCGGCGACTGCGTGGTCGCCCAGCCGCAGTGGCTGTTCGAGGACAACACCGGCCTGTTCGTGCTCGCCGGACGCGAGAGCCTGATCGGCGCCGATGCCGTCGCCGGGCGCATCGAGCAGGCCGAGCGCACGCTGGGCCCCTGGCAGCGCCACTTCGACGACCGCCTGTACCTGGCGCTGACCCGCACCGAGCGCGACGGCGAGGCGGCCTTCAACGCGGCGGCGCTGGAGCTGGCCGCACGGCGCGACCTGCCCCTGGTCGCCACCAACGACGTGCGCTTCATCGCCCGCGAGGACTTCGAGGCGCACGAGGCGCGCGTGTGCATCGCGACCGGGCGCGTGCTCGACGACCCGCGCCGCCCGCGCGACTACAGCCCCGAGCAGTACATGAAGTCGGCCGAGGAGATGGCCGCGCTGTTCGCCGACATCCCGGAGGCCCTGGAGAACACCGTCGAGCTGGCCAAGCGCTGCAACATCGCGCTGTCGTTCGGCACCTACTACCTGCCGCAGTTCCCGGTCCCCGACGACGAGACGCTGGAGACCTGGATCCGCAAGCAGGCGCACGAGGGACTCGACGCGCGGCTGGCCAAGCATCCGATGGCCCCGGGCCACGACCGCGCCAGCTACGAGGCGCGGCTCGACATCGAGCTCGACGTCATCATCAAGATGGGGTTCCCGGGCTACTTCCTGATCGTTGCGGACTTCATCAACTGGGGCAAGGCCAACGGCATCCCCGTGGGTCCGGGACGCGGCTCGGGCGCGGGTTCGCTGGTCGCCTGGGCGCTGGGCATCACCGACCTCGATCCCCTGCCCTACGACCTGCTGTTCGAGCGCTTCCTCAACCCCGAACGCGTGTCGATGCCGGACTTCGACATCGACTTCTGCATGGACCGGCGCGACGAGGTCATCGACTACGTCGCGCGGAAGTACGGGCGCGACCGGGTCAGCCAGATCATCACCTACGGCACCATGGCCGCGAAGGCCGTGGTGCGCGACTGCGGCCGCGTGCTCGGGCACCCCTACGGCTTCGTCGACGGCATCGCCAAGCTGATCCCGAACACGCTCGGCATCACGCTCTCCGACGCACTGGGACGCTCGAAGAAGGCCAGGGAGAACGCCGAGCTCAGCTCGCCCGAGCTGATCCAGCGCTACGAGCTCGAGGAGGACGTGCGCGACCTCATCGACCTCGCGCTGAAGCTCGAGGACCTCACCCGCAACGCCGGCAAGCACGCCGGCGGCGTGGTGATCGCGCCGTCGCCGCTGACCGACTTCGCGCCGCTGTTCGCCGAGCCGCCCGCGAAGGACGGCGGTGCGCGCAGCATCGTCACCCAGTACGACAAGGACGACGTCGAGGCGGTCGGCCTGGTCAAGTTCGACTTCCTCGGCCTGCGCACGCTGACCATCATCGACTGGGCGGTGAAGGCCATCAACGCGCGTCGCGCACGCGAGGGCGCCGAGCCGCTCGACATCACCGCGCTGCCGCTGGACGACCGCGAGGCCTACCGCATCTTCGCGCGCGGCGACACGGTCGCGGTGTTCCAGTTCGAATCGCGCGGCATGCGCGAGCTGCTCAAGCGCGCCAAGCCGGACGTGTTCGAGGACATCATCGCGCTCGCGGCGCTGTTCCGTCCCGGCCCGCTGGGCTCGGGAATGGACCGCGACTGGGTCGACCGCAAGCACGGCAACGCCGAGGTGACCTACCCGCATCCCTCGCTGGAGCCGGTGCTCAAGCCGACCTACGGCGTCATCGTCTACCAGGAACAGGTGATGCAGATCGCCCAGGTCCTGGCGGGCTACTCGCTGGGCGGTGCCGACCTGCTGCGCCGCGCGATGGGCAAGAAGAAGCCCGAGGAGATGGCCAAGCAGCGCCAGATGTTCGAGGCGGGCGCGGCCGAGCGCGGCGTCGACCCGCAGACGGCGACGGCCATCTTCGACCTGATGGAGAAGTTCGCCGAGTACGGCTTCAACAAGTCGCATTCGGCCGCCTACGCGCTGGTCGCCTACCAGACCGCGTGGCTCAAGGCGCACTACCCGGCCGAGTTCATGGCGGCGGTGATGTCCTCGGACATGGACAACACCGACAAGGTCACGGGCTTCCTGGAGGAAGCGCGGGTGATGGGCCTCACCGTGCTTCCGCCCGAGGTCAACGCCTCCACCTGGATGTTCGAGGCGACGGACGCGCGGACCATCCGCTACGGCCTCGGCGCGATCAAGGGCGTCGGCCGCGGCGCGATCGAGGCCATCGTCGAGGCGCGCGACGCGGGCGGCGCCTTCACCGACCTGCTCGACTTCTGTCGCCGCGTGGACGCAGGGCGCCTCAACCGGCGCGTGCTCGAGGCCATGGTGCTTTCCGGTGCGCTCGACGCGCTGGGCGAGAACCGGGCCAGCCTCATGCTGCAGCTCCCGGAGGTCATGCGCGCGACCGAGCAGATGGCCCGCGAGCGCGAGGCCGGGCAGGTCTCGCTGTTCGGCGGCCCGTCCGCGGACGCGGCGCCGGCCCTGCACCTCGAACTGCCGCGTGCCGACGAGTGGCCGCTCAAGCAGCGCCTCGACGGCGAACGCGACACCCTCGGTCACTACCTCAGCGGCCACCCGCTCGACCCGATCCGCGCGGAGCTGCAGTCCCTCACCGGCTCCCACCTGGGCGACCTGCCCAAGCTGCTCGGCGACACGCGCGGCCGGCGCGAGACCCAGGTCGTGGTGGCGGGCCTGGTCGTCGCGGTCCGCCGCAAGGGCGAGACGCAGGCCTTCGTGCAGATCGAGGACGGCCACGGCAAGCTCGAGTGCGCCTTCTTCGGCGAGGCCTTCGCGCAGTTCTCGACCCTGCTCGGGCGCGACCGCGTGCTGCTGATCGAGGGCGGTCTGCGCGAGGATGAATTCTCCGGCGGCTACGCCCTGCGCGTGCGCAACTGCTGGGAGTTCGACCAGGTCGCGGCCAGCGGCGGCCGGCGCCTGAGCCTGACGCTCGATGCGCGCATGCCGGACGCGCTGTCGCGCTTCGAGGCCGTGCTCGCTCCGCACCGGCCCGGCAAGGTGCCGCTGCGCCTGGAGCTCATCACCCCCAGCGCGCGGGGCAGCCTGCAGCTCAACGGCAGCCACGCCATCCGCGCCAGCTCCGAGCTCCTCGGCCAGCTCCGCGCCCTGCCATGCATCAGCGGCGTCGCCCTGGCAATGCAGCGACCGTGGGCGAGGAGCGACTAGCGCGCGACCGGGCGCCGCCCGGCCCGCGCGGCAGCTACATCCTGAACCAGGTGTTGAACGCGACGGTGATGCGCTCGCCGCTGCCGTAGTAGGGCAGCACCTCGTGGGGGATCCACGAGGGGAACAGCACCAGCTGCCCGGCACGGAAGCGGATGTTCCAGGTGCCGTGGTGGTAGGGCATCGCCGGGCGCAGGTTGCCGGCGTCCCGGAACAGGTCGCTGTAGCCGTGCGGATTGTGAAAACGCAGCACGCCGGACTCCGGACGGTCCGCCGGCGTGTCCCCGGGATCGACGCAGTACACGCCCGACCACGACGCCATCGGGTGGGTATGGGTGACGGTGAAGCCGCCGTGGCGGGTCACGTGGTACCAGGTGTGGGAGAAGATCTGCAGACGGCGCATCTCCTCCTCGCCGTACCCGTTGAGCTCCTGGATGGTCAGGCCCAGCATCCGCCAGCAGAAGTCGCGCAGGCGCAGGATGCAGGGCTCCGGCCAGGAGAACAGGGTGAAGTCGCTCTCGAAGACGCCCGGGTGCAGGGTGAGCGAGGGATTGGGATTGGCGTACGTCCCCTCGCGCTCGCGTTCCAGCAGCAGGGCCCGAAGCTCGGCGTTGAGCGCCTCGGCCTCCGGCATGTCCGCGTCGGAAAAGGGAACGGCGAACGCCGGGTAGATGCTGGGTCTGGCCAATGCTGTACGACTCCGTCGGAAGCTGCCGGCCGCTGCGCCCCGGGAACACGGCCCCGCGCGGGGCCGTGTCCGGAGCCGCCGGCGGCGGATCAGAAGCGCTGCGAGTAGCGCATGTACACGAAGCGGCCCGGGATGTCGTACATCGCCGGGAAGCTGTTCGTCGCATTCACAGAGCGCGGCGGTTCCTTGTTGAGCACGTTGTTCGCACCCAGGGTCACTCGTCCCTCCCACGGCGCTTCCCAGAAGGCGCTGACGTCGTGGAAGGTCGAGCCGCCGAGGCGGTTGCGTGCCGCCAGGGTCGGATTGCCGGCGGCGTTGTCGACGATCCGCCCCACGCCTTCGGAGCACAGTTCCGGGAAGCCCGCGTTCGCGATGGACTGGCAGGCCTCCACCACGCCCGAGTAGTAGCGGGCGTTCCAGGTCGCACCGAAGTCGCCGTAGCGCCAGCGCGCGCCGAGATTGGAGCGGAGGCGCCAGTAGGGATTGCCGTAGGTGCCGATCAGGTTGTCGCCATCGGCGCGGGTCCCGCGCACGCCGTCGCCGTCGCGGTCCTCCTTGTAGAAGCCGATGTAGGTCGTGTCGAGCGTGAAGCTGAAATCGCCGACGCGGGTGTCCCGCAGGCTGTAGTTGAGGGTGACGTCGAAGCCCTCGATCTCGCTGCTGCCGATGTTGGTCTGCACCGAGAGCAGGTCCTCCAGCGGGCCCTCGGGCGTGCGCGAGTAAAGGTCGCAGAAGCTCTGGATGCCCTGCACGATGCACTGCGTCAGGATGTTGTTGGCGCTGAAGGTGGTGATCGTGTCGCGGATCTCGATGTTCCACCAGTCGACCGAGACGTCGAGCCCCGGTGCGAAGCTGGGGCTGTAGACGAAGCCCAGCGTCTTGCTGGTCGAGGTCTCGGGCTGCACGTCCGGGTTGCCGCCGACGGTGATGCGCTGCTGGCTGTTGGCCTGCGCATAGCCGCCCGCCGGCACGCCCTGGGCGAGGCAGCGTCCCTGCGCGTCGGGGCTGAGCAGAGCGAACTGGCCGATGGAGCAGGGGTCGGTGACCGAGGGATAGGAATCGGAGCGTCCCTGGAACAGTTCGGAGATCGCCGGCGCGCGGAAGCCCTGGGTGTAGTTGCCGCGGACCATCAGGTCGTCGATGGGCTTCCAGCGGAAGCCGGCCTTGCTGTTGGTGGTGTCGCCGAAGGAGCTGTAGTCCGAATAGCGGCTGGCCACGTTGAGGTCGAGCAGGCGCGCCCCCGGCACGTTCGCCAGGATCGGGATGTTGAGCTCCAGGTAGGCTTCGTCCACGTCGTAGGAGCCGATCGTCGCGGTACGCGCGTTGCCGGTCGTGTCGCCGGCGTTGATCAGGGCGTCGGGCTGGTCGTAGCCCTTCTCGGTGCGGCTCTCGGCACCGAAGGAGAACTGCAGCGGCCCGGCAGGCAGGGCGACGATGTCGCCGGAGATCGTCGCGTACCAGTAGCTGTTCTGGTAGCGGCGGTTGTCGTGCGCGGTGAAGCTCAGGTAGTCGAGCATCTCGGGGGTGATGGAGCCCGCGCCGTAGATGTCCAGCGGCACGCAGCCTGCGATGGGGGCGCCCGGGGTACCGCAGGTCGGCACCCCGGTCGCGTCGATGAAGGACGGCCCCAGGGCGTTCGCCAGCGCGGTGTAGGTGAAGAGGCCCTCGGTGGTCTGGCTGTTCTTGTTCCTGCCATGGAAGTAGCCCACGTCCCAGGCGTAGTAGCGGCTGCCGACGTCGAAGTCGCCCTCCAGGCCGACGGAGGCCGCGGTGGTATCGACGGTCTGGCGGAAGGAACGGCCGCCGGATTCGTTGACGCGCCGCGCGACGGAGGTGACGTCCTGACCGAAGGGGTTGTAGATGCTGTCCGCGGACCAGACGATGTCGGCGCCGCGGGTGCCGGGCCCGGCGGCGCCGAGGCTGACCGGCATCGCCGCCAGGAGCTGCTCGGACTCGCGCTCGTTGTAGGTCGCCGTCGCCAGGAAGCGGACGCGGTCGGTGAGGTCGTAGGTGGCGTTGCCGAAGAGCGAGATCCGCTCCTGCGGCGTCACCAGGTAGTTGTCCGGCGCGAAGTTGTAGGCGTCGCCGGTCGCGCCGCCCACGTAGGGCCGGGTCGGGGTCCCGGGCCCGTCGTTGGTGACCGACCCCGTGCTGCCGTCCGGCCGCAGGTTGCCGCGCGGGCCGAAGCCGAAGCGCCCGTTCGGCGTGTTGGAGCTTCCGTAGTAGTTGCCGGTGCCGAAGGTCGGAACGGCGGAGAGCGTGCGGTCGCCCGCCATCACGGGCTCTTCCTTGACGTAACCCACGCCGAAGGTCGTGGACCAGCGGTCGCCCGTCCCGCCCACGGTCACGTCGTAGGCCTCGCGCGCGCCGTCGCCCTGCCCGTACTGGCCGTAGTAGGCGTTCGCCTCGAAGCCGTCGAAGTTCGACCGCAGGATGATGTTCACCACGCCGGCGATGGCGTCGGCGCCGTAGATGACCGAGGCGCCGTCCTTCAGCACCTCGATGCGCTCGACCGCGGCGGTCGGGATGGTGTTGATGTCGACCGGCCCGCCGAGGCCCGTGCCGCCGACCCATCGGCGGCCGTTGACCAGCACCAGCGTCCGGCTCGCACCGAGGTTGCGCAGGCTGATCCGGGTCTCGCCGTTGCCGCCGTTGTTGACGTTGGTGTTCAGGCCGTAGCCCGCGATGCTGAGGTTCTGGAGCACGTCGCCGACGGAGGTGAGGCCCTCGGCGAGGATGTCGTCGCGTCCCAGCGAGAACACCGGCTGGGAGGATTCCATGTCCACCCGCGGGATGCGCGAGCCGGTGACCTGGACGCGGTCGAGGGTGGTCGGAGCGGAGCTTTCCTGCGCGACGGCAGGTGCGACGAAGACGATGGTCGCGCCGGCGCAGGCCATTGCGATCGCTTTGCTGAGCGGCTGCAGCGTGAAGGTCATCCTGGATCTCCCCTTGAGAGTGACCCTCCCCTTCTCGAGCCGGTCCACGGCCATGCACGAAAGCGCTACATCTGCATGAACGAACGCCGACTTTCTTGTTAATGCAGGATGAATATATCGTTTATCTCGCGCAGGTCAGCTCTATTTTTGTGATGGACATCACGGATCATGACCTGTAATCGACGCTGCCCCCGCAGAACGCGGAGCGCGAATCGACCATCGGACCGCCGCCGCAGCCCACGCCAGGGCCCTCGCGGCACCGCGCCCGGTGCCCTGCATGCGCCGCGATCCTCGGGCGCATCCATACCGGGCCGAACTGAGCCGTACGGCGCCCATCGGCTATCCTTCCGCACCGTTTCCGCTGGTCCGCGCCCGTCCGCATGAACCCGAACTTCCTCGACTTCGAACAGCCCATCGCCGACCTGGAGGGCAAGATCCAGGAACTGCGCCACGCCGGTACCGGCTCGGAAGTGGACGTCGAGGCCGAGATCCGCACCCTGCAGGGCAAGCTGCGCCAGCGCAGCGCCGAGATCTTCCGGGACCTCACGCCCTGGCAGATCTCGCAGGTGGCACGGCACCCCGCGCGCCCCTACACGCTGGACTACGTCAAGCTGATCTGCGACGAGTTCCACGAGCTCGCGGGCGACCGCGCCTTCGCGGACGACCCGGCGATCGTCGGCGGCCTGGCGCGCATCGGCGGCCGCGGCGCCGTGCTGATCGGCCACCAGAAGGGGCGCGACACCAAGAGCAAGATCAAGCGCAACTTCGGCATGCCGCGCCCGGAGGGCTACCGCAAGGCGCTGCGCCTGATGAAGCTGGCCGAGCGCTTCCGCCTGCCGGTGCTGACCTTCATCGACACGCCCGGCGCCTACCCGGGCGTCGGCGCCGAGGAGCGTGGGCAGTCCGAGGCCATCGCCCGCAACCTGCTGGAGATGAGCGAACTGCGCGTGCCCATCGTCTGCACCGTGATCGGCGAAGGCGGTTCCGGCGGCGCGCTGGCCATCGGCGTCGGCGACCGCACGCTCATGCTCGAATACAGCACCTACTCGGTGATCTCCCCCGAGGGCTGCGCCTCGATCCTGTGGAAGTCCGCCGACCGCGCCAAGGACGCCGCCGAGGCGCTCGGGCTCACCGCCCGACGCCTGCACGGCCTCGGCCTCGTCGACAAGGTGGTGCGCGAACCGCTCGGCGGCGCGCACCGCAACCCGCGTTCCATGGCGACCCGGCTCAAGGCGATCCTCCTGAACGAGATCGCCGCCCTCGAAGGCCAGGACGTCGACACCCTGCTGCAGCGACGCTACGAACGGCTGCGGGCGTATGGGGCGTACGAGGTGGGGTGATGCGGGAAGGATGAGGCGGGAATCGGGAAGAGGGACCTGAAGGCTGCGTAGGCGGCGAGCCCTGCATTCGCCAGGGCGGCGAAGACGCCCCGTGGCGGCACCTTGGACTTCCAGTCCCGATTCCCGTTTCCCGATTCCCGCTCCACCCTCGCCCCCACCGCCCCGTCCGAAATCCGCCAGTCCCGCCCGCCCGGCGGCGCGATACTGCGCGCATGGCCGATACCTTCGACGCGCGCTACCGCGCCATCGCCAGTCGCGACGAGCGCTACGACGGGGTGTTCTTCACCGCGGTGCGCACGACCGGGATCTACTGCCGGCCGAGCTGCCCGGCGCGGACGCCGCGGCGGGAGAACGTGCAGTTCTTCGACAGCGCCGCGGCCGCGCAGGCCGCCGGCTTCCGCGCCTGCCGCCGTTGCCGCCCCGAGGCCAGTCCCGGCTCGCCGGCGTGGGACGCGCGCGCCGACCGGGTCGCCCGGGCGCTGCGTCTCATCCATGCCGGCGCCCTGGATGAGGCCGGCGTGGACGCGCTCGCCGCGCGGTTGTCGATCTCGCCCCGCCACCTGCACCGGGAGATGGTCGCCGAGGTCGGCGTCGGCCCGCTGGCCATCGCCCGCACCCGACGCGCACAGACCGCGCGCATGCTGCTGGAGGCCACCGCCCTGCCGGTGACCGACGTCGCCTTCGCCGCGGGCTACGCGAGCATCCGCCAGTTCAACGCCAGCATGCACGAGGCCTTCGGCTGCGCTCCGGGAGCGCTGCGGGGCCGCCGCCCACGCACGACCGGCGACAGCCGCGAGATCGTGCTGCGCGTCGCCGTCCGGACGCCGTTCGCGCACGTCCCGCTGCTGGATTTCCTCGGCAGCCGCGCAGTGCCCGGCATCGAACGCCTCGAGGCGGGCACCTACCTGCGCAGCCTGCGGCTCGCGCATGGCGGCGCGATCGTCGCCGTCGCACCCGATGCCGCGGCGGGACATGCCCGCGTCCGCCTGCGCCTGGACGACCTGCGCGATCTGGCGGATGCGGTCGCACGCGTCCGCCGCCTGTTCGACATGGACGCCGACCCGCGCGCGGTGGACGCCGCGCTGGCGACCGACCCACTGCTCGCGCCGCTGGTGGCGGGCCGACCCGGCCTGCGCGTGCCCGGCCATGTCGACGGCTTCGAGCTGGCGGTACGCGCGGTCCTGGGCCAGCAGGTCACGGTGCAGGGCGCACGCACGCTCGCGGGACGCCTGGTGGCGCGGCTCGGCACGCCCCTGGCCGCGCCGGAGGGCGAGATCGACCGCCTGTTCCCCACGCCGCAGGCCCTGCTGGACGACGACCTGGGGGGCCTCGGCCTGACCGGCGGGCGCATCCGGGCGCTGCAGGCGCTGGCGCGCGCTGTGCTGTCGGGCGAGGTGGAACTCGACGCGGGCAGCGACCGCGCCCGGACCCGCGAGGCCCTGTGCGCACTGCCCGGCTTCGGTCCGTGGACGGCCGAATACGTCGCGATGCGCGCGTTGCGCGATCCGGACGCCTTTCCCGCCACGGACATCGGCCTGCGCAACGCCATGGCGGGACTGGGCCAGCCCCTGGACGCCCGCGCCCTCGCCCGCCGCGCCGAGGCCTGGCGGCCCTGGCGCGCCTACGCGACCCTGCACCTGTGGACCCATCTCGCCGGCGCCGCGCCCGCCCGGCGCCGCCCGCTCCAGGAGGCCTGACATGCCGCTCGTCCTCGACGCCACCACCCACGCCACGCCGGTCGGCCCGCTCAGCCTGCTGCAGGATGCCGACGGCGTGCTGCATGCCGTCGGCTTCGCGCCCGCGCCCGAACGCCTCGCCCCGACGCTGCGTGCGCCGGTGCGGCTGCACGTACGGCCGGAGCTCGGCGCCACCAGTACGGCCGTGCTCGCCTACTTCGAGGGCGACCTGTACGCCATCGACGCACTGCCCGTCGCCCGGCCCGGCGCCGGCTTCGTGCAGGCGGCCCGGGATGCCATGCGCGGCATCGCTCCCGGCACCACCGTGAGCTACGCCGCGCTCGCCGCCCGCTGCGGCAACGCGCGCGCGGTGCGCGCCGCCGGCAGTGCCTGCGCCGGCAACCCGGTCGCGCTGGTGGTGCCCTGCCACCGCGTCCTGCGCAGCGACGGCACGCTCGGTGGTTTCCTCTGGGGCCTCGACACCAAGCGCTGGCTGCTGGCGCACGAGGCGCGCCATGCCGCACTGCGCGCGTCGGCCTGAGGATGGCGTGCCGCATCATGTGCGCATGCCGACGAACGATCCGCTGACCGACCATCTCGCCGCCGCGCTCGATGCCGCGGAGCCGGCGCCGCTGTGCGTCGCCTTCAGCGGCGGCCCCGACTCCACCGCCCTGCTGCACGCGCTCTCGCGGCTGGATGCCGCACGCGTGCACGGCCTGCGCGCCCTGCACGTCGACCACGGCCTGCACGCCGACAGCGCGACCTGGGCGGCCCGCTGCGCCCACCGTGCGCAGGCGCTCGACGTGCCTCTCGCGGTGGTCCGCGTCGAGGTCTCCGCCTCGGCCGGCGGACTCGAGGGCGCGGCGCGCGAGGCGCGCTACGCGGCGGCCGAGGCCCACCTGGAGCCGGGCGAGCGCCTCGTGGTCGCCCACCATCGCGACGACCAGGCCGAGACCTTCCTGCTGCGCGCCCTGCGCGGCAGCGGGCCGGACGGGCTGGCGGGCATGCGTCCCCTGCGTCCGCTCGGCCGGGGCTGGCTGTGGCGCCCGCTGCTCGACGTTCCGCGCGAGGTGTTGATCGACCACGTCGTCCGGCACGGTCTGCCGGTCGTCGAGGATCCGGCCAACACCGACCTCCGGCACGACCGCAGCCGCCTGCGCAGCGCCGTCATGCCCCTGTTGCGGGCCCGCTGGCCGGACGCGGCCGCGTCCCTCGCCCGGAGCGCGACGCTGTGCGCGGAGGCCGCCGGCCTGCTGGCGCGCGAGGACGCGGGCGCGCTCGCGCAGGTGCAGGGACTCGACCCGGCGACGCTGGACGTGCCGGGCCTGCTCCGGCTGCCGCCCGCGCGGCGCGCGCGGGTCGTGCGCCACTGGGTGGCCGCATGCGGACTGCCGCCGCTGCCCGCCTCGGGCAGCGCCGCGGTCGAGGCGCTGCTGACGGTCCGCCGGGACGCACAGGCGCAGTTCCGCTGGTGCGGCGCCGCCATCACCCGCTGGCGCACGCTGCTGCACGCCGCGCCGCTGCGCGACGCCCTGCCCGCCGGGCTCGACCTCGCCTGGGACGGCGCCTCGCCGCTCCCGCTGCCCGGCGGCGGTCTGCTCCTGCTGGAAGCGGTCGCGGGCGCCGCACCTGCGCACGCGCCGGCAGCGGCCTTCCGCGTCCGCGCGCGCCGCGGCGGCGAACGCATGCGCCTGCCCGGACGCGCGCACTCGCAC
Source organism: Coralloluteibacterium thermophilum (assembly GCF_042654365.1). Taxonomy (NCBI): domain Bacteria; kingdom Pseudomonadati; phylum Pseudomonadota; class Gammaproteobacteria; order Lysobacterales; family Lysobacteraceae; genus Coralloluteibacterium; species Coralloluteibacterium thermophilum. The sequence goes on from NZ_JBHSGG010000029.1 coordinate 48,198, forward strand.
GCGCTGAAGCACCTGCTGCAGGACGCCGCCGTGCCGCCCTGGGAGCGGGCGCGCCTGCCGCTGCTGTTCGCCGACGACGGCGAGCTGCTCGCGGCCGGCGACCTCCTGGTCTCGGCGCGCCTGCAGGCATGGCTGGAGGTCCGTGGACAACGCCTGGTATGGCAAACTTGAGCGCATGCCGACGCCGTCCGAACCCATGCCCGACCTGCCCGACGACACCGCACCCGTCGCCGCCTTCGAACAGTCGCTGGACGCGCTCGAGGCCCTCGTCCTGAAGATGGAGAAGGGCGATCTCTCGCTCGACGACTCGCTCGCCGCCTACGAGCGCGGCGTCGGGCTGTACCGGCAGTGCCGCAGCGCGCTCGAACAGGCCGAACTGCGCGTCAAGCTCCTGAGCGACCCGCTCGATCCCGAGAGCGCACAGCCGTTCGAGCGCGATGACGCCTGACGCGCGGTTCGCCCGCTGGCGCGCGCGCATCGACGCCCTGCTCGAGACCCACCTTCCGCCCGCCGACCTCGCACCGGTCCGGCTGCACGGGGCGATGCGGCACGCGGTGCTCGGGGGCGGGAAGCGCCTGCGCCCGCTGCTGGTCTACGCCGCAGGCCGCTTCGCCGGCGCGGCGGATGCCGCGCCGCTCGACGGTGCGGCGGTGGCGGTGGAGCTGATCCACGCCTATTCGCTGGTGCACGACGACCTGCCCGCGATGGACGACGACGCGCTGCGTCGCGGCCAGCCGACCGTCCACGTGGCCTACGACGAGGCGACCGCCATCCTCGCCGGCGACGCCCTGCAGGCGCTCGCGTTCCAGGTCGCGGCCGAGAGCGCGGTGGCGCCGGCGGTGGCCCTCGAGATCGTGCGGACGCTGGCCCTGGCGGCCGGCTCGCGCGGCATGTGCGGCGGCCAGGCGCTCGACATCGACGCGACCGGCCGGCTCCAGGACCTGGACGCGCTGGAGACCATGCACGCCGCCAAGACCGGCGCCCTGGTCCGCGCCGCCGTTCGCATGGGCGCGCTCGCCGGCGGCGCCGACGCGCAGACCCTCGCGCGCCTGGAGCGCTACGCCGGCGCGCTGGGCCTGGCCTTCCAGATCCGCGACGACATCCTGGACGTCGAGGGCGATGCGGCCACGCTCGGCAAGACGGCGGGCAAGGACGCGGCGCAGGCCAAGTCCACCTATCCGGCCCTGCTCGGCCTCGACGGCGCACGTGCACGGCTGGCGGAACAGGCCGGGCTCATGCGCGCCCTGCTCGCCGAGGACGGCCCGCGCGCCGACGACCTGCTCGCCCTGGCGACGCTCGCGGTCGAGCGCAGCAGCTAGGGCCGCCGCTCAGCGCGCCGGCCCGGCCGGCGTGTCGGGATCCGTCAGGGCGGTGTCGACCGCGTGCTCGGCGCGTGGGTTGGAGACGCCGTGCGGCACGTGCCCGGTGGCGACGTGAGCCCGGGCGCTGTCGATGTTGCGCATGGAGTCGTCGAAGAACAGGTCGGCCCCGAAGGCGCGCAGGAACGGCCCCTTGTCCCGCCCGCCGAGGAACAGCGCCTCGTCGAGGCGCACGCCCCACTCGCGCAGCGTCAGGATCACGCGCTTGTGCGCGGGCGCCGAGCGCGCCGTCACCAGGGCGGTGCGGATCGGCGAGTCCTTCTCCGGGAAGGCCTGCTGCAGCGAGTGCAGCGCGGCGAGGAAGCCCTTGAACGGCCCGCCCGACAGCGGCGTGTCCGCGAGCTCGCGCTCGTTGGCATGGAAGGCCGCCACGCCCTGCTCCTGCGAGATGCGCTCGGACTCGTCGGAGAAGATCACCGCGTCGCCGTCGAAGGCGATGCGCAGCTGCGGATGCGCGGGCTCGGCCTCCGGCGCGCGGGCCGGCAGGATGGTCGCCGCGGCGATGCCCGCATCGAGCGCGTTGCGCACCGATTCCGGGTTCGCCGACAGGAACAGCTGCGCCCCGAACGGCTTGATGTAGGGCGCAGTGGGCGCGCCGCTGGTGAACACCGCGCGGATGATGCGCAGGCCGTAGTGCTCGATCGAGTTGAAGATGCGCAGGCCGGTGTCGGCGGAGTTGCGCGACAGCAGGATGACCTCGACCCGCGGCGCCTCCGGGTCGTCGTTGGCGTTGAGGCCGATCAGCTTCCTGACCAGCGGGAAGGCGATCCCCGGCTGCAGCGGCTCGTTCTCGCGCTCGCGCTGGTAGGCCGAATACGCATCCAGCCCGTCGCTCTCGAACAGACTGTGGCTGTCCTCGAGATCGAACAGCGCCCGCGCCGTGATCGCCACGACCAGGCGATCGGGATCCGGCTCGGCGGGGGGCATGGGGCTGGGGGTTGGGGTGGGCATGGCGTTCTGGGTGAAGCGGGAAGGGGGAATCGGGAATCGGGAATCGGGGCGCAGGACGAGGAACAGGGAACAGGGAACAGGGAACAGGGAACAGGGAACATGAGCGTACTCAAGCTCGGAGACGGCCACATCCAGCCGCGACCTGGAGCAAGCCTCGCCGCATCCGCGGCCTCCCGATCCCGATTCCCGCTTCCCGACTCCCGCTTCTCCTAGGTAACGAACTGCTCATTCATGATCCGCTCCTCGAGATTGTGCTCGGGGTCGAACAGCAGGGTGACCGTGTGCGACTGCGATTCGCGGACGGTGACCTCGACGACGTCGCGGACCTCGTGGGAGTCGCCGGTGGCGCTGACGGGGCGCTTGAGCGGGTCGAGGACCTCGAAGCGGATTTCCGTGCCGGCACGCAGCAGCGCGCCGCGCCAGCGGCGGGGGCGGAAGGGGGCGATCGGCGTCAGCGCGATCACGCCGGCGCCCAGCGGCAGGATCGGTCCGTGCGCGGAGTAGTTGTAGGCGGTGCTGCCGGCAGGGGTGGCAACCAGCACGCCGTCGGCGACCAGCTCGTCGAGCCGGCTGCGGCCGTTGAGGTGGATGGCGATGTGCGCCGCCTGGCGGGTCTGCCGCAGCAGCGACACCTCGTTGTAGGCCAGCGTGCGCACGCTCGCGCCGGACTCGGTCAGCGCCTCCATCTCCAGCGGCTTGAGCACCGCCGGCTGCGCCGCCGCCAGGCGAGCGAGGAGCTCCTCGTCGCGGTAGTGGTTCATGAGGAAGCCGACCGTGCCGCGCTTCATGCCGAACACCGGCACGCCGAGGTCGCCATGGCGATGCAGGGTCTGCAGCATGAATCCGTCGCCGCCGAGCGCGCACAGCACGTCGGCCTCGCGCGGATCGTGCTGGCCGTGCACGCGCACCAGTTCCGCCAGCGCGGACTGCGCGTCCTCGGCACGGCTGGCGAGGAAGGCGATGCGGGGCTGTTCGGGAAGCACGTGGGGCCACACCCTGTTCGACGGATGCCGAAGCTTAGAGCCTGTCAGGCGCTTTGGGTGAGCGCGGAGGGTCCCGGGCTGCGCGGGGCCGGGCGCGCGCGGCGCCGCGCCAACGGCGCCTGCGTCCCGCCGCGACGCGCACGACACCCACCCGGACGCCTGCGGCCGCAGGCGCCCGGGTGCGGCCTCAGCCCGTCATGTTGCCGATGAGCAGCGCGACGCGCCGGACAGCGACGAAGGCCGTCGGGTAGTCGAGCGCCTTCTGCCCGCGGATGTCGTCGAGCGTCGCGCGGGTCGCGCGCAGGGTGGCGTCGTCGCGCTCCAGCCAGGCCTGCACCGGATCCGCCTCGCCGCCGCACAGGTCCAGCACCTGGCCGACCAGGGCGCCCTGCTGGGCCTGGAGCTGGTCGCGCAGCACGCCACGTGCGTTCGCGTGCCAGCGGCCCTCGACCGGCAGCTCCTCCATGCGCTCGATCATCCAGCGCAGGTGCAGGGCGTCGCCGAGCGCGTAGTAGACCCGCGCGATCTCCTCCACTGGGCGCGCGCGCTCCACCGCCACGGCGATGATGTCCGCCGCCACGTTGAGGAAGCGCAGGGTCGCCAGGTCGCGGGCCAGCGGCTCCGGGAAGCCCTTGCCCGCCCAGGCCGCGCACTCGTCGGCGAACTCGCCGTGCCAGGCCTCGGGCAGCACGCCCGGCAGGCTGGCGCGCAGCGCATCGAGCCCCGGCTGCACGCGGGCGACCGACTCGGCGATGTCCAGCGAGACGTTCGGGCGGTTGAGCAGCCAGCGGCTGAGCGTGCGCAGCAGGTTCCACACCGCGAGCAGCGCGTCCACCTGCGCGGCGTCGGACACCACGAGGTTGAGGTCGTCGATCGCGACCCAGAGGCCGCGCGCGTCCAGCGCCTCGCGCACGATGCTGTAGGCCTTGGCCACGTCGGCCGGGCCGCGTCCGGTGTCCTCCTGCATGCGCAGCAGGAAGGTCGCGCCCATGCGGTTGACCATGGAGTTGGTGACCGCGGTGGCGATGATCTCGCGACGCAGGCGGTGGTTCTCCATCAGGTCGCCGAAGCGCTCCTGCAGCGGCACCGGGAAGTAGCGCGCAAGCTCCTTGGAGAGGTACGGGTCCTCGGGGACGTCGGACTCCAGGAGCTGGTTGAAGGCGACGATCTTGGAGTACGACAGCAGGATCGCCAGCTCCGGGCGGGTCAGGCCGAGACCGCGCTCGCGGCGGTCGGCGAACTCGGCGTCCGTCGGCAGGTACTCGATGGCGCGGTCGAGCAGGCCCTGCGCCTCCAGCACCTGGATGAAGTGCTGCTTGGCGCCGAGGCGCGACACGCTCATCCGCTCCATCAGGCTGATGGCCTGGTTCTGGCGGATGTTGTCCCACAGGACCAGGCGCTCGACCTCGTCGGTCATCTCGGCCAGCAGCGCGTTGCGCTGCGCCTCGGTGAGTGCGCCCGTCTTCACGGCGGCGTTCAGCAGGATCTTGATGTTGACCTCGTGGTCCGAGGTGTCCACGCCGGCGGAGTTGTCGATGAAGTCGGTGTTGAGCAGCACGCCGTTGAGCGCGGCCTCGATGCGGCCGCGCTGGGTCAGGCCCAGGTTGCCGCCCTCGCCCACCACCCTGCAGCGCAGGTCGCAACCGTCGACGCGGATCGCGTTGTTGGCGCGATCGCCGACCTCCTCGTGGCTCTCGGTCGAGGCCTTGACGTAGGTGCCGATGCCGCCGTTCCAGAGCAGGTCGACCGGCGCCCTGAGGATCGCCGTCATCAGCTCGTTCGGCGTCATGCGTTCGATCGACGGATCGATGCCGAGGCTCGCCTTGACCTCGGGCGTCAGCGCGATGCTCTTCGCGGACCGCGGGTGCACGCCGCCGCCGCGGCTGATCAGCGACGGGTCGTAGTCCGCCCAGCTCGAGCGCGGCAGCGCGAACATGCGCTGGCGCTCCTTGAACGAGCGCGCCGCGTCGGGATCGGGGTCCAGGAAGATGTGGCGATGGTCGAAGGCCGCCACCAGGCGGATGTGCTCGGACAGCAGCATGCCGTTGCCGAACACGTCGCCGGACATGTCGCCGATGCCGACGACGGTGAAGTCCTCGCCCTGCGAATCGACGCCCAGGGCGCGGAAGTGGCGCTTGACCGACTCCCACGCACCCTTCGCCGTGATGCCCATGCCCTTGTGGTCGTAGCCGACCGAGCCGCCGGAGGCGAAGGCGTCGCCCATCCAGAAGCCGTGCTCGATCGACAGGCCGTTGGCGATGTCGGAGAAGCTGGCGGTGCCCTTGTCGGCCGCGACCACGAGGTAGGGATCGTCGCCGTCGTGGCGGACGACCTGCGGCGGGTGCACCACCTCGCCGTCCACCAGGTTGTCGGTGATCTGCAGCAGGCCGCTGATGAAGATCTTGTAGCAGGCGATGCCCTCGGCCTGCTGCGCGTCGCGGTCGCCGCCGACCGGCGGGCGCTTGACGATGAAGCCGCCCTTCGCGCCGACCGGCACGATCACGGTGTTCTTCACCATCTGCGCCTTGACCAGGCCCAGCACCTCGGTGCGGAAGTCCTCGCGGCGGTCGGACCAGCGCAGGCCGCCGCGCGCCACCGGGCCGAAGCGCAGGTGGATGCCCTCGACCCGCGGCGAGTACACGAAGATCTCGCGGTACGGCCGCGGCTTCGGCAGGTCGGGCACGCGGTTGGAATCGAACTTGAAGCTGATGAACTCGCGCGGCGCGCCCGCGGCGTCGCACTGATAGTAGTTCGTGCGCAGGGTCGCCTCGATGACGCCCTGGAAGCTGCGCAGGATGCGGTCCTCGTCGAGGCTGGAGACGCGGTCGAGCAGGATCGCCAGCGCGTCGCGGCAGGCGTCCATCTGCGCGTCGCGGTCCAGCCCGCGGGCGTAGGCGACCTCCTCGATGACGGTCCCGATCTCCTGGCGCTGCTCCGGCGTCGCGATGCCGACGAGCTCCTCCCTGAGCGCCTCGCGGATGGCCTCCAGCTCGCTGCGCGCCGGGGCGTCGTGCGCCGGGTCGAAGCGCGAGGCGAACAGCTCCACCAGCACGCGGGCGGCCAGCGGGTAGTCGAGCAGGGTCTGCTCCATGTAGGCCTGCGAGAACGGCACGCCGGTCTGCAGCAGGTACTTGCAGTAGCCGCGCAGCATCGCGACCTGGTGCCAGTCGAGGCCGGCGGCCAGGATCAGGCGGTTGAAGCCGTCGTTCTCGGCCAGGCCGCGCCAGACGCGCTCGAAGGCCTCCTCGAAGCGGACGTGCACGCGCGCGACCGCCGCCTCGTCGAGGTCGGCGCCGCCGGAGCGCTCCACCTCGAAGTCGTGGATGTAGATCTCGCGTCCGCCGGTGCGCAGCTGGTAGGGATGCTCGTTGATCACGCGCAGCCCCATGTTCTCCATCATGGGCAGCACGTCGGAGAGCGGGATGTCCTCGTCCTCGCGGAACAGCTTGAAGCGCAGGCCTTCGCGATCGCCGCGGCGGGCGCGGTAGAAGCTCAGGCGCAGGTCGTCCGGGCCGGTCAGGGCCGCGGCCTCCTCCACGTCCGAGGCGGCGCCGCTGGGCGTCACCGCCTCGATGTAGCCCGGCGGCAGCGCACGGCCGAAGTCGCGCGCCAGGCGCAGGCCGCGCTCCTCGCCGTGCGTGCGCACGAGCAGGTCGCGCAGCTCGTCGTGCCAGTTGCGCACGATCTCGGCGAGGCGACGGCCGATGGCGTCGGTGTCCACCGGCGGCGGGCTGGCCTTCGGGCGGACGATGAGGTGCAGCTGCGCGAGCGGCGACTCGCCGACCTGGATGGTGGTGTCGATGCGCTGGCCGCCGAGCTCCTCCATCAGCAGCGCCTCGATGCGCAGCCGGGTCTCGGTGTTGAAGCGGTCGCGCGGGATGTAGACCAGCGCGGAGTAGAAGCGACCGTAGCGGTCGCGGCGCAGGAACAGCTTCGAGCGCACGCGCTCCTGCAGGCCGAGGATGCCCATGGCCGTCCGGTAGAGCTCCTCGTCGGAGGCCTGGAACAGCTCGTCGCGCGGCAGCGTCTCGAGGATGTGGCGCAGCGCCTTGCCGCTGTGGCTGTCGCCGCGCAGGCCGGAGCGCTCCATGACGTAGGCGTAGCGCCTGCGCACCATGGGGATGTCCCAGGGCCGGCGGTTGTAGGCGCTGGAGGTGAACAGGCCGACGAAGCGCATCTCGCCCACCGGCGTGCCGTCCGGCCCGAAGCGGAGGATGCCGATGTAGTCCATGTAGCCGGGGCGATGGACGGTGGAGCGTGCGTTGGTCTTGGTCAGGATGATGGGCTCGGGCAGCGACGAGGGCACCACGCCCTGCGCGGCCAGCGCCTTCAGCGAGCGCGGCCGGCCGGCGCGGTCGTCGCTGGAGAGCAGACCCAGCCCCGTGCCCGGCTCCGCGGCGAGCAGCTGATCGCCGTCGGCCTGGCGGAACGCGTATTCGCGATAGCCGAGGAAGGTGAAGTGGTCGTCCGCGGCCCAGCGCAGGAATTCCTGCGCCTCGGCCACCATGGCGCCCTGGACCGGCGAGGGATGGTTCGGCAGGTCGGCCGCGATCTCCTCCATGCGCCGGCGCATCGCGCGCCAGTCGCGCACGCAGAGGCGCACGTCCTCCAGCGCGGCGGCGATGCCCTCGCGGATCTTCTCCAGGTCGGCCGCGTCGGTCTGGCGGTCGATCTCGATGTGCATCAGCGACTCGGCGGCGCTTCCGCCCAGGCCGAGCAGCGCGCCGTCGGCATCGCGCTCGACGTTGAGCACCGGATGGCCCAGGACGTGGATGGCGGCGCCGGCCTGGGCCAGCGCCATGCTGACCGAGTCCACCAGGAAGGGCATGTCGTCGTTGACGATCTGCACGACCGTATGCGTCGACTCCCAGCCCAGCTCGGCGCGGTTGGCGTTGAACACCCGGACCGACGCCGTTCCCGGCGTACGGCGCTGCGCGAACCCGAGCATCCCGGCGGCCAGCGCTGCCCAGTCGGCGGCCGGCCGCACCGCATACTCCTCGGCCGACATCCTCACGTAGAAGGCCTCGACGAAGGCGGTGGCCTGGGCCAGCCGGTCCTGCGGCACGATCGCGCGGAGGGCGTCGAGGATGGGGTCGAGGGACACGTCGGGGGACTGCGGATCGGCGGCTCGCGCGCTCATGATTCCAGTGGGTGGGCGGGGAATCCGCGGATTCTAGCCCCCGGCTCCGACGGCCGGCCATCCGCGCGCCGCGTTTCTTGATGCGTTCGTCATGCTGCGGCCGCAGCAACCCGCGGGCGACGCCACCACCTGGCGACCCGCGAGCGCTGGCCCCTGCCCGGGTTGCCGGCGGAGTGCCCGCCGCGGCGCCGTCCTGCTGCGGCGCAGCTCGCGCGTTGTGCGCCGTTCAGCCTGCCCGGACGGCGCACCCGCCCGGTCAGCGCAGCCCGGTCTCGTTGCGGGCGATGACCAGCCGCTGGATCTCGCTGGTGCCTTCGTAGATCTCGGTGATCTTGGCGTCCCGGAAGTAGCGCTCCAGCGGCATCTCCTTGGAATAGCCCATGCCACCGTGGATCTGCACGGCCTGGTGGGCGATCCACATCGCCGCCTCCGAGGCCGTGAGCTTGGCGACCGAGGCCTCGGTGGAGTAGCGCGCCCCGCTGGCCAGCGCCTGCTGCTTGGCCCAGGCCGCGCGCAGGGTCAGCAGGGTCGCCGCGTCGAGGCGGCACTTCATGTCGGCGATCTTGGCCTGGGTCATCTGGAAGCTGCCGATGGGCTGCCCGAAGGACTTGCGCTCCTTCACGTAGTCCAGCGTCGCCTCGTAGGCCGCGCGCGCCACGCCGACGGCCTGCGCTGCGATGCCGATGCGGCCGGCATCCAGCACGCTCATGGCGATGCCGAACCCCTTCCCCTCCTCGCCGATGCGGTTCTCCACCGGGACCCGGTAGTCGACGAACTCGATCTCGCAGGTGGCCGAGGCGCGGATGCCGAGCTTGGGCTCGGTCTTGCCGCGGTGGAAGCCGGGCGCGTCGGTGTCGACGACGAAGGCGCTGATGCCGCGCGCGCCCTTCTCCGGGTCGGTCATCGCGAACAGGGTGACGTACTTCGCCACCGGCCCGGAGGTGATCCAGCTCTTCTTGCCGTTGACCACGTAGTGGCTGCCGTCGGCGGAGAGCACCGCACGCGTGCGCATGGCCGAGGCGTCGGACCCCGACTGCGGCTCGGTCAGGGCGTAGGCGCCGACCGCCTCGCCCGAGGCCACCGGCGTCACGAAGCGCCGCTTCTGCTCCTCGGTGCCGTTCTTCAGCAGGCCAGCGCAGTACAGCGAGTTGTTGACCGACATGATGGTCGAGTGCGCGCAGTCGGCCGCGGCGATCTCGATCATCGCCAGCGCGTAGCCGATGGCGTCCAGGCCGGCACCGCCGTACTCGACCGGCACCTCGATGCCCATCAGGCCGTTCTCGCCGAGCAGACGGACGTTCTCGGCCGGGAACTCGCCCGTGCGGTCGAACTCCGCCGCGGTCGGGGCGATCCGTTCGCGCGCGATGCGCCGCGCGATGTCCTGGATCATCAACTGCTCTTCGGTGAACGCGAAATCCACGGCCTGCTCCTGGGGAATGCTGAGCGCCGATTCTAGCCACGTACGCACCCGTACGGGAGGCGCGTGCCGCCGTCCGCGCCTTGACGCTCCCGGACCCGCCACCTAGCCTTTCATCCTTGAATCCGCATGAAGGGATAGCGATGGACCTCGACGCCTGGTCGGCCTGCCTGCGGGTACTGGCGGACGCCACCCGCGTGCGGCTGCTCGCCCTGCTCGAGCGCGAGGAGCTCACCGTCGCCGAACTCGCCTCGATCACCCAGCTCGCGCAGCCCCGGGTGTCGACGCACCTCGCCAAGCTCAAGGAAGCGCGCCTGGTGCGCGACCGCCGCGCCGGCGTCTCCGCCTACTACCGCTTCGATGCCGAGGGCCTCGACGGCGCCGCGGGCGCCCTCTGGACGACGCTCTCGACCAATGCCGACGACGCCCTGCTGCGCCAGGACGCGGAGCGCCTTCCCGGCGTGCTCGCGGCGCGCGCGGCCGACCGCAACTGGGCCGACTCCGTGGCCGGCGACATGGAGCGCCACTACTCGCCGGGCCGCACCTGGGAAGCGCTGGCGCGGGCGACCCTGCCCCTGCTGGAAACCGGCGACGTGCTCGACATCGCCTCCGGCGACGGCGTCCTCGGCGAGCTGCTGGCGCCGCATTCGCACCGCTACGTGTGCATCGACTCCAGCGCGCGGGTGGTCGCCGCCGCGCGCGAGCGGCTGGCGCGGCACCGCCACGTGAGCGTCGAACAGGGCGACATGCACGCCCTGCCGGTGGAGGACGAGAGCTTCGACCTGGTGCTGCTGATGCATGCGCTGACCTACGCCGACAAGCCGGCGCAGGCCGTGCGCGAGGCCGCGCGCGCGCTTCGTCCGGGCGGCCGCCTGGTGGCGGTGAACCTCGCGAAGCACGAGCACGCGGCAGTGGTGCAGCCCTACGGGCACGCCAACCTCGGCTTCAGCGCGCGCGAGCTGCGTCGGCTGGCGGAGAAGGCGGGGCTGCAGGTCCAGGTGTGCGAGACGGTCACCCGCGAGAAGCGCCCTCCGCACTTCGAGGTCCTGTCGATGACGGCGCGCAAGCCGTGAGCGTCCTGCCCTGGCTGGACCCGGCGCGCGCGCAGGCGCTGCTCGACGCGCTCGCGTGCCGCATCCTGGTCCTCGACGGCGCCATGGGCACCATGATCCAGCGCCACCGGCTCGAGGAGGCCGACTACCGCGGCGAGCGCTTCGCCCACGGCTACGACGCCCTGGTCGCGCCTCCCGACCACGTCCACGGCGCCGACTGTGGGTGCGCCGGCCACGACCTCAAGGGCAACAACGACCTGCTGACGCTGACCCGCCCGGACCTGATCCGCGACATCCACGCCGCCTATCTCGCCGCGGGCGCCGACCTGGTCGAGACCAACACCTTCAACGCGACCTCGGTGTCCCAGGCCGACTACCGCCTCGAGCACCTGGTCCGCGAACTCAACCTCGAAGGCGCACGGCTGGCGCGCGCGGCCTGCGACGCCGCCGAGGCCGCGACCCCGGAACGGCCGCGCTTCGTCGCCGGCGTCGTCGGCCCCACCAGCCGCACCGCCTCGATCAGCCCCGACGTCAACGATCCCGGCTACCGCGCCATCGACTTCGACGGACTCGTCGCGCTCTACCGCGAGGCCGCGGACGCCCTGGTCGAAGGCGGCGCCGACATCCTGATGGTCGAGACCGTGTTCGACACCCTCAACGCCAAGGCCGCGCTGTTCGCCATCGCCGAGGTCTTCGAGGCGCGCGGCGGGCGCCTGCCGGTGATGGTGTCCGGCACCATCACCGACCGCTCCGGGCGCACCCTGTCCGGACAGACAGCGGACGCCTTCTGGATCTCGATCAGCCACGCCCGGCCGCTCGCCGTGGGGCTGAACTGCGCGCTCGGCGCCAAGGACCTGCGCCCCCATGTCGACGTGCTCGCCCGGGTGGCGGACGCCTGCGTGTCCTGCCACCCCAACGCCGGCCTGCCGAACGCCTTCGGCGAGTACGACGAGAGCCCCGGGCAGATGGCGGCGACCCTCGGCGAATTCGCGCGAGCCGGCCTGCTGAACGTCGTCGGCGGCTGCTGCGGCACCACGCCGGAGCACATCGCGGCGATCGCGGAGGCGGTCGCGGACGCCCCGCCCCGGCGCGTCCCCGGCATCCACGGCATCCACGGCATCCACGGCGTCGCGGCATGAGCGCCGAGGCCGGGCGTCGCCCGATGTACCTGTCCGGGCTGGAGGCGCTGGTGGTGACCGCGGACAGCAATTTCGTCAACGTCGGCGAACGCACCAACGTCACCGGCTCCGCGCAGTTCCGCAAGCTGATCAAGGAAGGCCGCTACGCCGAGGCGGTCGAGGTGGCGCGCCAGCAGGTCGAGGGCGGCGCGCAGATCATCGACGTCAACATGGACGAGGGCCTGCTCGATTCCGAGCGGGCGATGACGACCTACCTCAACCTGATCGCGGCCGAACCCGACATCGCGCGGGTGCCGGTGATGGTCGACAGCTCGAAGTGGAGCGTGATCGAGGCGGGGCTCAAGTGCCTGCAGGGCAAGGGCATCGTCAACTCGATCTCGCTCAAGGAGGGCGAGGCGGCGTTCCGCGAACAGGCGCTCAGGGTGCGGCGTTACGGCGCGGCCGTGGTGGTCATGGCCTTCGACGAGACCGGCCAGGCCGACACCTGCGCCCGCAAGGTCGAGATCTGCACCCGCGCCTACCGCATCCTCGTGGACGAACTCGGCTTCCCGCCCGAGGACATCGTCTTCGACCCCAACATCTTCGCCATCGCGACCGGCATCCCCGAGCACGACAACTACGCGGTCGACTTCATCGAGGCGACGCGGATCATCCGCGACACCCTGCCCCACTGCCACGTCTCGGGCGGCGTCTCGAACGTCTCGTTCTCGTTCCGCGGCAACGAGACGGTGCGGCAGGCCATCCACGCGGTGTTCCTCTACCACGCGATCGCCGCCGGCATGGACTTCGGCATCGTCAACGCGGGCGCGCTGCCGCTGTACGACGACCTCGACCCCGAGCTGCGCGAACGGGTCGAGGACGTGGTCCTCAACCGCCGCCCCGACGGCACCGAGCGCCTGCTCGAGATCGCCGAGCGCTACCGGACGAAGAAGGGCGTCGCGAAGGTCGAGGACCTCGCCTGGCGCCAGCAGGACGTGCGCGCCCGCCTCACGCATGCCCTGGTGCACGGCATCGACCAGTACATCGAGGCCGACACCGAGGAGGCCCGTGCCCGGGCGGCGCGGCCGCTGGACGTGATCGAGGGGCCGCTGATGGACGGCATGAACGTGGTCGGCGACCGCTTCGGCGCCGGCAGGATGTTCCTGCCCCAGGTGGTGAAGTCCGCGCGCGTGATGAAGAAGGCGGTCGCCTACCTGCTGCCCTTCATCGAGGCCGAGAAGCAGCGCACCGGCGACGCCGCCCGGAACAACGGCACCATCCTCATGGCGACGGTCAAGGGCGACGTGCACGACATCGGCAAGAACATCGTCGGCGTCGTGCTCGCCTGCAACAACTTCGAGGTGGTCGACCTCGGCGTGATGGTGCCGGCGCAGACCATCCTGGACCGCGCGCGCGAGGTGAAGGCCGACCTCATCGGCCTGTCGGGCCTCATCACGCCCTCGCTGGAGGAGATGAGCCACGTCGCCAGGGAGCTGGCGCGGCAGGGCTTCGACACGCCGCTGCTGATCGGCGGCGCGACCACCTCCCGCGCCCACACCGCGCTGCGCATCGCGCCGCACTACCCGCATCCGGTGGTCTGGGTGAAGGACGCCTCGCGGGCGGTCGGCGTGGCGCAGTCGCTGATCAGCCGCGAACTGCGCCCGGGCTTCGTCGCAGCCAACGAGGCCGAGTACGCGGAGATCCGCAAGCGTCACGGCAACCGCGGCGACGCCAAGCGGCTGGTCCCGCTGGAGAAGGCGCGCGCGCAGCGCTTCGACGGCCGCTGGACCGACTACGTGCCGCCGGCGGCGCGGCAGCCGGGCGTGCACGTGTTCGAGGTCCCGCTGCGCGACCTCGTGCCCTACATCGACTGGTCGCCCTTCTTCAACGCCTGGGAGCTCGCCGGGCGCTACCCGCAGATCCTCGAGGACGAGGTGGTCGGTCGCCAGGCCACCGAGCTGTTCGCGGACGCCCAGGCGATGCTCGCGCGGATCGTGGACGAGGCGTGGCTGCGGGCCCGCGCGGTGGTCGGGCTGTGGCCGGCGCAGGCCGTGGGCGACGACATCGCGGTGTTCGCGGCCGACGGCACCGGCGCGCGCATCGCGACCCTGCACTGCCTGCGCCAGCAGGTGGACAAGCCGCCGGAGCGGCCGGACTTCTGCCTCGCCGACTTCGTCGCCCCTGCCGAAAGCGGGCTGCAGGACTGGATCGGCGCATTCGCCGTCACCGCCGGGCTCGGCATCGACGCCCACGTCGCGCGCTTCGAGGCCGCCAACGACGACTACGGGGCGATCATGCTGAAGGCCCTGGCCGACCGGCTCGCCGAAGCGCTCGCCGAGTTCATGCACCTGCGCGTGCGGCGCGAGCTGTGGGGCTATGCGGAGGACGAGGCGCTCGACAACGAAGCGCTGATCCGCGAGGGCTACCGGGGCATCCGCCCCGCGCCGGGCTATCCCGCCTGCCCGGAACACAGCGAGAAGACCACGCTCTTCCGCCTGCTCGACGCCGGAGCCAACGCAGGGATGTCGCTGACCGAGAGCTTCGCCATGCTGCCGACGGCCTCGGTCAGCGGGCTCTACTTCGCGCATCCCGACAGCCAGTACTTCGTCGTCGGCCGGGTCGGCCGCGACCAGGTCGAGGACTATGCCCGGCGCAAGGGCGTGGGCGTGGCCGAGGTCGAGCGCTGGCTGGCGTCGAACCTCGACTACGACCCGGAGTAGCGGCAGGCGCCGCCGGCGCTCAGCGCGTCGGCAGCAGCGCGTCGACCTCCTCGGTCAAGGCCTGCAGGGTCTGCCGCTGGGTGGCGAGATCGTTGGTGACGGCGATGCGGGTGCCGCCGATGCGGTCGCGCAGGCCGGCGAGGCGCTGCGGATCGAGGCCGACGGCGGCGCCGTCCACCTCGCCGAGGCGGGCGGCGGCGCGCTGCAGGTGCGTCTCGACCAGGCCGAAGTTGCGGCGCTCGAGTTCCACGCCGGCCTGGACGACCGCCGCCTGCGCGTCGCGCACGGCCAGCCGCGCCACCGCCTCGTCGCGGGAGCGGGTGGCCTGCGCGGCCTCCTCACGGGCGCCTTCGAGCTGCGTGGTGAGCTCGGCCACCTCGGCCTTCGGGCCCGCACGGCCGGCCCAGAAGCCGAGCGCGAACAACAGGATGGCCGCGACCGCGAGGATGATCGGGAACACGGGCGCGCGGCGGGCGCGGGAGCTGGCGTCGTTCATGGCGAAGGCCCTTTCTGGGTGGGAAACGGATCGTCGGAAAAACAAGGCAGCCGGCGCGTGAGGAGCGCGCCGGCGATCACCACACCAGGTCGTCGGGGACCTGGTACTTCGGATCGGCGTAGGGATCGTCGCCGGCGGGCGCCGAGGGATCGACCTTGAGCGCCACGGCCGGCGCGAAGATCGCCTCGGCCTCGGCGAGCACGGCAGCGGTCACCAGCTTGTAGCGGCCGTCGATCTGCACCACGCCGAGCTCGCCGGCGTTGAGCGCCCGGAGCTGCTCCGGCGTCACGTAGATGCGCTTGATCTTGCCGCCGTACTCGAAGTGGCGCGCGATCTCGGCGTCGTCGACGTTGAGCGCCCTGTCCTTGACCAGCTCGGCCAGGCGCGCCTTGGCCTCCCGGCGCTGGCGCGCCTCCTCCTGCTTCTGCTTCTCGGCGGCGATGCGCTCGTTCTTCTCGGCCTGCGCGCGGATGGCGTAGGCCTTGGCGAGATCCATCTCTCCGCGCTGGCGCGGCTGGGCGCGCTCGGGGCGGGGCTTGGCGGCACCGCCGCCCTTCCCGGCATGCGGCGGCCGCGGCTTGCCGCCGCCCTGCTTGCGCGGGCGCGCCTCGCGCTCCGGCTTGGGGGGTGGCGTGAAGCCGAGCTGGGTGAGCTGGTCTCGGAGGCTGTTGCTCATGACGGCGACGCGGTGATGGAAACGGAAGGAACGACGCGCCCGGCGCGTCAGTAGTGCGGCGGAGGCGGCTCTTCGCCGGGGTCCGCCGAGAGCAGGCCGCGCATCTGCCCGAGGTCGGCGAGCACCCGCTCCAGCTGCAGCGTGTTGCGCGCGACCTCCGCGCGGGAGGCGGCCAGGGCATCGCTGAGTTCGGTCAGCGCCTGCTCCTGGAAGCTCACGCGCATCTCGAGTTCGACGAGGCGTTCGATCAGATCGTCCATGGGCGGATTCTACTGGAGCGCGCGGCCCGCGAGCGGCGGACGCGGGCCCCCGGACGCCGGCGGCGCGCCTAGAGCCTCGCGTCCACGGCCTCGCGCGGCAGTACGCGCTTGACGTCGTAGAAGACGCCGCCGTCGGCGAGGAAGCGCCGCAGCGTCGCACCCTGTGCCCGGAAGGTCGAATGCGCCACCGCGAGCAGCACCGCGTCGTAGCCTCCCTCCGGCGGCTCCGCGAGCGGCGCGATGCCGAACTCGGCGAGGCATTCCCCGGCGTCGACCCAGGGGTCGTGCAGGTCCACCTCGATCCTGCAGTCGCGCAGCTCCTCGACGATGACCCGCACCTGGGAGTTGCGCAGGTCGGGGCAGTCCTCCTTGAACGCGGCGCCGAGCACCAGCACGCGGCCGCCGGCGACAGGGCGCCCGGCCCGGGCCATCAGGCGGAGGGTCTGCGCCGCGACGTAGGGCGCCATGCCCTCGTTGATGCGCCGCGCGGCGGTGATCAGCTCGGGCGCGTGCCCCGCCTCGGTGGCCTTGTGGATCAGGTAGTAGGGATCGACGCCGATGCAGTGGCCGCCGACCAGCCCGGGCGAGAACGGCAGGAAGTTCCACTTCGTGCGCGCCGCGGCGAGCACCGCCTCGGTGTCCATCCCGAGCCGCGCGAACACCATCGCCAGCTCGTTGACCAGGGCGATGTTCACGTCGCGCTGGGTGTTCTCGATGGCCTTGGCGGCCTCGGCGGTCCGGATGTCCGGCGCGACGTGGATGCCGGCCGGCACCACGCGGCCGTAGAGCGCGGCGAGGAAGACCGCCGCCTCCGGGCTCGATGCCGACACCACCTTGACGATGTCGCCCAGGCGGCGCGTCCGGTCGCCGGGATTGATGCGCTCCGGGCTGTAGCCCACGCTGAAGTCGCGCCCGCAGGCCAGCCGCGACACCGTCTCCAGCGCCGGCACGCAGACGTCCTCGGTCGCGCCGGGGTAGACCGTCGATTCGTACACCACGATGCTGCCGGGCCGCAGGTGCGGCGCGATCGTCGCGCTGGCCGACAGCAGCGGCCCCATGTCCGGGAGCTTGCGCCGGTCCACCGGCGTCGGCACCGCGACGACGAAGACGTTGCAGGCGGCCAGCGCCTGCGGATCGGCATCGAGGCGCAGGTGCGCGGCGGCGGCCCGCAGCTGGTCCGCGTCGACCTCGCCGGTGCGGTCGTGGCCTGCACGGAGCTCGTCGATGCGGCGCGCATCGATGTCGAAGCCCAGGGTCTCCACCCCGGCCTGCGCGAACGCGGCGGCGAGCGGAAGGCCGACATAGCCCAGCCCGACGACGGCCAGGCGGATGGAATCCTGCGGAGGCAAGGGCGGCATGCGGACCTGTGGGCGCGGACGGGGCGCGCGATTGTGGTCGCGCTCCTCGACGCGGTCCAGCGACCGCGTCCGGGATGGCCCGCCGGGGCGCTCGGCGCCGGCGGGCCGCGGGATCACTCCGCCGCGGGAGCGGGCTGCGACTCGACGATGTCCAGCAGCTCCACCTCGAACACGAGCAGCGCGTTCGGCGGGATGGCGCCCGGGACGCCGCGCTCGCCGTAGCCGAGCTCGGCCGGGATCCAGAACCTGTAGGTGCTGCCGACGGGCATCAGCGCCACGCCCTCGCTCCAGCCCGGGACAACCTGGTTGAGCTGGAACTCGGCGGGCTCGCCGCGGTCGCGCGAGCTGTCGAAGGTGGTCCCGTCCAGCAGCGTGCCGACGTAGTGCACGCGCACGGTGTCGGTCTCGCCCGGCGTGGCGCCGCTGCCCTCGGTCACCACCTGGTACTGCAGCCCGGACGCGGTGGTCTGCACGCCCTCCTTCTGGCCGTTCTCGGCGAGGAAGGCGTCCGCCTCGGCCTTGTTCTCCTCCGCCAGCGCGCGGGCCTCGGCCGCCTGGCGCTCCTGCATCTTGCGCTGGAAGGCCTGCGCCGTCTGCTGCGCCTGCTCGTCGGTCATGAGCGGGGTCTCGCCCTTGAAGATCGCGTCCATCGCACGCGCCACCACCGCCGGATCGACCTCGTCCTTGATCGGCTCCAGGTTGCGGGCGATGTCGATGCCGATCATGTAGCTCACGCGCTCGCGTTCGCTCGGCAGCCCCCGCACCTCGGGCATGCCCTCGGTCGCCGCGCCGGCGTCCTGCCCGGCCTCCGAGCCGGCCGGCCGTCCGGCGTCGTCCGCCCGGTTGCAGGCCGCCAGCGCGAGGGCGGTGGCCAATACGAGGGCGGTACGCGGAAAAGACTTCATTCTCGACTCCTGGGTTGATCGGTGGGTGCGGGTGCGGGCGCGCGGCTATTGTTGCGTCGGCCCGCGGGCACGGGCAAATGCGACCCCGGCGGGGCGCAGAGGTTCAGCGGACGGGCTCGGCGAGCGCGGCCTCGATGGCCTCCGCCAGCGAGCGGTCGTCCGGGCGGACGCGGCTGCCGAAGCTCGCCCGCACCCGTCCGTCGCGGCCGACGAGATACTTGTGGAAGTTCCAGCCCGGCGCCTCGCCGCCCTGGCGCGCGAGTTCGCGGTACAGCGGATGCGCGTCCTCGCCCTTGACCTGGACCTTCTCGAACATGGGGAAGCCGACGCCGTAGGTCAGGGTGCAGAAGGCCTGGATCTCCTCCTCGGTCCCGGGCTCCTGCCCCAGGAAGTCGTTGGACGGAAACCCGAGGACCGCGAAGCCGCGTTCCGCATGGCGCTGGTGCAGGGCCTCCAGACCCTCGTACTGCGGCGTGAATCCGCACTTGCTGGCCGTGTTGACGATCAGCAGCACCTGCCCGGCGAACCGCTCCTGCAGGTTCACCGCGTCGCGCTGCGCGAGCGGCCGCAGCGAGACGTCGAGCAGCTTCGCCGCGGACGACGGCGCGACCGCCGCGACGAAGAGGACGAGCACCAGGACGAGGCGACGCATGGGGTTGTCTCCGCGAGGTGAAGGCGCCGAGTCTATGCCTTCGCCCCGGTGAACGGTCCAGCGGTGGCGGTTGACGGCGGAGAATGTAGTGTTATAGTTACCTACAACACCGCAGCAACCGACCACTCCCCGTCGCACGGAGCCGTGCCATGCAGAGCAAGACCGGGATCACCCTCATCGCCCTCGCCGCCGCCCTCGCGCTGTTCCTGGCCGGTCTGTTGATTGCCGAGCCCACCGCCGCCTCGGAGCCGTCGACCGAGGCGGTCGAGAACGAACGGACGGCCCTTCCGGCCGCCGCCATCCGGGCCCGCGTGCAGGTCGGCATGCCCTTCTTCTCGTTCGCGAAGATGCTGCCCGTTTCGGAGTCCTGACATGACCGGCGTGACCTGGAACGACAGCAGTCCGATCTACCGACAGCTCAAGGAGAGAGTGGTGGCGATGATGCTCGACGGCGTGCTGAAGCCCGGCGACCCCCTGCCCTCGGTGCGGCAGGTGGCGGCCGAGTACCAGCTCAACCCCATCACGGTTTCCCGGGCCTACCAGGAGCTCGCCGACGAGCAACTGGTGGAGAAGCGGCGCGGCCTGGGCATGTTCGTCAACGCCGGTGCCCGCGAGCAGCTGCTCGCCTCGGAGCGGGAGCGCTTCCTCAAGGAGGAATGGCCGGCCGTGGCCGAGCGCATCCAGCGCCTGGGCCTCGATCCCGAACGCCTGCTCGCCTCCATCAAGTCCGAGGAAACCCGATGAACGCCGTGGATGCCCTGCCCCTCCAGCCCGTCGTCCGCCCGGTCGTGGAAGCCCGCGGCCTGCGCAAGACCTACCGCGGCCGCACCGCGCTCGACGGGGTCGACCTCGACATCCCGAGCGGCCGCATCGTCGGCCTGATCGGTCCGAACGGCGCGGGCAAGACCACGGCGCTCAAGGCGCTGCTGGGCCTGATCCCCTTCGAGGGCGAGCTGCGCGTGCTCGGGCTGGACCCGTGCAGGGACCGCGACGCGCTGATGCGCCAGGTCTGCTTCATCGCCGACGTCGCGGTGCTGCCGCGCTGGATCCGCGTGCGCGAGGCGATCGACTACGTCGAGGGCGTGCACCCGGGCTTCGACCGCACCAAGTGCGAGGCCTTCCTCGCCAAGACCAGGCTGACCCCGAAGATGCGCGTGCGCGAGATGTCCAAGGGCATGATCGTGCAACTGCACCTGGCGCTGGTCATGGCGATCGACGCCAGGCTGCTGGTGCTCGACGAGCCGACGCTCGGCCTGGACATCCTCTACCGCAAGCAGTTCTACCAGGACCTGCTGGAGCAGTACTTCGACCACGACCGCACCATCATCGTGACCACCCACCAGGTCGAGGAGATCCAGCACATCCTCACCGACCTCGTGTTCATCCGCGACGGCCGGATCGCGCTCGCGACCGACATGGACGCGGTCGGCCAGCGCTTCGTCGAGGTCATGGTCGCCCCGGAAGCGGCCGGCGCCGCGCGGGCGCAGGCGCCGCTCGACGAGCGGCAGGTGTTCGGCAAGAGCATCTTCCTGTTCGACCTCGCCCAGCCCTCGACCGACGCGGCCGCCGTGGCCGCGCTCGGCGAGTCGCGCACGCCCGGCATCGCCGACCTGTTCGTCGCCACCATGAAAGGGACCTACGCATGAACGTCTTCCCCGTCCTGCTCCGGCGCGAGTACTGGGAGCACCGCGGCGGCTTCCTCTGGGCGCCGGCCATCGCGGGCGCCGTGGTGCTCCTGCTGACCCTGATGGCGTGGCTGGTGCTCGAGGTCGCCGCGCGCGGCGGCCAGGTCGAGATCGCCGGGCTCGAACTCGGCGCGCTCAGCGCGACGATGAACGCGCAGGAACGCGCGGAAGCGGCGCAGGCGCTGGACGCCGCGACCCTGCTCATCGGCGGCTGGGCGCTGATGGTCATGGCCTTCGTGGTCTTCTTCTACGCGCTCGGCGCACTCTACGACGACCGCCGCGACCGCAGCGTGCTGTTCTGGAAGTCGCTGCCGGTGTCCGACACGCTCACCGTGCTGTCCAAGGCGACCAGCGCCCTGGTCGTGGTGCCGCTGATCGCCACCGGCATCGCCGTCCTGACCGGCTTCGGGCTGCTCGTGCTGGTCAGCGCGGCCGTGGCGGTGCACGGCGGCAACCCCTTCACCCTGGTCTGGGGCCTCGGCAGCCCGTTCCGCATCGGCGGCCTGCTGCTGGCCTCGCTGCCGGTCTACCTGCTGTGGGCGCTGCCGACGGTCGGCTGGCTGCTGCTGGTCTCCGCCTGGGCGCGCAGCAAGCCCTTCCTCTGGGCGGTGCTGCTGCCCGTCTTCTCGGGCGTGCTGGTCGGCTGGCTGTCGCTGATGGGCGTGATCGAGAGTTCCGGCTGGTTCTGGAAGCACGTCGTCGCGCGGCTGACGCTGGGCACCTTCCCGGGCCTGGACCTGTTCTACCGCGGCGATCTCGATGCCCTCGCGGCGGAAGGCAGCACCAGCGTGCTGGGCCTGCTGTCGCTCGAGACCACCTTCGGCGCCCTGTCGATGCCCGACACCTGGATCGGTGCCGCCGCCGGCATCGCCATGATCGCCGGTGCGGTCTGGATGCGCCGCCGCCGCGACGAAGGCTGAACGCCCCTTCCACCCAAGGAGATTCCCCATGCGTGCCGCCGTACTCGTTCCCCTCGCCGCCGCCCTGCTCGCGCCGGCCATCGCCCAGGCGGACGTCGCCTCGGTCTTCACCCGCAGCTGCGCGCACGAGGCGCGGCGCGACCTCCAGCTCGACCTGGACGGCATCCGCACCCTCGTCGTGGACGTGGGGCCGCACACGGTGCACGTCGAGGGCGGCGGCGACGGCGCGGTGGAGGGCCGCGCCTGCGCGGCGCGCGAGGCCGACCTCGACGGCCTGCGCCTGCTCCAGGAACGCGAAGGCGACCGGCTGGTCCTGCGCGCCGTCCGCGACGAGGGCCGCACCGTGATCCGCCTGTTCGGCTCCAGCTACGCCCTTCTCGAGGCGCGCGTCCGGGTGCCTGCCGGGATGGAGGTGGACATGCGGGTCGGTTCCGGAGACGGCCTGCTCGCGGGCGTCGCCGCGGGCCGCACCACCGTGGGGTCGGGCGACGCCCGCGCGGAGCGGATCGCCGGTGCCTTCGCCGCCACGGTGGGCTCCGGCGACCTGGAGATCCGCGACATCGGCAGCCTGGACATCGGCGCCGTCGGCTCCGGGGACGTGGAGGCGGACGGCGTCCGCGGGACCGCGCGGATCGGAAGCGTGGGCTCCGGCGACGTCGCGCTCCGCGAGGTGGATGGCGACGTCTCGGTCGGCACCATCGGCTCGGGCGACGTCGCCCTGCGCAATGTCGGCGGGAGCGTGACGGTCGACAACATCGGGTCGGGCGACCTCGACGTGGACGGGGTGCGCGGCGACCTGCGCGTCCGCAACGTGGGCAGCGGCGACATCGAGCACCGCGGCGTGGCCGGGACCGTCGACATCCCGCGCCGGCGATGAGGCGCGCATCGCGCGCACGGGGCCTGCTGCTGGCGGGGACAGCCCTCCTCGCCACCGCCTGCGGCCGTTACCACGTGGCCGCCGACACCCGGGTGCCTGACGGCGGGCGCATCGGCGCCGTGCGCACGGTCGAGGGCGACATCGCGCTCGGCCGCGACGCCCGCGCCGGCGCCCTGCGCACGGTGGACGGCGCGATCCGGCTTGCCGAGGGCGCGGAGGCGCGCAGCGCCAACGTGGTCGAGGGGCGCGTCGTCGTCGCCACCGGGGCGCGCGTGGAGCGCGACGTCGGCACCGTGTCCGGCGGCATCCGCATCGAGGACGGCGCCAGCGTCGGCGGCAAGGTCGGCAACGTGATCGGCGGCATCCACGTCGGCGCGGCCGAGATCGGCGGCGACGTCGAGACGGTCGTCGGGGACATCGAGATCGGCCCCGGCGCGCGCGTGGCCGGTGCCGTGCGGGTCCGCGCGCCTCGGCGCAACATGACCGTCCCCGACCGCATGCCGCGCATCGTGATCGGCCCGGGCGCCACGACCGGGCCGGTCGAGATCGAGCGCCCGGCCCGGCTCTACGTCAGCGAGCGCGCCGTCACCGGGCCGATCCTCGGGGCGGAGGCGCAACGCTTCGCCGGCGACGCGCCCTGAGCGGAACGGCGGGACGGCCTCAGCCGCCCCCGCCGCCGGGCGCGCCGTGGATGCCGCCCTTGGCCAGCACCGCCGGGTCGAGCAGCGGCCGCAGCGCGTCCTCGGACATGCCGGTGGTCTCCATCGCGACCTCGAGGATCGGGCGGCCTTCCTTGTAGGCCTGCTTGGCGGTGGCCGCCCCCTTCTCGTAGCCGATCACCGGATTGAGCGCGGTGACCAGGATCGGGTTGCGCTCCAGCGCGCCGCGGATGTTGTCCTCGCGCACGGTGAAGCCGGCGATGGCGGCGTCGGCGAGCTGGCGCGCGGCGTTGCCGAGGATCTCGATCGACTGCAGCAGGTTGAGGGCGATCACCGGCAGCATGACGTTGAGCTGGAAGTTCCCGCTCGCGCCGGCGACGGTGATCGTCGTGTGGTTGCCCATGACCTGGGCGCAGACCATGGCGGTCGCCTCGGGAATCACCGGGTTGACCTTGCCCGGCATGATCGAGGAGCCGGGCTGCAGCGCCGGCAGCTCGATCTCGCCGAGGCCGGCGAGCGGACCCGAGTTCATCCAGCGCAGGTCGTTGGCGATCTTCATCAGCGCGCAGGCCAGGGTGTTGAGCTGGCCGGACATCTCCACCGCCGCGTCCTGCGCCGAGATGCCCTCGAACAGGTTGGCCGCCGGCTCGAACTTGACCCCGGTGAGGTCGGTGAGGCCCGCGGCCACGTACTTGCCGAACTTCGGATCGGCATTGATGCCGGTGCCGACCGCCGTGCCGCCCTGGGGCAGCCGGCGCAGGCGCCGGGCGCTGTCCTCGATGCGCTCCATCGCCGAGGCGATCTGCGCCGCCCAGCCGCCGAGCTCCTGCCCGAAGGTCACCGGCATTGCGTCCATCAGGTGGGTGCGGCCGGTCTTGACGACCTTCGCCAGCGCCTTCGCCCGGCCCTGGATGGTCTTGCGCAGGTGCTTGAGCGCCGGCAGCAGGTGCTCGTGCACCGCGAGCGTGCCCGCGACCTGGATGGCGGTCGGGATCACGTCGTTGGAGCTCTGCCCCATGTTGACGTGGTCGTTCGGGTGGATGCGGACCTTGCCCGCGGCCCCGGCGAGGTTGGCGATCACCTCGTTGGCGTTCATGTTCGACGAGGTGCCGGAACCGGTCTGGAACACGTCGACCGGGAAGTGCGCGTCCACCTCCCCGTCGGCGACCTTGCCGGCGGCCTTGCGGATGGCCTTGGCCTCGGCCTTGCCGAGGTGGCCCAGCTCCAGGTTGGCGCCGGCGCAGGCCGACTTGACCAGGCCCAGCGCGCGGATGAACTGGCGCGGCATGCGCAGGCCCGAGATCGGGAAGTTCTGCACCGCCCGCTGGGTCTGCGCACCGTACAGCGCGTCCGCGGGAACGCGGAGCTCGCCCATGCTGTCGTGTTCGATGCGTGTCGGCTGCTTGCTCATGCGCAACTCCAATGGATTCGGAAGGAAGCGCGTCGAGTATAGAGAGAGGACGTGACGGTCCCGCGCGGCCGCGGATGTACAATCGCCGCCCGCGATCGCCCCGGGTGCAGGCCCTGCGACGCGTGCCGCGACGGCACTTCCCACTTCCGCGGCGCGACCTGCCGGCGCGCCGCCGACACGAGCGCGCGATGTCCTCCAGCACCGAGTCCGCCCCCCTCCTCGCCCTTTCCCCCGTCGATGGCCGCTACGCCGGCAAGGTCGACGCGCTGCGCCCGGTGTTCTCCGAGTACGGGCTGATCCGCGCGCGGGTGCGGGTGGAGGTCGAGTGGCTGCTCGCGCTCGCCGCCGAACCCGCCATCGGCGAACTCAAGCCCTTCGGCGAGGCCGCCGCCGCGCGCCTGCGCGCACTGGCCGAGGACTTCTCGGTGGAGGATGCGGCGCGGGTCAAGGCCATCGAGCGCACCACCAACCACGACGTCAAGGCCGTCGAGTACTTCATCAAGGAGCGGCTGAAGGACGATGCCGAGCTCGGCCCCGCGCTGGAGTTCGTGCATTTCGCCTGCACCTCCGAGGACATCAACAACCTGTCCTACGCGCTGATGCTGCGCGAGGGCGCCGGCGGCGTGCTGCAGCCCCGCCTCGCCGCGCTGGCGGAGCGCCTGCGCGGCATGGCGCACGCCCACGCCGGGCTGCCGATGCTCTCGCGCACGCACGGGCAGACGGCCTCGCCGACCACGGTCGGCAAGGAACTCGCGAACGTCGTGCACCGCCTGGAGCGCCAGCTCGAGAACCTCGGCCGCATCGCCTTCGCCGGCAAGATCAACGGCGCTGTCGGCAACTACAACGCCCACGTCGCCGCCTATCCCGAAGTGGACTGGCCGGCACTGTCGCGGCGCTTCGTCGAGTCGCTGGGCCTGGCGTGGATGCCCTACACCACCCAGATCGAGCCGCACGACGGGATCGCCGAGCTGTCGGACGCGCACAAGCGCATCAACACCATCCTGATCGACCTCGCCCGCGACATCTGGGGCTACATCTCCCAGGGCTACTTCAAGCAGGCGCTCAAGGCCGGCGAGGTCGGCTCCTCGACCATGCCGCACAAGGTCAACCCGATCGACTTCGAGAACGCCGAGGGCAACCTCGGCATCGCCAACGCGCTGTTCGAGCACTTCGCGGCGAAGCTGCCGATCAGCCGCTGGCAGCGCGACCTCACCGACTCCACCGTGCTGCGCGCCCTCGGCACCGCCTTCGCGCACACCCTGATCGCCGTGGAGGCCCTGGAACGCGGCCTGGGCAAGCTCAGCGTCAACGAGGAGCGCCTCGCCGCCGACCTCGACGCGGCCTGGGAAGTGCTGGCCGAACCGATCCAGACGGTCATGCGCCGCCACGGCCTGCCCGAGCCCTACGAGCAGCTCAAGGCCCTGACCCGCGGCCAGGGCATGACCCGCGAGAGCATCCGCAGCTTCGTGCAGGGCCTCGACCTGCCGCAGGCCGAGAAGGACGCCCTGCTGGCGATGACGCCTGCGAGCTACACCGGGCTGGCGGCGAAACTGGCGGCGGACGTCTGACATGGCCCGGCTTCCCATCGAGATCGACGCGCGCGACCTGCCGCCGCTGGGCATGGCGCCGGAGCGCTTCCTGCGCGACTACTGGCAGAAGCGGCCACTGCTGATCCGCAACGCCTTCCCCGGCTTCGTCTCGCCGATCGCGCCGGAGGACCTCGCCGGGCTGGCCTGCGAGGACGGCGTGCTGGCGCGGCTCGTCAGCCACGACCGCCGGCGCGACCACTACGCGCTGCGCACCGGGCCCTTCGACGAGGCCGAGTTCCCCGGCATGCCGCACCGGGACTGGACCCTGCTGGTGCAGGACGTCGACAAGTGGGACGCGGACGTCCGCGCCCTCCTCGACGCCTTCGCCTTCCTGCCGCGCTGGCGGCTCGACGACATCATGGTGAGCTTCGCCGCGCCCGGCGGCTCGGTCGGCGCGCACATCGACCAGTACGACGTCTTCCTCCTGCAGGCCCACGGCCA
This sequence comes from Coralloluteibacterium thermophilum, assembly GCF_042654365.1. NCBI lineage: Bacteria > Pseudomonadati > Pseudomonadota > Gammaproteobacteria > Lysobacterales > Lysobacteraceae > Coralloluteibacterium > Coralloluteibacterium thermophilum. Next base: position 74,887 of record NZ_JBHSGG010000029.1, read on the forward strand.
TCGCCGCTGGCAGATCGACGCCCGCCGCGACCCGCCGACCGACTTCCGCGACGACGTCGAGATCAAGCTGCTGCGCAGCTTCGACCCCAGCCACGAATGGGTGCTGGCGCCGGGCGACATGCTCTATCTCCCGCCGGGGGTGCCCCACCACGGCGTCGCCGAGGACGCCTGCCTGACCTTCTCGGTCGGCATGCGGGCGCCGGCGGTGGCGGAGCTGATGGTCGACCTGGTCGAACGGCTGGCCGAGACGATCCCGGAGGAGCGGCGCTACGCCGACCCGGACCTCGCCCCGCCCGCGGACCCCTTCGAGATCGACGATGCCGCGCTGGCGCGGGTCGAGCGCGCGCTCGCAGCGCTGCGCGAGCTGCCGCAGGCCGAGGTCCGCGACTGGTTCGGCGGCTTCATGACCACCTACCGCAGCGCCGGCGACATCGCGCCGCCGCCGCGCGCGCCCACCGCCGCGGCCATCGCGCGCGGGCTTGAACGGGGCGGCAGCCTCGTGCGCCACCCGCACGCCCGCTACGCCTGGGCGCGTGCGGGGCGGGGCGCGGTCCTGTACGCGCACGGGGAACGCTTCGCCATGGCCACCCGTTCCGCGCGGCTCCTCTGCGCCAACGAGGAGCTGGACGCGGACGCCGTCGCCGGCCTGGACGCCCGCGGCCGTGCCGCCCTGGAAACCCTGACCGGCCGCGGACACTACGCGCTGCGCGGCGCCGGGCGCCGGCGCGGCTGAGCCCGCGCCGGCGGCGGCCGCGGTGGCATCATCGCGGCCCCGTCCCGCAGCATCGCGCTCCCCATGACCGGACCCGCCCCCGCCTTCCGTATCGAGACCGCGGACTACGCGCGCGACTTCGAGGCGCTGCGCGCAGTGCGCGAGCCGGTGTTCGTGGTCGAGCAGCAGGTGCCGATCGAGGAGGAGTGGGATGCGCTCGACCCGGCCTGCTTCCACGTGCTGGCGCGCGACGCCGCGGGTACGCCCATCGGGACCGGACGGCTGACGCCGGAGCGCAAGATCGGCCGCATGGCGGTGCTGGCGCCCTGGCGCGGACGTGGCGTGGCGACCGCCCTGCTGGAGGCCCTGGTGGCCGAGGCCCGTCGCCGCGGCTGGGAGGCGGTGAGCCTGCACGCGCAGGTCCAGGCCATGCCGTTCTACGCACGCGCGGGCTTCGAGGCCTACGGCGAGGAGTTCATGGAGGCCGGCATCGCCCACCGGCGCATGCGGCGGACGCTGTCGGGACCCGAGCCGCTGCGCGAGCACGTGGCCGTGCGCGGCGCCGAGCACACCGCCGAGGTCGCGGAGCGGATCGTGGCGCTGGCGCGGCGCGAGCTGCGGCTGCTCAGCCCCGACCTCGACCCGGCCGTGTTCGGCCGTCCTGCCCTGGTCGAGGCGATGAAGCGCTTCGCCATCGCCGGGCGCGGCGGCCGCATCCTGCTGCTGGTCCACGACGCCACCGCGCTCTCTCGCCAGTCGCATCCCCTGCTCGGACTGCTCCAGAGACTGCCGAGCGTGTTCGAGCCGCGGGTGGTCGAGGAGCCGGTGGACCGGGAGGACAGCGCGGCCATCCTGGTCAACGACCGCGGCGACAGCTGGTTCCGTGCCGTCGCGGCGCGCCAGGAGGGCGAGGCCCTGATGGGCCACCCGGCCCGGGCCCGGCAACTGGCGCAGCGTTTCGACGCGCTCTTCGAGCGGGCAAGGCCGGCAACGGAACTGCGCGCCCTCGGCATCTAGACCCGGCCATGCCCTTCGGGGCGGTCGCGGACCGGGCTGTTCCCGGCCGCTTCCGCGCGGGCGTCTCAAGGGGGCGCGACACGCCCTGGCGCGTCGCAGCATCCTCTGGCGAAATCGGGGCTTGAACGGTTCCGGGGACTGCGGTCAAGGTCTATAATTCGGTCATTTTCGCGCCGTCGTCCTATCGGCGATGGCCTACTCGCCGGTACCGCACGCCGCCCTCCTCCGAACGCAGGTCCATCCAAACGCCGTGGACAATCTCCTCAAGCAGTTCTCCCGCACGTCGCAGCTCAACGGCGGCAACGCCGCCTTCATCGAAGACCTGTACGAGCAGTACCTGGTCTCGCCCGACAGCGTCGGGGCCGAGTGGAAACGCTACTTCGAGGAATTCAAGGGCGCGACGCGCGACGTCCCGCACTCGGCGGTCATCGCCCAGATCGCGGAGGCCGCGCGGCACGCCGGACGCGCCGCCCCCTCCGCCGGCGGCGACGAGAGCATGGCCCTGCGGCAGGGCGCCATCCAGAAGCTGATCACCGCCTACCGCAGCCGCGGCCACCTGGCGGCCGATCTCGATCCGCTGGGCATGCGCGAGAAGCCGAACGCCCCCGACCTCGAGATCGAGTTCCACGGGCTCTCCCAGGCCGACCTCGACACCGAGTTCCCGACCGGCCAGTTCGGCGGCCCGGAGCGCATGCGCCTGCGCGACCTCCTCGCCACGCTCAAGGCGACCTACTCGTCGAGCATCGGCGCCGAGTTCATGCACATCAGCGATACCGAGCAGCGTCGCTGGGTATGGGGCCGGCTCGAGAAGGCGGCCGGCCGCTTCGGCTTCAGCGCCGCCGAGCGCACCCGCATCCTCGAGCGCCTCACCGCCGCCGAGGGCCTGGAACGCTACCTGCACACCAAGTACGTGGGCCAGAAGCGCTTCTCGCTGGAAGGCGGCGAGAGCCTGATCCCGATGATGGACACCCTGATCCGCGACGCCGCGGCCAGCGGCGTCAAGGAGATCGTGATCGGCATGGCCCACCGCGGCCGCCTCAACGTGCTGGTGAACGTGCTGGGCAAGCCGCCGCAGCAGCTGTTCGCCGAGTTCGAGGGCCGCTTCGACCACCCGGACGACCCCGCCCACTCCGGCGACGTGAAGTACCACATGGGCTTCTCGGCCGACGTGGCGCCCGACGGCAACGGCGTGCACCTCGCGCTCGCCTTCAACCCGTCGCACCTGGAGATCGTCGACCCCGTGGTCGCCGGCTCGGTGCGCGCCCGCCAGACCCACCGCCAGGACACCGAGCGCGGCCAGGTCATGCCGCTGCTGATCCACGGCGACGCCGCGTTCGCGGGCCAGGGCGTGGTCATGGAGCTGTTCCAGATGTCGCAGGCCCGCGGCTTCGCGGTCGGCGGCACGGTGCACATCGTCGTCAACAACCAGGTCGGCTTCACCACCAGCCGCCCGGACGACGCCCGCTCGACCCTGTACGCCACGGACGTGGCCAAGATGGTCAACGCCCCCGTGCTGCACGTGAACGGCGACGACCCCGACGCGGTCGCCTTCTGCGCGCGCCTGGCGCTCGACTATCGCCAGACGTTCAAGCGCGACGTGGTGATCGACCTGGTCTGCTACCGCCGCCACGGCCACAACGAGGCGGACGAGCCGGCGGCGACCCAGCCGCTGATGTACAAGACCATCCGCGCCCGCAAGACCACCCGCGAGCTCTACGCGGAGCGCCTGGCCGCCGACGGCACCATCGCCGCCGAGCGCGGCAAGGAGCTGGTGGAGGCCTACCGCAAGGGGCTCGACGAGGGCACGATCACCACCGAGCTGGCCAGCCCCGACACCTCCTACAGCAGCACCGACTGGTCGCCCTTCCTCAAGGGCAGCCTCTCCGACGCGGTGGACACCACCGTGCCCCGCGCCGACCTCGACCGCCTCGCCCAGCGCATCAACACGCTGCCGGAGGGCCTCAAGCCGCACGCGCGCGTCGGCAAGATCTACGAGGACCGCCGCAAGATGGCCGCGGGCGAGCTGCCGGTCGACTGGGGCTTCGCGGAGAACCTGGCCTACGCCACCCTGATCGACGAGGGCACCAAGCTGCGCCTGGTCGGCCAGGACGCCGGCCGCGGCACCTTCTTCCACCGCCACGCGGTGGTGCACGACCAGAACTCCGGCGACACCGCGCTGCCGCTGCGCGAGATCGCCAAGGCCCCGCACCACGTCGAGATCATCGACTCGCTGCTCAGCGAGGAGGCGGTGATGGGCTTCGAGTACGGCTTCGCCACCGCAGACCCGCGCACCCTGTGCATCTGGGAGGCCCAGTTCGGCGACTTCGCCAACGGCGCGCAGGTGGTCATCGACCAGTTCATCAGCTCGGGCGAGGCCAAGTGGGGCCGCCTGTGCGGCCTGGCGCTGTTCCTGCCGCACGGCTACGAGGGCCAGGGCCCCGAGCACAGCTCGGCGCGGCTGGAGCGCTTCCTGCAGCTGTGCGCGCTGAACAACATGCAGGTCTGCGTGCCGACGACGCCCGCCCAGGCCTTCCACATGATCCGCCGGCAGATGAAGCGCGCCACCCGCAAGCCGCTGGTGGTGATGACGCCGAAGTCCCTGCTCCGCCACAAGCTGGCGGTATCGACGCTGGACGAGCTCGCCACCGGCAGCTTCCAGCGCATGATTCCCGACGTCCGGGTCAAGAACGCGAAGAAGGTCGAGCGCGTCGTCCTCTGCTCCGGCCGCGTCTACTACGACCTGGTCGAGGAGGCCGAGAAGCAGGGCCTGGAGAACGTCGCCCTGGTCCGCGTCGAACAGCTGTATCCGTTCCCGCGCGACGAGGTCGCCGCCGAGCTCAAGCGCCTGGGCGCGGCCAAGGACGTGGTGTGGTGCCAGGAGGAGCCCCTGAACCAGGGCGCCTGGTACCAGATCCGCCACCACCTGACCGCCTGCGTCGGCGCGAAGCAGGCGCTGCACTACGCCGGGCGCGCGCGCTCGGCGGCGCCGGCCGCCGGCCACGCCAGCACGCACATCGAAGAACAGAAGAAGCTGGTCGCCGACGCCCTCACCGGGACGCTCAACGGCGATCCCAGCACCGACTGACGCACCACCGCCGCTCCGCCACCCCATCACGCTGATCCAGGAAGCCCGTCCATGAGCATCGAAGTCAAAGTTCCCGTCCTGCCCGAGTCGGTCTCCGACGCCACCATCGCCGGCTGGCACAAGAAGGTGGGCGACGCGGTCAAGCGCGACGAGAACCTGGTGGACCTGGAGACCGACAAGGTGGTGCTGGAAGTGCCGTCGCCGGTCGACGGCGTGCTGCGCGAGCTCAAGGTGGCCGAGGGCGACACCGTCACCGGCCAGCAGGTCATCGCCGTGATCGAGGAAGGCGCCGCCGCCGAGGCCGCGCCCGCGGCGGCGAGCGAGAGCCAGGACAAGGGCCAGGCGCCGGCCCAGGCGGCCGACGAGGCCGCGCCCGCGAAGCAGGAGTCCGACGCGCGCGCGCAGCAGCCGGCCGCCAAGGGCGACACCTCCGGGCTCTCCCCCGCCGGCCGCCGCGTGGCCGAGCAGGAGGGCATCGACCCGAAGGACGTCTCCGGCACCGGCCGTCGCGGCCAGGTGACCAAGGAGGACCTCATCAACTTCATCAAGGACGGCGGCCTGTCCACGCCGGGCGGCGCGCGGCCGGAGCAGCGCGTGCCGATGACGCGCATCCGCCAGCGCATCGCCGAGCGCCTGATGCAGTCGAAGGAGTCGATCGCGATGCTGACCTCGTTCAACGAGGTCAACCTGTCGCAGGTCATGGCGATGCGCAAGCAGCTCAACGAGCAGTTCGAGAAGACCCACGGCATCAAGCTGGGCTTCATGAGCTTCTTCGCCAAGGCGGCCGCGAACGCGCTGCAGCGCTTCCCGATCGTCAACGCCTCGGTCGACGGCAAGGACATCATCTACCACGGCTACGCCGACATCTCGATCGCGGTCTCGACCGACAAGGGCCTGGTGACGCCGGTGCTGCGCAACGTCGAGTCGCAGAGCTTCGCCGAGATCGAGAAGAACATCGCCGCCTACGCCAAGAAGGCGCGCGACGGCAAGCTCGGCCTCGAGGACCTGCAGGGCGGCACCTTCACCATCACCAACGGCGGCACCTTCGGCTCGCTGATGTCCACGCCGATCGTGAACCCGCCGCAGTCGGCGATCCTGGGCATGCACGCGATCAAGGAGCGCCCGATCGCCGAGAACGGCCAGATCGTGATCGCGCCGATGATGTACATCGCGCTCTCCTACGACCACCGCATCATCGACGGCAAGGACGCGGTGCAGTTCCTGGTCGACATCAAGAACCAGCTCGAGAACCCGCACCGCATGCTCGTGGGCCTCTGAGCCCGGACCTGCATCGTCGCGCCCATGCCCGCATCCGCGGGCATGAGCGTTTGAAGAACTCCGCCCGGGCGCGTCCCGGGCCTTTCGCCAAGGAACCGCAATGAGCGAGCAATACGACGTCGTCGTCATCGGTGCCGGCCCCGCCGGCTATGTCGCGGCCATCCGCGCCGCGCAGCTGGGCCTCAAGACCGCCTGCGTCGACGCCTTCGTCGGCAAGGACGGCAAGCCGGCCCTGGGCGGCACCTGCCTCAACGTCGGCTGCATCCCGTCCAAGGCGCTGCTGGACTCCTCCAAGCAGTTCCACAACCTGCAGCACAACTTCGCGATCCACGGCATCAGCGCCGACAACGCGGCGATCGACGTCGGGACCATGGTCGGCCGCAAGGACAAGATCGTGAAGCAGTTCACCGGCGGCATCACCATGCTGTTCAAGGCGAACAAGGTCACGCCGGTGCACGGCTTCGCCACCCTGCACGCCAATCGGGTGGTCAAGGTCAAGGGCCACGACGGCAGCGAGAGCGAGCTGAGCGCGAAGCACGTGATCCTCGCCGCCGGCTCGGTGCCGATCGAGCTGCCGTTCGCGAAGTTCGACGGCAAGACCATCGTCGACAACGCCGGCGCGCTGGACTTCGAGTCCGTGCCCGGGCGCCTGGGCGTGATCGGTGCCGGCGTCATCGGCCTGGAGCTCGGCAGCGTGTGGAAGCGCCTGGGCGCCGAGGTCACGGTGCTGGAGGCGCTGCCGGACTTCCTGGCCGCCGCCGACGCCGACATCGCCAAGGTCGCCGCCAAGGAATTCAAGAAGCAGGGGCTCGACATCAGGCTGGGCGCCAAGGTCTCCAAGGCCGAGGTCAAGGGCGAGGAGGTCCACCTGACCTACAACGACGGCAAGGAAGACCACAGCCTGGTGGTCGACAGGCTGCTCGTCGCGGTCGGCCGTCGCGCCGCCACCGAGGGCCTGCTGGCCGAGGACTCCGGCGTGAAGCTCGACGAGCGCGGCCGCATCGAGGTCGATGCGCACTGCCGCACCGCGGTCGAGGGCGTCTGGGCCATCGGCGACTGCGTGCGCGGCCCGATGCTCGCGCACAAGGGCTCCGAGGAAGGCATCGCCGTGGCCGAGCTGATCGCCGGCCTGCCCGGCCACGTCAACCTCGACACCGTGCCGTGGGTCATCTACACCGAGCCGGAGATCGCCTGGGTCGGCAAGACCGAGAAGCAGCTCAAGGAGGAAGGCATCCCGTACAAGGCGGGCAGCTTCCCCTTCGCCGCCATCGGCCGCGCGGTGGCGATGAACGAGACCTACGGCCAGGTGAAGGTGCTGGCGCACGCCGAGACCGACCGCCTGCTGGGCGTGCACATGGTCGGCCCGGTCGTGTCCGAGCTGATCAGCGAGGCGGTGGTGACGATGGAGTTCCACGGCTCGGCCGAGGATCTCGCCCGCATCGTCCACGCGCACCCGACCCTGTCGGAAGCCGTGCACGAAGCCGCCCTCGCGGTCGACAAGCGCGCCATCCACAAGGCGAACTGAGGGCGGCGGCGCCACGCGCCGGACCGCCCTTCGAGGAAGCCCCGGCCCTGCCGGGGCTTTCCGGTTTTCCGGCCACGGCCGGTGCAAGGAGGAAGAACATGAGCGAACCGATGCGCAGCGTCTGCGTCTACTGCGGCTCGAACCCGGGACGCGCGCCGATCCATGCCGAGGCGGCGACGCGCTTCGGCGAAGCGCTCGCGGCGCGCGGGCTGGAACTGGTCTTCGGCGGCGGCCGCGTGGGCCTCATGGGCACGGTCGCCGACGCCGTGCTGCGCGCCGGCGGCCGCGCCTACGGCGTGATCCCGCGCCAGCTGGTCGAGGCCGAGGTCGCGCACACCGGGCTCACCGAGCTGCACGTGGTCGGCACCATGCACGAGCGCAAGACGAAGATGTTCGAGCGCGCGCAGGGCTTCGTCGCCCTGCCCGGCGGCTTCGGCACCATGGAGGAGATCTTCGAGGTGCTGACCTGGACCCAGCTCGGCATGCACGCGCGGCCCTGCGCCTTCCTCAACGTCGGCGGCTTCTACGACCACCTGCGGGCCATGCTCGACCACATGGTCGCCGAGGGCTTCCTCAAGGCCGAGCAGCGCGCCAACGTGTGGTTCGGCGACGACATCGAGGCGCTGCTCGCCTGGATGCAGGACTACCGCGTCGAGCCGATATCGAAGTGGATCGTGCCGCCCACGGCCGCGGAGGCCTGAGCCGCACCGTCCGCCGCCGTTTCGCCGCGCTGCGCGGCATCGGTACAATCGCGCACCGCGGCGCCCGGTGCGCCATCCCCCACCCCCACGGGCGCCCAAGGATCCTCTCAATGGCACGCATCCTCATCGTCGACGACTCTCCATCCCAGCTTGCGGGCATGAAGCGCATCGTCGAGAAGCTCGGGCACGAAGCGCTGTCGGCCGAGGACGGGGCCGCGGGCGTCGAGGTGGCCAAGCGCGAGCTGCCCGACCTCATCCTCATGGACGTGGTGATGCCTAACCTCAACGGCTTCCAGGCGACCCGCTCGGTCGCCAAGGATCCGGCCACCGCGCACATCCCGGTGGTGCTGGTGACGACCAAGGACCAGGAGACCGACAAGGTCTGGGGCATGCGCCAGGGCGCCAAGGCCTACATCACCAAGCCCTTCAACGAGGCGCAGCTGACCGAGGTCATCGCCTCGCTGCTGCCGCAGGCCGACGCGCCGCCCGCGGCCGGCTGAGCCCCTGGGCGAGGAGCGAACGAAGGGGAGTGGGGAAACGAGGGGAAACAGCCCCCGCGCTCGTCCCACTCCTCCTCGCTTCTCGTTCCGCACCTCGGTCCGCAACACTGCATTGCGGGCGACCCTTTGACGCATCGCAACACGCGTGGGATCAATAACGACCTCTTCACCTGCGTCGTTCCGATCGCGTGAGCACTCTCCGGCCGTCATTGCGCACATCCCGCCGTCGCCGCGACGCGGCGCGCGCCCTGCCGGCGCGACGCAGGCCGCACGCGCCGCGCTGTGCCCACGCCGCCCGCGCCGCGCACTACACCGACACGCTCTGTAGTCGGCGCGCAGGCTGAGCCCTGCGCGGCCGGTCCGCGGCGCTCCGCCGCCGCCCGGCTCCCCTCCCCCTTCCGACGCTCCCGTTCCCCGCCGCCGACGCGGCGCGGGCCGCCGTGCCGCACGCCTGCGCCGGCCCTCCCTCTCCGAGACGCTCCTCCATGTCCCCATCCCGCTCCGCCCGCCGCCCCTCGCCCGCCCTCCTGTTCGCCGCCGTCGTCGCGGCCCTCGCCACGCAGGCGCACGCCCGCCAGGCGCCCGACCCGGACGGCGCCGTGCGCCTGCGCGCGGTCACCGTGACCGGCTCGAACATCCGCCGCGCCGACGCCGAGGACGCCAATCCCGTGCAGGTGCTGGAACGCGCGGAGATCGAGCGCTCCGGCAAGCAGACCGTCGCCGACCTGGTCCGCTCGATCTCGGCCAACACCGGCAACGCGTTCAACGAGACCAACAACAGCGGCTGGTCGTCGGGTGCCGCCGGCATCGGCCTGCGCGGCCTGTCGCAGAAGAACACCCTGGTCCTGCTCGACGGCCGCCGCGTCGCCAACTACGGCTTCCCCACCGGCGGCCTCTCGGACACCTTCGTCAACCTCAACGCCCTGCCCCTGGTCGCGGTCGAGCGCATCGAGGTGCTCAAGGACGGCGCGTCCGCGGTGTACGGCTCGGACGCGGTGGCCGGAGTCATCAACATCATCACCCGCCGCGACGTGGACGGGATCGAGATCGGCGGCAGCCTGGGCACCTCGCACGAGGGCGGGCTCGACGAGCGCCGCTTCAAGCTGGTCGGCGGCCGCGGCGACCTGGCCGGCGACGGCTACAGCGTCGTCTACAGCCTGGAGGGCTACCAGCGCGAACGGCTCGACCAGCACGAGCGAGCGCTGACCCGCAGCGGCATCTACGACGACTTCCCCGGCGGCGGCTGGAACGGGTGGTCGGCCAAGGGGGCGCGCCTGCTCGGTGCGAACGGCGAGTCGATCCCGCTGCTGGACGCCGCCGGCAACTGCCCCGCCGGCACGACCCTCGTGCCCAGCGCGCCCATCGACGGGCGTGCCGGCGACACCTGCGGCTTCAACCTCGCGCCCTACACCACGCTGTACCCGGGCACCGAGCGCTACCAGGGCTTCTTCAGCGGCACGGCCACGCTCGGCGACAGCGTCGAGGGCTTCTTCCAGGCGCTCTACAGCGAGCTGCGCGGCGACTCGATCTTCGGTTCCAGCCCCTACTTCACGCTGGAAGCGGGGCGCTTCGCGCTCGACGCGGAGACCGGGCTCGCCGAGCCGGTGCCGGCCATCCTGCCGGCCGGCAACCCGTACAACCCCTACGGCGTGGACATGCCCATCGAGTACACCTTCTTCGACCTCGGGCAGTCGCTGAAGGTCAACGACTCGCGGCTCTACCGCTTCGTCGGCGGGCTGCGCGGCTACGGCGAGCGCTGGAACTGGGAGAGCGCGGTCTTCACCTCGCGCAGCGTCGAGAAGGAGGTCGTGCGCGCCGGCTTCGCCAACCGCTGGGCGCTGTACGACGCGCTCGCCGACGGCGGCTACGACCTGCTCGACCCCGGCGCGACGCCGCAGGCGGTGATCGACGCGATCAACCTCTCGACCCTGCGCCCGGCCGAGTCCAGCCTGACCGGCATCGACGTCAGGATCGACGGCGACCTGGGCAGCCTGCCCGCAGGCACGGTGGGCTTCGCAGCGGGCGCCGAGCTGCGCCGGGAGACCCTGGAGTCGCGCAATCCGTGGCAGATCGACGCCGGCCTGCAGGTGCGTCCCGCGATCGCCGAGGTCGACGGCGAACGCACGGTCGCCGCCGCCTACGCCGAGGCCGCGATCCCGCTCGCGTCCGCGCTGGAACTGCAGGTCGCCGGGCGCGGCGACCACTACGACGACTTCGGCAGCGCCTTCTCGCCCAAGCTCGGCCTGCGCTGGCAGCCGCTCGACAGCCTCCTCGTCCGCGCCGCCTGGTCGCGCGGGTTCCGCGCGCCCTCGCTGTCGGAGAACTCGGCCAGCACCAACATCTCCTACGGCTCGGTGGTCGATCCCTACGACCCGGACCTCCCGGACTCGGTGCAGCGTCCGACCTTCTTCACGGTGGGCAACGCCGCGCTCGATCCCGAACGCACCCGCAGCATCAACGCCGGCATCGTGTTCTCGCCGACCGAGGCCACCAGCATCAGCCTCGACTACTACAGGCTGGAACTGGACAACCTCATCGGCACCTCCAACACCACGACCCTGGTGCGCGAGAACGATCCCGACGTGGTGATCCGCGACGCCGACGGTCGCCTGGTGGCGATCCGCAACAGCTACCAGAACCTCACCGAACTGCGCACCTCCGGCTTCGACGCCGAGCTGAGCCATCGCGTGGCGACCGCGGGCGCAGGCGAATTCCGCGTCTCCAGCGTGTTCACCCACGTCCGCGACTACCGCCGGCCGGCGACCGTGGGCGGGCCGCTGGTGGACTACGCCGGCAACAACCGCGGGCCGGCGCTGCCGCGGAACAAGGCCACCACCACGCTCGGCTGGCGCCTCGGCGACCTCGACACCGCCCTGACCTGGTACCACACCGCGGGCTACGACCAGTACGCGGTCAGCGGCGCCGAGGTACCGGCGCGGGTGCCCTCGCACGACCAGTTCGACCTGTACGTCGGCTGGTCCGGGATCGCGAACCTCGACCTCTACGCCAAGGTCCAGAACGTCACCGACCGTGCACCGCCCTACGACCCCTCGGGCTTCAGCGGGCTGCGCATCCCCTACAACCTGAGCCAGTACGACCTGCGCGGGCGCTACTTCACGCTCGGCTTCGACTACCGCTTCTGAGCGCACGCTCCGGAGTGCCCCGCCCGGCGGGCCGACGACGCGGCCCGCCCGCCATGCTCCCGCCACGCCCCAGCAAGGAACCTCCATGCCCCACCGCGGCCGCTGCGCGCCCGTCCTCGCCGTCCTCGCCCTCCTGCTCCTGCTCGCCGCCAACGCGACGGCGGCGCCGCTGGACTACTACCTCCCGGAGACCGACGCGGCCGACCTCGATCCCGCCATCCCCAGCCCCGAGGCCTTTCTCGGCTACCCGATCGGCACGCACTACACCCGCCACGACCGCCTGGTCGCCTACTTCGAGGCGCTGGCGGAGGCGTCGGAGGCGGTCGCGGTGGAGCGGGTCGGCGAGAGCTACGAGCGGCGGCCGCTGATCGCGGTGACCATCACCTCGCCGCGCAACCATGCCCGCCTCGACGCGATCCGGGCGCAGCGCGCGACGGTGCTCGATCCCGACGCCCCCGCACCCGCCGCCGACGCGCCGGTGGTAGTCCTGCTCGGCTACAGCGTGCACGGCAACGAGACCTCGGGCGCGGAGGCGGCACTGCTGACCGCCTACACCCTCGCCGCCAGCCGCAACGCCGAGACCCGACGCTGGCTGGAGCAGGCCGTGGTGATCATCGACCCAGCCCAGAACCCGGACGGCCGCGACCGCAGCGCCTCCTGGCACAACGCCTACGGCGGCGTGCCGGCGGTCGCCGACCCGAACGACATCGACCACCAGCAGGCCTTTCCCGGCGGCCGCACCAACCACTACTTCACCGACCTCAACCGCGACTGGCTCGCCATCGCGCAGCAGGAGACGCCGCCGCGCATCGAGGTCTTCCACCGCTGGTACCCGCACGTCCACATCGACTTCCACGAGATGGGATCCGGCAGCACCTACTACTTCGAGCCCTCGCCCGCGAGCATGCACAGCCCGCTGATCCCACAGGCCTCCTACGACTTCAACGCCACCCTCGCCCGCTACCACGCCGAGGCGCTCGACGCGATCGGCTCGCTGTACTACACGGGCGAGAACTTCGACAACTTCTCGCCCGTCTACGGCTCGACCTACCCGGACTTCCACGGCGGCGTCGGCGTCACCGTCGAGCAGGCCAGCTCGCGCGGACTCGCGCAGGAGACCGACTCCGGCGTGCTGACCTTCCCGTTCACCATTCGCAACCAGGTGCGGATCGGGCTGGCCTCGGTGCGCGGTGCGGTGGCCGAACGCGAGGGCCTGTTCGCGCTGCAGCGCGACTTCTACCGTTCCGCCCTGCGGCAGGCGCGCGCGCATCCGGCACGCGCCTTCGTGTTCGGCGACGCGGACGACCCCACCCTGACCCGGCGCCTGCTCGAACTGCTGCTGCGCCACCGCATCCGCGTGCACGCACTGGATGCCGACGTCTCTCTGGACGGCATCCGCTTCGCCGCGGGCAGCGCCTACGTGGTGCCGGCGGAACAGCCGCAGTTCCGCCTGGTGCACGCCATCTTCGAGGAGACCCCGGAGGTGCAGGGCGCGGTCTACGGAAGCACCTCCTACGCCATTGCCCACGCCTATGGCCTGCCCTTCGCACGCGCGCGGCGCGCGGTCGCGGCCGGAACCCGGGTGACGGCGCTGCCGCCGGCCGCCCCGGGCGGCGTCGCCGGCGGTCCGGCGCGCTACGCCTACGCGCTCGAATGGCGCGACACGGCCGCCCCCCGCGCGCTCCGCATCCTTCTGGAACGCGGCGTGCGCGTGCGCGCCGCGTTCGCGCCGTTCGCCGCACGCACCGCCGCGGGCGAGCGCCGCTTCGGCCACGGCTCGCTGGTGGTGCCCGTCGCAGGCCAGGACCTCGACGGCGCGGCCCTGCTGCGGGCGCTGGAAGAGGCCGGCGCCGAGGCCGGCGTCACCTTCCACGCGCTGGCCACCGGCCTCAATCCGGAGGGCGTGGACCTCGGCAGCGACCGCATCCGCCCGCTGCGGGCGCCGTCGGTGGCGCTGGTGATGGGCCGCGGCGTCAACGCGACCGAGATCGGCTCGACCTGGTTCCTGCTGGAACGGCGCCTCGGCATGCCAGCGACCCGCCTCGACCCCGCGCAGCTCGCGCGGGTCCCGCTGCAGCGCTACACCCACCTGGTGCTCGCCAGCGGCGACTACGGCGACTGGAGCGCCGCCACGGTGGACGCGGTGAAGCGCTGGGTCGCCGCCGGCGGCACCCTGGTGACCTACGGCAGCGGATCGAGGTGGGCGGTCGAGCAGGGTCTCGCCGAGGGCGTACTCCTGCGCGAACCGGAGGCGCTCCCGTCCGCGCGCCGCGACTTCGGAGAACAGCGCGACGCCCACGCCGCCGAACGCATCGCCGGGAACCTCCTCTCCGCCGATGCCGACCCCAGCCATCCGCTCGCCTTCGGCGTGCCGCAGCGGCGGATCTTCGTCAACAAGGACAGCGACGTGGTGCCGCTGCCGGTCGCCAACCCCTACGCGACCGCGGTACGTATCGACGACGCGCCCCTGGTCAACGGCTACCTGTCAGAGCGCCAGCGCGCACGGCTGGGCGGCGGCGCCTACCTGCAGGTGGTGGATGCCGGGCGCGGCCGCGTGGTGCTGTTCTCCGACGATCCCGCGCACCGCAAGTACTGGCACGGCACCGAGCGGCTGCTGGTCAACGCGCTGTACTTCGCGGACCACCTCGCGACGAGCCCGGGGCGCCGCTGAGGACAGGCGCCGCGGACGCGGGACGGGCGCACGCGGTAAGGGACGGCAGGGCCTCTCCTGCCCCATCATGCGCGGGCGCCGCTCCGGCCGCCCGCGTTCCGCCCCCCAACGAGCCCATTCCTTGGACCCCGCCGCCCTCGTCGCCCTCTTCGGCTATCCCGCGCTCTTCCTCGCCGGCCTCGTCGAGGGCGAGGCCGCCCTCGTCGCCGGCGGCTACCTCGCCCAGGCCGGGCGGCTCGATCCCTTCGCCGTGTTCGCCTGCGGCTATGCCGCCGCACTGGTCTCGGACAACCTCTACTTCACCCTGGGCCGCCGCTACGGCGGGCGCATGCTCGGCCGCCTGCCGCGACTGCAGGCACCGGTCGGGCGCGCGCTGGAGATGCTGGGGCGGCGCCCGACCCTGGTGATCCTCGGCATGCGCTTCCTGTGGGGCCTGCGCACCGCGCTGCCCTTCGCCATCGGGATGAGCAGGGTGTCGCGCCGGCGCTTCCTCGCGCTCGACATGCTCTCAGGGGCGGTCTGGGCGGCGGTGTTCACCGCCGTCGGCTACGGGCTCGCCAATGCGCTCGAAGCCTACGTGGACGATCTCGTCCACCACTGGGTGGCGGTGCTCGCCGCGCTGCTGGTGGCGGCGACCAGCGCGTACGCACTGCTGCGCTGGCGCCGGCTGCGCAGGCGCGGCCGCGACGCGCTGACGGCGGCCGACTGAGGCCGCCGCTCCGCTCCGTCCCGTCAGCGCGTCTCGCGCTCGCCCTCGAAGGCCTGCGCCATCTGCCGGTACAGCGCGCGCTGCGCCTCGGTGGTCGCGCGCGGCGCACGGATCTCCAGCTCGACGATCTGGTCGCCCGGCGGCGTGCCGGGCAGGCCGCGCCCGCGCAGGCGCAGCTTGCGGCCGGCATCCGAGTCCGGCGGGATCTTGAGCTCCACGCTGCCGCCGAGCGTCGGCACCTGCACGGTGGCGCCCAGCGCGGCCTCCCAGGGCGCGACCTGCAGCACGTGCAGGATGTTGCGCCCGTCCACCTCGAACTGCGGGTGCGCGCGGTAGTCGATCTCCAGCAGCAGGTTGCCGCCGCCGCTGCCCTGGCCGGCGAGACGGATCACCTGCCCGGGGCGGATGCCCTGCGGGATCCGCACGTCCAGCGTGCGCCCGCCGACCTCCAGGCGCTGCTGGCCGCCGGTGTAGGCCAGCTCCAGCGGAATGGCGAGCCTGGCGCGGGTGTCGCCCCCGGCGGCGCGGCCCGCCCGCGGGCCGGCGCCGCGACGCTGCCCGAACAGCGACTCGAAGAAGTCGCTGAAGCCGGGGCCGCCGGCGCCCGCGCCACCGAACACCTCCTCGAAGTTGAAGCCACCCGGCCCGCCCTGGCCGAAGTTCGGCGGCGGCTGGAACTCCTCGCCCGGCCGGTAGCCGCGGGCGCGCAACTGGTCGTAGGCCGCGCGCTTCTCGGCGTCGCGCAGCACCTCGTACGCCTCGTTGACCGCCTTGAAGCGCTCCTCGGCGCCGGCCTCCTTGCTGACGTCGGGGTGGTACTTGCGCGCGAGCCGCCGGTAGGCGGTCTTGATCTCCGCCTCGCCGGCGGTGGGTTCGACCCCGAGGGTCTCGTAGTAGTCCTTGAACTGCATGGCTTGTCCGAAAATCGCGGCGCGCCGGTGCGCCTTTCGCGCGGAGCGAAGGCGGGCCGTGCGGCGCCGGGCGGCGGATACGACGCGGCCCGCGGGCGCTGCCGCGGGCCGGTGAGTCTAGAGCGTGTTGTGCCCTTTGAGGTGAGTGCGAAGCGGCCTGGGGTGCGCCGAGACAAGGCGCGCGCCGCAGCGCAGGCTGGCCGCCTGGGCAAGGCGCGCAACGCCGTATCGGCGTGCCCCAGGCCGCTTCCCTCCGGGTGGGCCGCCAGCGGCACGGAGCCGGTGCCGCAGGGCTTGCCTTGGCAGCCAGCCAAGGCTGCGCCCTGCAACACCCGCTCCGCACCGCTGACGGCCCACGCATCTCATCTCAAAGGGCGCAACACGCTCCAGGCGGTCGCCGCCCCCGGCGCGCACCGTTCCCGACGCAGGGGACGATGGCTGGCGGAGCGACGACCCGGCGCCGGGCGTTCCCCGAACTCACTGCACTTCGATGCGGCGCGGCTTGGTCTCGGGCCGCTTCGGGATCACGACCTGCAGCACGCCGTTGCGGCCGCTGGCGGTGATGCCGTCGGGATCGGCGCTGTCGGGCAGCGCGAAGCGACGGTAGAACAGCCCGTGCGAGCGCTCCATGCGCGAGTAGCGCCCGTTGCCGTTCTCCTCGGCGCTCTCGGCCTTGCGCTCGCCCTTGATGGTGAGCACGCCGTCCTCCATGTGCACCTCGATGTCCTTGGGGTCGACGCCGGGAATGTCGGCGAAGATCACGAAGCGCTCGGACTCCTCCTTGATGTCCACGCGCGGCGCCCACTGCGCCGTCACCACGCTGGACTGGTCGTTGTCGCCCAGGAAGCGCTCGAGCACCTTGTTGAATTCGTCCTGCAGCGGGTTGCGCAGGGCCTTCGGGTTGTACTGGGTCAGGCTCATGTCTTGCTCCTCGCTTTCGAACGCGGCGCACACGAGCGCCGCCACTGCGCGCAAAATGCGGCGCGGGACGCGCCCTTCAAGTCCCCCGGCAGGCGCCTTCCCGGCGTCCGCCGCGACGGTTCAGCCCGCGTATACCGCCCCCTTTCCGATGGAGACCCCGATGCCGATCCAGGCTGGCGACACCCTTCCCGCAGCGACCTTCCAGCTCATCGACGGCGAGGAGGTCCGCAGCGTCGGAACCGCCGACGTCTTCGACGGCCGCCGCGTGCTGCTGTTCGGCGTGCCGGGCGCCTTCACCCCCACCTGCTCCGCGCGCCACCTGCCGGGCTTCGTCGAGCACCTGGAGCGCTTCCGCGCCCGCGGGGTCGAGGTCGCCTGCATGGCGGTCAACGACGCCTTCGTGATGCGCGCCTGGGCGGCCAGCGCCGGCGTCCCGCCCGCGCTGCGCATGATCGCCGACGGCAACGCCGCGCTGACCCACGCGCTCGGCCTGGAGATGGACGCGAGCGGCTTCGGCATGGGCGAGCGCTGCCGCCGCTTCGCCCTGTACGCCGAGGACGGCGTGGTGCGTTTCGTCAACGTCGAGGAGCCGGGCGAGTTCCGCGTGTCCGCGGCCGAGCACGTGCTGGCGCAGCTTCCCGCGCAGGACGCCTGAGACGCCGTGCCGCGCATGGCGTCGCCCTGCGACGGTGTCGTCACGCGCGGGCTTGCTATCGTCCCTGGCGTTCGAGCGCCAGGGGGCGATGAACATGGTGAACGACCTCGACACCGAGATCGCGGAGGCATGGGCGGACCTGCGGGAGATGGGCGAAGGCATCGAGCGCACGCTGTCGCTGAGCCCGGCGCGGCGCATCGTGCGGAGCACGCTGACCACCGGCGCGCGTGCCGTCGTCATCGGCACCTACAACCGCCACGTCCGCTTCAAGGACTTCCACGCCGACGTGATGTTCGCCTTCGCCGAGCAGCAGGCGCGCATCGAGGGGAACGACGTCTGACGCCGCCGCACGGCCACGGAGGCGCGGGTTGCGGATCACCGTCCTGAGCGGGGCGGGCATGTCCGCCGAGAGCGGCATCCCGACCTTCCGCGACGCCCTCACCGGCCTGTGGGCCGACTACGACCCCGCCCGGCTGGCGACGCCCGAGGCCTTCGAGGCCGATCCCGCCCTGGTCTGGGGCTGGTACCGCTGGCGTGCGGCCGCGGTGGCGCGCGCGCAGCCGAACGCGGGTCACCTCGGCATCGCCGCGCTGGCCCGCGCGGGGCACCGCGTGCGCGTGGTGACGCAGAACGTGGACGACCTGCACGAGCGCGCGGGCTCCACCGGCGTGGTCCACCTCCACGGCCGGCTGCTGGCCTCGCGCTGCTTCGCCTGCGGCCTGCGTCCGCAGCCGGACCCGATGCGCGAGGGACTGGCCGGGCTGCACGCGCAGGCCCCCTGCGCGCCGCCGGCCTGCGCCGCCTGCGGCGGGCCGCTGCGCCCCGACGTGGTGTGGTTCGGCGAGGCCCTGCCGGAGGACGCCTGGCGCGCCGCGGTCGAAGCGGTCGCGGACTGCGAGCTGCTCGTGGTCGTCGGCACCTCGGGCCTGGTGTACCCGGCCGCGGCGCTGCCGCAGCAGGCGCGGCGGCCGCGGACCCGGGTCATCGCCATCAACCCGGCGGCACCCGAGGCGCCCTGGCAGTTCGACGAGGTGTGGCGCCTGCCCGCGAGCGAAGGCGTGGAACGGTTGCTGCGGGAGCTGGCCTGAGGCCGGGCGTCGGCGGCGCTTCGCACCGGCGCGACGGGCATGGCACGCTGCGGGCCCGACCGCAGCCTTCCCGCCACCGGCCATGCGCCTGCACCGCCTCGTCCTCATGACCGCCCTGCTCCTCGGCGCCGCACAGGCGCTCGCCCACCCGCGCGTCCTGGTGTTCACGCGCACCGAGGGTTTCCGCCACGACTCCATCCCCGCCGCCGTCGAGGCGCTGCGCCGCCTCGCCGCCGAGGAGGGGCTCGGCTTCGCGCACAGCGAGGATCCGGCGGTGTTCGACGACGCCGCGCTCGCCGACGTCGCCGTGGTCGTCTTCGCCAACACCACCGGCGAAGCCGTCCCCCCGCCCCACCAGGGCGCGCTGGAACGCTTCGTGCGCCGCGGCGGGGGGTACCTGGGCATCCACGCCGCGGCCGACACCGGCTACGACTGGCCCTGGTACGGCGGCCTCGTCGGCGCCTGGTTCCTGAGCCACCCGCCGGGCCTGCAGACCGCGCGCGTGCACGCCGAGCCGGCCGATCCCGATGCCCCCGCATGGCGGGTGACCGACGAGTTCTACGACTTCCGCGAGAATCCCCGCCCGCGCGTCCGCGTCATCGCGCGGCTGGACACCGCCGACCACCGCGAGGGCCGCATGGGCGCGGACCATCCCATCGCGTGGTGCCACGACTACGACGGCGGCCGCGCCTGGTACACCGGCCTCGGCCATACCGAGGCCCTGTACCGCGACCCGCGCTTCCTGGAGCACCTGCGCGCCGGCCTGCGCTGGAGCGCCGGCCTGCAGCCCGACTGCCGCTAGGCTCGCAGGAGCGGCTGAAGCCGCGACCCGTCCGGCCGCGATCCCGCAAGTCGCGGCTGAAGCCGCTCCCACACTGGCGACGACCGGGGATTCCCGGCGAAGCGCCGGATCAGGCGCCCTCGGCCACCGCCGAGGGACGCCGCGCGGTCGCGAGTGCCTCGAGCAGGGCCACCAGCTGCGCCGCCCGGTGCGCCGCGGTGTGCTCGGCCATGACCCGCTCGCGCGCGCGCAGGCCGATCGCGCGACGCTGCGCATCGTCCATGCCCTGGAGGATCGCGAGGACCTCGTCCGGCCGCTCCGCCAGCAGGATCTCGTCGCCGGGCCGGAACAGGCTGTCGATGCCCTCCCAGGCGTCGGAGATGATGGGGACCCCGCAGGCGGCCGCCTCGAACAGGCGCACGCTCGGCGACCAGCCCGCGCGGATCATGTCGTCGCGGGTGACGTTGAGGGTGAAGCGCTGCTGGTTGTAGAAGCGGCGATGCGCGTCCGGCGGCACGTGGTCGCGCCGCTCGACGTTCCCGGGCCACGCGATGGTGTCCGGGTACATCGGCCCGCCGACGACGAAGCGCCCCTCGGGCCAGCGGCGCGCCGGCTGGACGAGCAGGCTGTCCACGCGCGGCTGGCGGTCGTCGCTGTAGGTGCCGAGGTAGCCGAGATCCCAGGCCGCCTCCACCGCTTCGGGGTGGTAGAGGTCCGGGTCGAAGGCGCAGTGGAGCGCGCGCGCGCAGGGCGAGCCGAACTCGCGCTCCAGCCGCTCCAGGGTCGGCCCGCCGGTGAACGACAGGTACACGTCGTAGCCGGCGATCAGGCTCGGATGCAGGTACTCGTGGTCGCCCTCGGCCAGCTTGGCGAGGGTCACCGGCGTGTCGATGTCGTAGAAGCCGACGATCCCGCGGGCGGTCTCCTGCACCCACTCGCCCACGGCCACGCCCTCCGGCACGTAGGAGCCCACGATCGTCGCGTCGGCCGAGGCGACCTCGCCCGCGAAGCGCGCGCGCAGGTCGGCCAGGTCGGCGTAGAGCTCGGTGCGGCAGTACGGCGGCTGCGGAAGGTCGCGGTGCGCCGCGTACCAGGGCACGTCGCGCTCGAGGAAGGTGACCCGGTGGCCCTGCGCGGCCAGCTCGCGCACCAGGCCGCGGAAGGTGGTCGCGTGGCCGTTGCCCCAGGACGAGGTGATGGACAGGCCGAGGATGACGATGTGCATGCCGGGCCTCACGCGATCGCCGCCGTGGCCGCGAGGCCCGCGGTCCGGCCTTCCAGCACGGCCTCGAGCTGTTCGGCGCGGTGCGCATAGGTGTGGTGCGCGCGGACCTTGCGCAGGGCGGCCTGGCCGATGGCCGCCGCCCGTGCCGGGTCGAGCGCGTCGAGGTGGGCGGCGACCTCGTCGCCGTCGCGCGCGACCAGCACCTCGCGGTCGGGTTCGAGGAACAGCTCCAGCCCTTCCCAGGCGTCGGTGATCAGGCAGGCGCCGGCACCGGCGGCCTCGAACACCCGCGTCGCCGGCGAGAAGCCGTAGCGGGCCATGGATTCGCGGCTGACGTTGAGCACCGCGCGCGGCGTGCAGTTGAAGGCATTGTGGTCGCGCGTGTAGACGTGGCCGAGGTACTCGACGTTGCCCGGCATCGGCTTGTCGCCCCAGCCGCTGCCGCCAAGCAGGAAGCGCATCTCCGGACGCGCCGCGGCCGCGGCGAGGAAGAAGCGCTCCACCCGCGCCTCGCGGTCGGGCAGCCGGTTGCCGAGGAAGCCGAGGTCGCACGCGAAGCGCGGGTCGCGCTCGACCGGGTGGTGGGTGTCGGTGTCGAGCGCGTTGTAGACCGGCTCGCAGTGCCGCGCGCCGAGCGCGAGGTAGGCGTCGACCACGGGCTTGCCGCCGCCGTAGGTGCAGATCATGTCGTAGCGCGGGATGAGCGCGCGGAACGGGTTGCCGGGATCGGCGTGCACGCTGTCCAGGGTGGCAGGCGCGTCCACGTCCCAGAAGATCACCACGTTGCCGGAGCGCTTCAGTTCGAGCACGCCCGCCTCCAGCTCGTGGTCGAAGATGCCCACGCCCGAGGTCTTGACGATGACGTCGGCGTCCGCGGCGTCCGCGAGCGCCCGCCGCATCGGTTCCAGCGACCCGGTGCCGTAGACCACGTCGCGCGCCCAGTCCGGATCCGGCATGTCCCGGTGCGCCTGGCGCTCGAAGGCGTCGGGCTCGTAGAAGGTGATGCTGTGCCCGCGCGCGGCGAGGTTGCGGATCAGGCCGCGGTAGTAGGTGGCCGCTCCGTTCCAGTAGGCGGAGACCAGGCTCGATCCGAAGAAGGCGAATTTCATGCGTAGTCCTTTTCGAGAGGGGCCGCTGCGAGTTCGGCGTGGATGCCCAGGAGTTCGTCGACGCGGTGTGCGCAGGTGTGCCGGGCGAGCACGGTCGCGCGGCCGCGCGCGGCGAGTTCGCGCGCCATGTCCGCGTCGTTGACGAGGTCGCGCAGGTGCCGGCGCATGGCCGCGCCGTCCTCGGCCACCAGGAAGTCGCTGCCCGGCGAGAACAGCCCCTCCGCGTCGCGCCAGGGCGCGCTCACCAGCGGGATACCGCAGGCCAGCGCCTCGAACGGGCGGATTGTCGGGATGCCGGGAAGCATGCGCACGTAGGGCCGGCGCGGCACGTGCACGGTCACCCTGTGGCGCGCGAAGACGCGCGGCGCCTCGAAGTTGGCGAGCCAGCCGCGGTAGTCCAGGCCGGCCGCCGCGACCGCCGCCCTCGCCGCGTCCGGATAGCGCACGCCGTGGATGGTGCCGCTCAGGCCGAGGTCGCGTGCCGGGTCCAGCAGGAAGGCGTGCAGCTCCTGGGTGCGCTCGTCGTCGCCCCAGTTGCCGATCCACACCAGGTCCGCTTCGGGGCGCACGCGCCCGTCGGGCCGGAAGACGTGCGCGTCCGCCGCCTCGTGCCAGGTCCAGGCGCGCTGCGCCCAGCCGTTGTCCAGGTAGAGCGCGCGGATCACCTCGCCGAAGACCAGCACGCCGTCGTAGTGGGTGAGGTCGTAGCGGGCCATGGCCTCGCGCTCGCTGACCGCGCGGTGGTGGGTGTCGTGGAACAGCAGGCGGTAATGGCCGTTGTCGCGCCGGTGTTCGCCGATGCGGCGCACCAGGGCATGCTCGTTCCACTCGTGCACGAGCACCAGGTCGGCGTCGTCGAGCGCCGCATCGAGATCGAGGGCCTCCGGCCGGTAGACGTGGCTGGTCAGCCCCGGGTAGGCGCGATGGAAGGCCTCCACCGGCGCCATGCCCTGCTCGGCGAGCAGGTTCTCCAGGCTCCATGCGCCGGCAGGTTCGTACACGCTGACGCGATGCCCGCGCCGCTGCAGCTCGCTGGCGACGCCGCGCAGGAAGTGCGCGTTGCCGTGGTTCCAGTCGGAAAGCAGCGAGTGGTAGAACATCACGACGTGCATGCGGTGGCCTCGTGGTTGGCGTGGATGAGCCGGCTGTAGGCGTCGAGGTAGGCGGCGGTCGTGCGCGCGCTCGAATAGGTCGCGGCCCGCGCCCGCGCCAGCGCGGCCCGGCGTTCGCGCTCCGGCGCGTCCTCGACGAGTGCGTGCAGCGCGGCGGCGATGGCATCGGGATCGTCCGGCGGCACGAAGGTCGCCGCCCCGTCCCAGAGTTCGCGCAGCGAGGGAATGTCGCCCAGCACCAGGGCGCAGCCGGCGAGCGCCGCCTCGAGCGCGGACAGCCCGAAGGGTTCGTAGCGCGCCGGAAGCGCATAGATGGCGGCCTCGCCGTAGGCGGCCGCCATGCGCGCCGCATCGAGCCGTCCGAGCGGATGCAGTCCGTCGAACCCGGCCACGCCGCCTTCCGGATGCCGCGCCTCGCCCGCCACGTGTACCGGCCACGGCAGGCTGTGGCCGGCGACGGCGAGCGCACCGACGTTCTTGGCCTCGTCCCAGAGCCGGCCCGCGCTCAGCACGAGCGCGCGCTTGGGGCGCGGCGGGAAGTCCTCCGCGCGGCGACCGTTGTGGACGACGCGGCCGGCGCGGAACGGCCCGTAGTGGCGCTCGGCGTCGGCGAGCATGGCGCGCGTCGGGGCGACCACCAGCGCGGCGCCGCGCAGCCCGCGCGTCACGCCGTCGCGGTAGGCCTGCCATTCGGGTCCCGGCGGCCGGCCGCGGACGTGCGCATGCCACGAGAAGACGCAGGAATGCGCGACGACCAGGGCCGGCGCCGGCCAGTCGAGATGGCCGTGGCAGTAGTGGTTCAGGTGCACCACGTCCGGCGCGAAGTCCCGGGCCAGCGCGAGCAGCCACGCCCCCGCGGCGTCCTGGGCCGGCATGGCGTCGTGCATCCACTCCAGCGGGAAGTCGCCGTGTCGCAGGCGCAGGCCGGGAATCGCCGACGCCTCGGCCCGCTGCTGCGGCCCGGGCGCCGGGCCCAGCACGGCCAGCAGCGTTTCCACCCCCTCCTCCGCGAGGCCGCGCGCCAGCTCCAGCGCATAGGTCCAGACGCCGCCGACCGCGTCGGCGCTCATCATCACACGCTGGACGCGCATGCCATCGTGCTCGGTTCGGATTCGCGGCCGGCGGTGCGGGGGACGACGTAGGAGTCGCGCAGCCAGCGGAACAGGTCGCCCACGCCCTCGCGCGCGGCGATGCGCGGGCGCCATCCGGCGGCCGCGGCGAAGCGGCGGGTGTCGGAGACATAGTAGCGCTGGTCGCCCGGCCGCCAGTCGCCGAAGGTCACCTCCGGCCGGCGGCCGTTGAGCTCGGCGATCCAGTCCAGCAACTGCAGCAGGCTGATGGTGTTGGCGGGCCCGCCGCCCATGTTGAACACCTGCCCCGAGAAGCGCGCGAGGTTCTTCTCGGCGAGCAGGTAGGCGTCGAGGAGATCGTTGACGTGCAGGATGTCGCGTACCTGCATGCCGTCGCCGTACAGGGTGATCGGCTCGCCGCGCATCGCGCGGATCAGGAAGTGCGCCACCCAGCCCTGGTCCTCGGTGCCGAACTGCCGCGGGCCGTAGATGCAGCTCATGCGGAAGACCACCGAGGGCACGCCCATGCAGCGCGCGTAGTCGACGATGTACTGGTCGGCGCCGCCCTTGGAGCAGCCGTAGGGGCTGTGGAAGTCGAGCGGACGGTCCTCGCCGACGCCATGGGCCAGGTGGCCCGGGTCCACCGGCTGGTAGCGGCGGTCCACCACCTCGAGCGCGATGTCGTCGAGGCCGCCGTAGACCTTGTTGGTCGAGGCGAACACGATGCCCGGCACCTTCGGCTGGCGCCGCGCGGCCTCCAGCAGGTTCACCGAGCCGCCGAGGTTGATCTCGAAGTCGGTGATCGGGTCCTCGAGGCTGGAGGTGACCGCGACCTGCGCGGCGAGATGGAAGATCTGGGTCGCGCCGGCCACCGCCTCGGCCACTGCCTCGCGGTCGCGCAGGTCGGCGGGCACGAACTCGATGGCGTCGCCGTGCATGCTGCGCAGCCACTGGAGGTTCTTCTCGACGCCGGGCCGCGAGAGGTTGTCCAGCACGCGCACCCGCCGGCCCTCGCGCGCCAGCCGCGAGGCCAGGTTGGAGCCGACGAAACCGGCGCCGCCGGTGACGAGGGTGACCGGGCCGTTGCTGCGGGAGCGGCTGGCCCAGGTCGCGGCGCGGCGCACGCCGTCCATCCCGTGCTCGGCCCACAGGCGGTACAGCAGCTTGGGCCGCCCGCCCGCGGACTTGAGGCCGAAGTGGTAGTCGCGCGGGTCGTTGCGCAGGCCGGCGATGGACGGCCGTTCGCTGCGCAGGTCGTGCAGCGACAGCCAGTAGATGCGCTCGACCGGCAGGTCCAGGGTCTCCGCCGCCAGCCGCACCTGCTCGAACTCGTCGTGCCGCCAGGTGGAGTAGCCGGTCTCGGTCAGCCAGACCTCGCCGGGATGGCCGTTCTCGCGCAGCACCTCGATCACGCGCTGGATGCGCTCCACCCACGCCTGGCCGGGCGTGTCGTAGCTGCCCGGGAAGGCGTGCACGCCGACCACGTCGATGTGGGGCATGAGCCCGTTGTCGAACAGGGTCTGGAGGAGGTGCGGGTCGATCGGGCTGATGCCGCCGAGCACGGTCTTCTTGCCGCGGTGCCGCGCCCAGTACGCGGCCTTCCCCACCATCTCGCAGAACTTCGTCCAGGCCTTGTCGAGCCCGAAGTCCCACTCCAGCACGTTGTTGGGTTCGTTCCACAGCTCGACGTACTCGAAATGCTCGCCGTAGCGGGTGATGCACACGTCGAGGAAGTCGGCGTAGGCCTTGAGGTCGCGCGGCGGCGCGGCGGTGCTCGGCACCTCGCCCATCGACGGCGGCGTGTACAGGAAGCAGGGCAGCAGCTCGAAGTGCGCGGCGAGCCGCGGGATCAGCCAGTCGTACCACTCGGGGCCGCCATCGCGGAGGTAGTCGGCCCAGGACACGCCGAAGCGCAGGTGGCGCACGCCGAGGCGGCGCAGGTCGTCGATGGTGGCCTCGACCACGTCATGGTCGCCCATCCAGAACCACTCCAGGACGCCGAGCGGAGGCGCCGGACGGGTGCCGGATCGGGGGGCGTCGCTCATCGTGTTCTCCTCGTGCCCGGTGTGGCCGGACGCTGCTTGCGTGGATTCGGAGGTGCGCATGGACGCGGCACCGCTCACAGGGTCAGCCCGCGGCGGGCGAGCTCTTGGCCGGCCTGGTCGACGCGGTCGACGGCGGAGGCCCGCGGCAGCCACTCCACCAGCTCGGCCAGCCCGTCCTCGAGCGTCACCTGCGGGCGGTAGCCGAGCACCTGGCCGGCGAGCGTGACGTCGGCGAAGCAGTGGCGGATGTCGCCCACCCGGTACTTGCCGGTGATCTCCGGCGCGAGCGGCTTGCCGATGGCCGCGCCGACGCGCTCGGCGATTTCGCGGACCGTGTAGGCGTTGCCGCTGCCGACGTTGAACACCCGGCCCGCCGCGTCGGGCGTCGCGTAGGCGAGCCGGCAGGCGCGCGCCACGTCGTGCACGCTCACGAAGTCGCGGCGCTGCAGGCCGTCCTCGAACACCAGCGGCGGCTTCCCGTTGAGGAAGCGCGAGGCGAAGATCGCGAGCACGCCGGTGTAGGGATTCGAGAGCGCCTGCCGCGGCCCGTAGACGTTGAAGAAGCGCATCGCCGTGGTCGGGATGCCGTAGGCCTCGCCGATCATCAGGCACAGGCGTTCCTGGTCGTACTTCGACAGCGCGTAGACCGAGGACAGGTCCGGCTGCTTGTCCTCGGCGGTGGGCACCGGCTCCAGCGCCGCGCCCTCGGCGTCGTGCAGCTCCCAGCGCGCCTGCTTGAGCTGCTCGCGCCCGCGGCGTTGGCCGGGCACGGCCTGCCCGAGCGCCGTGCGGTACATGCCCTCCCCGTAGATGCTCATGCTCGACGCGACCACGAGGCGCTCGACCGGCTTCTCGATCAGGGCCTCGAGCAGCACCGCCGTGCCCATGTTGTTGATCGAGGTGTACTCGGCGACCTGGTACATGCTCTGTCCGACGCCGACCGCCGCGGCCAGGTGGTAGACGCCGTCGACGCCGTCCAGCGCCTTCTGCACGGCGTCGGGATCGCGCACGTCGCCGCGGACCAGCTCCACGTCGTCGACGAGGTAGTCCGGCCGCATGCAGTCGCCGCCGTGCACCTGCGGACTGAGGTTGTCGAGCACGCGGACGCGATGACCCTCCTCCAGCAGCTGGTCGGCCAGGTAGGAGCCGATGAAGCCCGCGCCGCCTGTGATGAGAAGGGTCTTGCTCATGCCGTGTCTGCTCCTGACGAGGTGATGGAAGACGCTGGCGCCGTGCCGGCGCTCGCCTTTCCGCGACGTCCGATGACGCAGCATCGGAACGTGCGGGCGCTGCACGTGAGCGCGTGGCAAAAAAAGAGTCGGAGACCGGGCGCGATCACCGGATGAAGATGAGGCGCAGCAGCAACGTCCGTACGCGCGACGCATGCGCTGCGACGCGGCGGACGCAGCGGCACCCCGGTTCAGCCTGATCATGCGGCCGTGATTCACCTTGCACCGATCAAGAAGATCGCAGGCTGCTGCTGCCCGCCCCCGAAGGCGCCCGAACGAGAAGGAAGCTGCCTGATGAGCAAAGACAACGTCTTCCCACTGCACGGCGAGCGGCCCATGACGGTGCTGGTGGCCGGCGCCGCCGGCTTCATCGGCAGCCACCTGGTCGATCGGCTCCTCGCCGACGGCCACCGCGTCGTCGGGATCGACAACCTGATCACCGGCCGCAGCGAGAACCTCGACCACCTGCGCGGGCATGGACGCTTCCGCTTCATCCAGCACGACGTCGGCCTTCCCTTCGAGATCGAGGAAGGCCTCGACTGGGTCATGCACCTCGCCAGCCCGGCATCGCCGCCCAAGTACCAGCGCTGGCCGATCGAGACGCTGACCGTCAACAGTGTCGGCACCCACCACCTGCTCGAGCTCGCACGCGCCAAGCGCGCGCGCTTCCTCCTCGCCAGCACCAGCGAGGTCTACGGCGACCCGCTGCACCATCCGCAGAAGGAAGAGCACTGGGGCAACGTCAACCCGAACGGCCCCCGCAGCATGTACGACGAGGGCAAGCGCTACGCGGAGGCGGCCACCATGGCCTACCACCGCACCCACGGCCTGTCGGTGCGGATCATCCGCATCTTCAACACCTATGGCCCGCGCATGGACCCGCACGACGGACGCATCGTCACCAACTTCGTGCGGCAGGCGCTGGCCGGCGAGCCGCTCACGGTGTTCGGCGACGGCGCGCAGACGCGCAGCCTGCAGTACGTCTCCGACCTGGTCGAAGCCATCCTGCGCTACATGCGCGTGGAGCACCCCGGCCCGGTCAACCTCGGCAACCCGGTCGAGATGACCGTGCGCGAGATCGCCGAACTCGTCCTCGAACTGACCGGCAGCCGTTCGACGCTCAGCTTCCATCCGCTGCCCGAGAACGACCCGCGCCGCCGCCGCCCCGACATCGCCATGGCGCAGGAGCTGCTGGGCTGGTCGCCCCGCGTGGACCCGCGCGACGGGCTCGCCCGCACCATCGCCGCCGCCCGCACCGACGCCGCCATGCTCGCGCCGCGCGGGGCCCGGATGGCGCAGCAGTAGGCCGTTACAGCTCGAGGAGTGAGTGGCCAGGAACGAGAAACGAGGAAGGCGCAGGCGTCGCCCCGCTTTCGTCGCCCGCTCTTCCCACTCGCTCCTCACTCCTCAAACCTCTGATTGCTCGCTCCCATAGATGCGGTCGAGGATCTCGGCGACCTCGACCAGACCGTCGGCGGAGGCGTCGAAGCCGCGGTCGCGCCGCACCGCCTCGGCCCAGGCCAGGGCCGCGCGTCCGCCCCACGCGTCGGGCGGCCCGGCGAGCTGCTGGCGCTGGCGTCCGTCGAAGCGCTCGATCACGAAGTCGTAGAACGAGCCGTCGACGTTGCGCAGGCCGACGCCGCCGCGGGTGCCGTAGATGCGCATGCCGATCTCGCAGTCGATGCCGATCGGCAGGTTCCACGAGCAGCTCATGTCGATGGCGGCGCCGCCAGCGAGGTCCAGGCGTGCGCTGGCGTAGTCCTCCACCGCGTCCGGCGTCTCCCGCAGCGGCCTGCCCCGCGCGAAGCAGCGGCTGCTGACGTGCTCCACCGTGGGATTGCCGAGCAGCCACAGGGCGAGGTCGATGAGGTGGATGCCGAGGTCGATGACACAGCCGCCGCCGGCCTGCGCGCGGTCGTAGAACCAGTCCTTGCCCGGCCCGTAGGCGTTGTGGAAGACCAGCTGCACGCCGTGGACGTCGCCGAGCGCGCCCTCGCGCAGCAGTGCGTGGACGCTGTCCATGCCGGCAAGGTGGCGATAGCTCAGGTCCACGCCGAGGCGCCGGTCCGCGCGCCGCGCGGCCTCGACCACCGCACGCACCTCGGCGCCGTCGCGTCCCAGCGGCTTCTGGCAGAACACCGGCAGGCCGCGCTCCAGCACGGCGATGGACTGGACCGCGTGGGCGGCGCTGGGCGTGGCGATGACCACGCCGTCCAGCGGATGCGCGAGCATGTCGTCCAGCCCGGTGCAGCGGATGGCGCCGGGCGCGGCCTTGAGCGCCTCCTCCATGCAGGCGGCGTCCGGGTCGGCGATCGCCACCGCTTCGGCCAGGCCCGCGTCGAGCAGCGCCTGCATGCGATGGCGCCCGATCCAGCCGACGCCGAGGAAGCCGAGGCGCAGCGGAGCCACCGCGCTCATGCCGCCTCCTCCATCAGCACCACGCACTTGGTGAAGCCCTCGGGCCTGTCCTTCACCGCGTTGAGCGCGTCGGTGATGCGCGCCAGCGGGAAGCGGTGCGTCAGCAGGGGAGCGAGGCGCAGGCGACCGTCCGCGACCGCCTCGACCGCACGCCGCAGCCCGTCGAGCGCGACCCGCGGATCGCGCTCGTGCGCGTTGACGACGTCGATGCCGCGCCAGTTCCACAGCTGTACGTTGACCTGGCGCAGCCCGTCCTGGTGGAAGCCGGCGATCACCAGCCTGCCGCCCTCGCCGGTGAGCTCGCCGGCGAGGTCCAGGGGCCACGGCTTGCCGGTCGCCTCGATCACGCGCTCGCAGAACCTACCGCCGGTGAGCTGCCTGACCTGCTCGATGATCTCCCAGTGGTCGTTCATCGCGATGGTCTCGGCCGCGCCGCATTCGCGCGCGAGCGCGAGCGAGGAGGCCTGGCGCGAGATGCCGACGACGCGCGCACCGGCCTGCGCCGCGAGCTGGGTGAGCGCGGCGCCGAGGAAGCCGACGCCGACGATGGCCACCGTCTGCCCGGCGCGGATGTCCGCGCGGCGGAAGATGTTCATGACGCAGCCCAGCGCCTCGCCCGGGAAGGGCTGGCCGTCGAGCGCGGCGGGCAGCCTGGCCAGCTTGTCGGCATCGGCGAGGTCGTACTCCGCGTAGGCCCTGAACGACAGCGCCGCGACCCGGTCGCCCACGACGACGTCCTCCACGCCCTCGCCCACCGCATCCACCACGCCCCAGCCCTCATGGCCGAGGTCGCCGGGCGGCATGGGATACTGGAACCACTCGCGGCCCTCGAACGCGGGGATGTTCGACGCGCACACGCCGCTGCCCTCCAGGCGGATGCGGACCTGTCCGGGACCGGGTTCCGGGCGGGGGACCTGCTGCAGATCGAAACGGCCCGGCTCGACGAGGACGGCGGCGCGCATGGGCGCGGTGGGGGACGGCGGCATCGGTTCTCCTTCGCTGGGACGGCGGCGCTGCGGCAGCCGTGACGACCGCGCATGGAAGCGGAGACGGGGCGAAAGGAAGATGAAGAAGAAGATCCCGGGCGCGTCCTGCAGCCGCCGACGCGGCCTCGCCGAGGCACAATCATGGGAAGGACGACCGCGCCATAGGGGTTTTTCCTACACGCGACAAGGCGGCCACCCGACGGCGCGGCGGCCGCGGACGCGCGACAATGCGCGGGCCCCGGACGTCGGTTTCCCCCTCCGCCCTGCCGTGAGGCACCGCGACGGTCATTCCCCGACCATTCCACGTAGCGGCGCCGGGGTCCCCTTCTTCTTCCGACATCCGCCGGGCGCCAGCGCCTTCCGGCGCGCGTCGCCGCGCCGCGGCGTGCAATCCCGGCCCGGGATGTCGATCATCGGCCGCGCAGAACGACCAGGGTCGAACCCCACGGAGCCGCCGCGATGAAATACCTCCTGCTGATCAACACCGACCCCGCCCTGCTCGACGCGCTGCCGCCGGGCGAGTACGACGCCATGATGCAGGAATGCCTCGCGCACGCCGCCGAGCTGCGCGAGAGCGGCCACCTGCTCGCCTCCCAGAAGCTCGCCGGCGCCGAGACGGCCACCACCCTGCGCATGCGCAACGGCCGCCTGTCCACCACCGACGGGCCGTTCGCCGAGACCCGCGAGTTCGTCGGCGGCTACAACCTGATCGAGGCGCGCGACCTCAACGAGGCGATCCGCATCGCCGCGCGCTTCCCGTGGACGCGCACCGGCAGCGTCGAGATCCGCCCGCTCGACGAACTGCCGCCGCTGCGCAGCGCCCCCGCCGCGGACGCCGCCCTGGCCCAGGGTTGATCCGACGGTGTCGGCCGTCGCCGCCGCCGCCATCGCCACCGTCGTCGACCGGATCTACCGCGAGGAATCGCGCCGGGTCCTGGCGACGCTGATCCGCCTGCTCGGCGACTTCGATCTCGCCGAGGAGGCGCTGCACGAGGCCTTCCGCTCGGCCGTCGAGCAGTGGCCGCGCGACGGCGTGCCGGACAACCCGCGCGCCTGGCTGGTCTCGGCCGGGCGATTCCGCACCATCGACGCGCTGCGCCGCCGCGCGCGCTTCGACGCCGCCCTCGCCGACATCGCCGAGCGCCTGCACGCCGGCGGCAGCGACGATCCCGCCGACATCGAGGATCCGCACCTCGAGGACGACCGCCTGCGCCTGCTGTTCACCTGCTGCCATCCCGCGCTCGCGCCCGATGCCCAGGTGGCCCTGGCGCTGCGCGAGATCTGCGGGCTCGCCACCGAGGAGATCGCGCGGGCCTTCCTCGTGCCCACGCCCACCGTCGCGCAGCGCATCGTGCGCGCCAAGGCCAAGATCCGCGACAGCCGCATCCCCTACGAGGTGCCGCCGCGCACGGAACTGCCGGAGCGGCTCGACGCGGTGCTGCACGTGGTCTACCTGGTCTTCAACGAGGGCTATTCGGCCACCGCCGGAGACAGCCACGTGCGCGCCGACCTCGCCGGCGAGGCGATCCGCCTCGGCCGCCTCCTGGTCGAGCTGCTGCCGGATTCCGAGACCCTGGGGCTGCTGGCGCTGATGCTGCTGCACGACGCGCGGCGCGCCGCGCGCACCGCGCCCGACGGCGACCTGGTGCTGCTCGACGCGCAGGACCGCGGTCTGTGGAACCGCGCGGCGATCGACGAGGGCTGCGCGCTGGTGCGCACCGCGCTGCGCGCGCGGCGCATCGGGCCCTACACGCTGCAGGCGGCCATCGCGGCCGTGCACGCGGAAGCGCCCGACGCCCAGGCCACCGACTGGTCCCGCATCGTCGGCCTGTACGGCCTGCTGATGCAGTGCGATCCCTCTCCCGTGGTCGCGCTGAACCGCGCGGTGGCGGTGGCCATGCGCGACGGACCGGAGCACGGCCTCCCGCTGGTCGATGCCCTGCTCGACGGCGATCTCCGCGACTACCACCTCGCGCACGCGGCCCGCGCCGACCTGTGCCGCAGGCTCGGACGCAGCGCCGAGGCGGCGGAGGCCTACCGGCGTGCGCTCGCGCTCGCGCGGCAGGCGCCGGAGCGGCGCTTCCTCGAAGGGCGCATCCGCGCGCTGGAGCGGGCGTGAGCGCGCTGCGGATCGGCGTCGTCGCCGACACCCACGGCCTGCTGCGGCCCGAGGCGCTGGCCTTCCTCGAGGGCTGCGACCGCATCCTGCACGCGGGCGACATCGGCAGGCCGGAGGTGCTCGACGCGCTGCGCACGCTGGCGCCGGTGACGGCCATCCGCGGCAACGTCGACACGGCGGCCTGGGCCAGCGCCCTGCCGGAGACCGTGCGGATCCGGCTCGGGGACGTGGACGTCCTGATGCTGCACGACCTCAAGACGCTGCCGGGCGATCCGGCGGCGGAGGGCGTGCGGGTCGTGGTCTCCGGGCACTCGCACGTCCCGCGCTGCGGGATGCGCGACGGGGTGCTCCACCTGAACCCGGGCAGCGCCGGCCCGCGGCGGTTCCGGCTGCCGGTCGCCATCGGCGAACTGCGCATCGACGGCGCGCGCGTCGCCGCCGGCATCGTCGACCTTCTCGACGGCAGGCGCATCGCCTAGAAGAACGGCGCCCGCAGGCGCCGTTCGTCCGGAGCGCGTTCCGCCGTCAGCCGGCGGGGATCAGCTTCAGCAGGCGGCCGCCCTGCCCGCTGCGCATGTCCTCCAGCACCCAGAGCGCGCCGTCCGGCCCCTGCTCGACTTCGCGGATGCGCTGGCCCATGTCGAAGCGCTCCGCCTCGCGCGCGGCGGTGCCGTCGAACTCCACGCGCACCAGGCTCTGCGAGGACAGGCCGCCGATGAAGCCGCTGCCCTGCCAGGCCGGGAACTGGTCGCCGGTGTAGATGACGAAGCCCGCCGGGGAGATCGCCTCCCACCAGGTGACCGCCGGCGCCGCGAACTCCGGCCGCGTGTCGTGGTTGGGGATCTCGCGGCCGTCGTAGTGGTTGCCGTTGGAGACCTCGGGATAGCCGTAGTTGGCGCCGCGCTCGATCAGGTTGAGCTCGTCGCCGCCGGCGGGGCCCATCTCGTGCACCCACAGCCGTCCCTCCGGATCGAAGTCGATGCCGAGCATGTTGCGGTGGCCCAGCGACCAGACCTGCGAGGCGATCTCGCCCTGGTCGACGAAGGGATTGTCGGCCGGGACCGAGCCGTCGTCGTTCAGGCGCACCAGCTTGCCGAGGTTGGAGTCCATGTCCTGCGCCGGCGTGAACTTCTGGCGCTCGCTGGAGGTGATCCACAGGTAGCCGTCGGCGTCGAAGGCGATGCGGTGGCCGTAATGGCCGCGACCGTCGACCTTGGGCACCTGGCGCCAGATGACCTCCAGGTCGGCGAGGTTGCCGCCGTTTCCGTCGAGCTCCAGCCGCGCGCGCGCGACCGCGCCGCCGCGGGTGTCGCCCTCGCCCGCCTCCGCGTAGCTGATGTAGACCAGGCCGTTCTCGGCGAACTGCGGATGCAGGACCACGTCGCCGAAACCGCCCTGGCCGCCGTAGTCGACGTCGGGCACGCCGGCGACGTCGCCGCGCTCGCCGGTGGTCGGGTCGAACACCTTGAGCGCGCCCTTCTTCTCGGTCACCAGCAGGCGCCCGTCGGGAAGGAAGGTCATGGCCCAGGGCTCCTCGAAGGTCGCCACGTCCTCGACCTGGAACGGCCGGCCGTCGGCGGCGACGGTCGCGGGGGCGGTCTGTCCGGCGGGGGCGGCCGCGCCGGCCTGCGCGGCGGTCGCGCCGTTCGAGGCGTCCGGTGCGTTGCAGGCGGCGAGAAGGGCCGTGAGGCAGGCTGCGGCGATCGCGTTCTTCTTCATTGGAATCTCCTTCGGGACGGTCCGGGCCGGCGCCTTGCTGCCGCCGGCAGGTCGCGGAGTTTCCCACGACACGCACCGGCCGTGCCGGAATGCTGCGTCCGGCGCGCGCCGCGGCTCACTGCCGGAGCCTGTAACCGGTACGAAATATCCACCACACACAGACCAGGCAGAGGACCAGGAACAGCAGCGTCATCGCCAGGCTCGTCCCGACCGCGACGTCGGAGATCCCGTAGAAGCTCCAGCGGAAGCCGCTCACCAGATAGACCACGGGATTGGCGAGGGTGATGCGGTCCCAGGGCGCCGGCAGCATGTCGATTGAGTAGAACGCGCCGCCCAGGAAGGTCAGCGGCGTCACGATCAGGAAGGGCACCAGCTGCAGGCGCTCGAAGCTGTCGGCCCAGACGCCGATGATGAAGCCGAACAGGCTGAAGGCGACCGAGGTCAGCACCAGGAACAGGAGCATCCACGCCGGGTGGGCGATCTCGTAGGGCACGAACAGCCGCGCGGTGAGCATGATCAGGGTGCCCACGACGATCGACTTGGTCGCCGCCGCGCCCACGTAGCCGACCACCGCCTCCACCCACGACACCGGCGCCGACAGCAGCTCGTAGATGGTGCCCGACCACTTCGGCATGTAGATGCCGAACGAGGCGTTGGAGATGCTCTCGGTCAGCAGCGAGAGCATGACCAGCCCGGGCACGATGAAGGCGCCGTAGCTCACCCCGTCGATCTCGCCCATGCGCCCGCCGATGGCCGAGCCGAACACGAGGAAGTACAGGCAGGTGATCAGCACGGGCTGCACGACGCTCTGCAGCAGGGTGCGCCCGGTACGCGCCATCTCGAACACGTAGATCGCGCGGATGCCGTGGACGTTCATGCGCGCTCCCTCAGCAGGCCGACGAAGATCTCCTCCAGCGAGCTCTGGCTGGAATGCAGGTCCTTGAAGTCGATGCCGGCCTCGTCGAGGCGCCGCAGCAGGTCGGCGATGCCGGTGGTCTCGGCACCCTGGGTCTCGAAGGTGTAGACGAGTTCGGCGCCGTCCTCCGACAGCGACAGCGGATAGCCCGCCAGCGCCTCGGGAATGGCCGCCAGCGGGGCCTGCAGCTGGAGGGTCAGCCGCTTGCTGCCGAGCTTGCGCATCAGGGCCGCCTTCTCCTCGACCAGGACGAGTTCGCCGCGGTGGATCACGCCGATGCGGTCGGCCATCTCCTCGGCCTCCTCGATGTAGTGGGTGGTGAGGATGATGGTGGTGCCGCGCTCGCGCAGCCCGCGCACGATGTTCCACATGTCGTGCCGCAGCTCGACGTCCACCCCCGCGGTGGGTTCGTCGAGGAACAGGATCTCCGGCTCGTGCGCCAGCGCCTTGGCGATCAGCACGCGCCGCTTCATGCCGCCGGACAGCGCCATGATCCTGCTGTCGCGCTTGTCCCACAGCGAGAGGGCGCGCAGCACCTTCTCCAGGTAGGCGGGATCCGGCGGCCTGCCGAACAGGCCGCGGCTGAACTTCACCGTCGCCCACACCGTCTCGAAGGCGTCGGTGGTCAGCTCCTGCGGCACCAGGCCGATCCTGGAGCGCGCCGCACGGTAGTCGCGGACGATGTCGTGCCCGTCGACCGTCGCCGTGCCCGAAGTGGGCCGGACGATGCCGCAGATCGCGCCGATCAGCGTGGTCTTGCCCGCGCCGTTGGGCCCGAGCAGGGCGAGGATCTCGCCGCGGCCGATGTCGAGGTCGATGCCCTTGAGCGCCTGGTGGCCGGAGGCATAGGTCTTGGTGAGGCCGCGGACGGAGATGACCGGTTGCACGGGATGCCTCGGCGACGGCGCGGGGAGCGGATTGCGGATGGTAGTCCAGCGGCGGCGGCCGGGTGCGTCGACCGGCGGGTCCCGCCCGGTTCACCGCCCGCTGATCGCGTCCGGGCGAGGCTGCCGGGACCGGTCGCGTCGAGGCCCGCCATGCGCATCCATCACCTCAACTGCATCTCCTCCTGCCCGCTCGGCGGCCGCCTCATGGACGGGCGCTCGCCCTCCGCACTGGAACGCGGCGAACTGGCCTGCCACTGCCTGCTGGTGGAGACCCCGCAGGGCCTGGTGCTCGTGGACACCGGCTTCGGACTCGCCGACGTGCGCCATCCGCGCAGCCGGCTCAGCGCCTTCTTCCTGACCCTGCTGAGCCCCCGGTTCGTCGCGTCGATGACCGCGATCCGCCAGATCGAGCGGCTCGGCTTCGACCCGCGCGACGTGCGCCACATCGTCCTGACCCATCTCGACTTCGACCACGCCGGCGGCCTCGACGACTTCCCGCATGCGCGCGTGCACCTGATGCGGCGCGAGCGCGACGAGGCGGTCGCCCAGCGGACCTGGCTGGACCGCCAGCGCTTCCGCCCGCAGCAGTGGTCCAGCCGCCAGGGCTGGCACGTCTACGAGGCCGGCAAGGGCGAGCCGTGGTACGGCTTCGCCTGCGTGCGCGAGCTGTCCGGGCTCCCCCCGGAGATCCTGATGGTGCCCCTCCCCGGGCACACCCACGGCCACGCCGGCGTCGCGGTGCACACCGGTGCCGGCTGGCTCCTGCTCGCCGGGGACGCCTACTTCCACCACCGCGAGATGGACTACCACGCGCCGTGGTGCACGCCCGGCCTGCGCATGTACCAGACGCTGATGGAGAAGGACCGTGGGCTGCGCCTCGGGAACCAGGCGCGCCTGCGCGAGCTCGCCCACGTGCACGGCGGCGAGGTCGCCCTGCTGTGCTCGCACGATCCGGACGAGTTCGAACGGGCGGCCGGCCGGCCGCTCCAGACGCCCGTGGCCTGACGCGGCGCGCGCATCCACCGCACGTCGACCCGGGCGCAGCCACCATCGGGACCGCTCGCCGGACACCGGCGGCCACGCCCACCACACGCAGGAGGCCGCGGATGGCTCGCAGGATCAGCTTCACCCCTTACGAAGGCCCGGCCGGCGGCTGGGGCTCCGTGCGCTCGCTGGCGCGCCACACCACGGCGCAACGGGTGCCTCTGGCGGCACCGCCCCTCCTGATCCACCAGAACAAGCCGCACGGCTTCGCCTGCGTGAGCTGCGCGTGGAGCAAGCCTGCCGAGCCGCATCCCTTCGAGTTCTGCGAGAACGGCGCCAAGGCGACGCTCTGGGAGATCACCGACAAGCGCGCGACGCCCGCCCTGTTCGCGCGCCACACCCTCGCCGAGTTCCGCACCTGGCCCGACCACGACCTCGAGGACCAGGGGCGGCTCACCCACCCGATGCGCTGGGATCCCGCCAGCGACAAGTACGTCCCCGTCGAGTGGAGCGAAGCCTTCGCCGAGATCGGGCGCGAGCTCAGGGCCATCCGCGAGGAGGACCCCGAGTCGGCGGTCTTCTATGCCTCGGGCCGCGCCTCGCTCGAGACCAGCTACATGTACCAGCTGCTGGCGCGCCTGTACGGCAACAACAACCTGCCCGACAGCTCGAACATGTGCCACGAGTCCACCTCCGTGGCCCTGCCCAAGAGCATCGGCGTCCCGGTGGGAACCACGGTGCTGGACGATTTCGAGAAGACCGGCTGTCTGCTGTTCTTCGGCCAGAACCCGGGCGTCAACAGCCCGCGCATGCTCCATCCGCTCCAGGAGTGCAGCAAGCGCGGCGTGCCCATCATCACCTTCAATCCCCTGCGCGAGCGCGGGCTGGAGCGCTTCCTCAACCCACAGTCGCCGCCGGAGATGCTCAGCGGCAAGGACACGCCGATCAGCAGCCAGTACCACCAGCTCAAGCCGGGCGGCGACATCGCCGCCATCGCCGGCATGTGCAAGGCGCTGTTCGCGCTGGACGACGAAGCGAAGGCCGCAGGCCGGCCGCGCGTCCTCGACGTGGATTTCCTCGAACAGCACACCCACGGACTGGGGGAATTCGAGGCCTGGGTGCGGGCCACGTCCTGGAGCGACATCGAGCGCGACAGCGGCCTCTCGCGCGAAGCGCTCGAAGGCGCCGCGCGGGTCTATGCCTCCGCCGAGAGCGCGATCGGCATCTACGGCATGGGTCTGACCCAGCACAAGGACGGCGTCACCAACGCGCGGATGCTGATCAACCTGCTGCTGCTCCGCGGCAACATCGGCAAGCCCGGCGCCGGCATCCTGCCGGTGCGCGGCCACTCGAACGTGCAGGGCCAGCGCACCGTGGGCATCGCCGAGAAGCCCGAGCTGGTGCCCCTGGACAAGCTCGCGGAACTCTACGGCTTCGACCCGCCGCGCAAGGAGGGGCTGGCGACCATCCCCGCCTGCGAGGCCATCCTCGAAGGGAAGATCCGCGCCTTCGTGAGCCTGGGCGGCAACTTCCTGCGCGCGGTGCCCGAGCACGCCAGGATGGAACGCGCATGGACCCGCATGCGCCTGAGCGTGCAGGTCGCCACCAAGCTCAACCGCAGCCACCTGATCCCGGCCGAGGTCACCTACCTGCTCCCCTGCCTCGGACGCCTGGAGCGCGACGTGCAGAACGGCGTCGAGCAGTCGGTGAGCATGGAGGACACCTCGGCCTGCATCCATGGCTCGAAGGGCCGGCACGAGCCGGCCAGCCCGCACCTGCTGTCCGAGCCGCGCATCGTGGCCGAGATCGCCAAGGCCGCCCTGCCCCACAACCCGAAGGTGCCGTGGGACGCGTGGGTCGCCGACTACGCGAAGATCCGCGACGCCATCGAGCGCACCTGGCCCGACCAGTTCGCCGACTTCAACGCGCGCATGTGGACGCCCGGCGGCTTCCCGCGCCCGCTGCCGGCACGCCATCGCGTCTGGAAGACCGAGACCGGCAAGGCCAACTTCGTGACGCCGGAGAAGATGGACAGCTTCGCCGAGGTGGCCGCGCCCGGCGACGACGTCCTGCGGCTCATGACCGTGCGCAGCAACGATCAGTTCAACACCACCATCTACGGCTACCGCGACCGCTTCCGCGGCATCCAGGGCACCCGCCGCGTGGTGATGATGAACGCCCGCGACCTGGAGCGCTTCGGCCTGGCCGACGGCGACGTGGTGACCCTGGAGGGCGCGGCGCGGGACGGCGAGGTGCGGCGGGTGGAGAACATGCGCGTGGTCGAGTACGACGTGCCGCAGGGCGCCTGCGCCGCGTACTACCCCGAGTGCAATCCGCTCATTCCCCTGTGGCACCACGCCGACGAGAGCCAGGTGCCGGCCGCCAAGTCGGTCCCGGTACGGGTCCGCGCGAGTGCCCAGCCCTGGTCGCCCTGAACGCGGGCGGACGGCCTCGCCGCGGTTCGCGGTGCCTGCACGGCGCCGCGCGCACCCTCGGTGATCCCCGCTCCAGGAGACCGCAATGGCCCGCGAACGCGACGGCAAGCTCGATCCGACCGATACCCACGCCGCTCCGCTCCGGCAGCGCGACGAGACCGACGTCACGGACGCCGACCGCGACCTCGACCGCTTCGGACGCGCCGCCGATGCCGACGACCGCGAAGCCCAGCGCGCGTTCGGCGACCCGCCGAAGGGCGGTCTTGGCGGCGACGAAACCGACCGCGCGAAGGTGCGGCACAGCGGCATGGACGCGCACGGCGAACGCCGGCAGAACGAGGACGGCCCCATCCGCGGCATCAAGCAGAACTACGGCGGCCCGCAGGACGGCGGCCGCCACGGCGCCGAGCCGAGCGCGGCCGAACGCCGCGAGCGCCACGCCGACCCGCACCAGGACATGCGCGGCGGCGCGCTGCACGACTACGACGCGGAGAAGTGAGCCGACCCGCCCGGCGCCCGGTGCGCCGGGCGGACGACCGTCAGCGCACCAGCAGCGCCACCGCCGCGACCAGCCCGAGCACGATCAGCAGCATCCAGCCGAGCAGGCGCGCCGCCAGCTTGCCCATGGAGGCGGTCCTGCCCTCGCGGTCGACCCGCGCCTGGGCGCGGGGCGGCAGGGGATCGGGATGGGGGCGCTTGGACATGCGGGAGGACAGTGCGGGCCGTCGCGCCAGTCTCGCCCCGCCGCGCTGACGCCCGCGCGAAGGCGCGGGCCGCGGCCGGCTAGTCGTGGCCGAGGCGCACCAGCACGCCGAGCAGGCCGGCGCGTTCCAGCGCAGTGCGCAGGCGCTCCTCCACGGCCGTGCCGCGCAGCAGGCCGGGCGCGCCGCACAGCAGGTAGCTGTCGACCTGGCTGGCGTCCCCGTGCTCCATGCGCCGCCCCACGCTGACGTCGCTGGACTCGCAGGCGGTGCCCCACAGGGCCTTGAGCGTACGCGGGCCCACGGTCTGCCCGTTGGGGAGCTTCAGGCGGAACAGCGCGGGATGGGTGTTCATGGCGGGGTCTCCTGGCGCCTCGAGGCGGGCCTTCATCGCAGGGTGAGCGGAATGGGACGGCGGATGCCGCGGCTGTACTGGTCGCGTTCGTCGCGGCAGTAGGCGCTGCCCATGGCGAACCTGCGGCATACCGCGGGCCGCAGCTCGTAGATGGAACAGCGCATGTGCACCGGGTCCAGCGCGGCGCACCAGCCGTCCTCGCCCTTGGCCATCAGGTTGAGGCCCGGGCGCCGGCTGTCGACGAAGTGGCGCGGCACGGGATCCTCGGGCATCACCACCACCTGCAGGCGGCAGCACACCGCGTCGCAGCGGACGCACTGCACGCCCGGGTCGATCTCGTCGTCCGCGTAGACGCGCGGCACCGCACCGTCAGCGGACATAGCTGAGCATCCGTCCGCGGCGCCGCTCCGGGAGCTCGGGGTCGAAGGCGCGGCGCGACTCCGACGCCGTGTAGCCCTGGTGCTGCAGCGCCCGGGAGAAATGGTTGGCATTGCCGCGGCCGGGATCGGCGATGAGCACCTCGCAGTGCGCCTCCCCATGGCGGTGCAGCACCGCGGCCAGCAGGTCCACGTGGTCGCGCTCGTAGAGGATGTCGGCGCCGATGATGAGATCGAAGCGGCCGAGCGCGGCGTCGGTGCGCGCCCACGACAGGTGCCGGAAGGTCACGTGCGGCAGCCCGTTGGCGCTGGCGTTGTGCATGAGGAAGGTCTCCGCGAGCGGATGATGGTCGCTCGCCACCACCTGCGCCTCGCGCTGCTGCAGCACCAGGCTCGACAGACCGAGGCCGCAGCCGAGTTCGAGCACCCGCTTTCCGGCGACCTCAAAGGTGGTCATGGCCTCGGCCAGGGCGACGCCCGCCGGCCAGACCTGCCCGAACAGGCTCCAGTTGGCCGAGGAGATGCCGATGCGCTCGGCGGCGCCGTCGGCGTCGGAGAACTGCTGCCGGTCCTCGAGGGCGCGGATGCTGTAATGCCGGTCGCCGAGCTGCAGGCGCAGCTCGCGCGTGAGGTAACCAGGCATGGGGACTCCGGTTGCGCGCGGCGCCGGGAGACCGGACTGCACTGCGCGGGGTGGCCGACGCGGGTCACAGCCGCCGGAGGGACATCGGCCCGGACCGGGCGCGAAGCCGCCAGTCTACGCGCTTCGACGCCCGGCCACCTGAAGGCCGCCCGCCGGTACGGGGCGGTTCATTCCTCCGGCGCGCGGATCCGGTCCTGCACCCCGGCCGCCTCGCGCGCGACCGCCTCGGCGGCCGTGCGCGCCGGCGCCACGTCCCAACCGCCGCCCAGGGCGGTGTACAGCGCGACCTGCGCCAGGGCCAGTGCGCGCTCGGTGTCGAGCAGTTGGCGACGCGCTTCGACCAGCCCGTTCTCGGCGTCGAGGACGTCACCGAGGTTGGCCAGGCCGACCTCGTAGGTGCGTCGCGCCATGGCGTGCGTGCGTTCGGCGCTGGCGAGGGCCGCGCGCCGCGCCTCGCGCTGCGCCCGCCGCGCCGCGAGCTGGGCCGCGGCCACCTCGACCTCCTGCAGCGCGGCGGCGAGCGCCTGGCGCAACTGCACGAAACCGGCGTCGGCCTGGGCGTCGGCGAGGTCGATGGCGGCGCGGCGCGCGCCGAAGTCGAGCCACGGAAAGCCGACCTGCACCGCGAGCTGGCGGAGGTCCGAGGCCGCGGAGAGGTCGTCCAGACCGAAGCCGCTGCGGCCGGCGGCGACGCTGGCGCCGATCTTCGGGAACAGGTCGCGGCGGCTCGCCAGCGCCGCGAGCTCCGCCCCCTCCAGGGCCGCGGCCGCGGCGATCACGTCCGGGCGACGGCGCAGCAGGTCGAGCGGCTGGCCCTGGGGGATCTCGGCATCGGCGAGCGGAATGCGCCCGTCGTCGCCGAGGCGCGCGCGTACGCTGCCGGGCGGGAGGTCGAGCAGCGTGTCGAGGGCGAAGGTCGCCTCGGCGAGGGCGGCGTCCAGGTCGCCGCGCTGCGCCTCCAGCGAGACACGCTGCGCAGCGGCGGCCTCCACGTCGAGGCGCGTCGCCTCGCCGAGACGGAAGCGTCCCTCGGCGACGCGCTCGAACTCCCGCGCCAGCCGCAGCGCGTCGTCGAGCAGGCTGCGCTGCGCCAGCAGGGCCCGCGCCTGCACGTAGCCCTGCGCGAGGTTGGACGCGACCGCCAGCCGCACCGCGACCAGCTGCGCCTCCGCGGCCTGCGCCTGGCGCGCGGCGCCGGCGCTGCGCAGGCGGTTGGCGCCGAACAGGTCGATCTCCCACTGCGCCTGCAGGGCGAGCTGCCAGGTCTCCACGCGCGCCTCGTCGTCGATCCCCAGCGCCTGGCCCGGCGCGCTGTCGGCGAGCTGGCCGGTGTCGATCCACTGCCGGCTGCCCTGCCCGGCCAGGTCGAGCTGCGGATACAGCGCCGCGCGCGACTGCCGCAGCTGCGCGCGCGCGACCCGCAGCTCGGCCAGCGCGGCCTGCAGGTCGAGGTTGCGGGCGAGCGCGGTGGTCGCCAGTTCGGCCAGCAGCGGATCGTCGAAGGCCTCCCACCAGCGCGCCAGCGTCTCGGCGTCCACGGGGCGCGAGCCGCCCGCGGCATCGGTGTAGTAGGTCGCCGGCAGCGGCGCCGGCGGGCGCACCGGCGGCGTGCCGCAGGCCGCGACCAGGGCGACGGCCACGACGGCGGCGATACGGCGGAACCTCATGCGGACGCCTCCCCGGTCTCGTCGTCGCGCACCCGGAACAGCAGCGCGTAGAGGCAGGGCACGACCACCAGGGTGAGCACGGTGGCGAAGGCGAGGCCGCCCATGATGGTCACCGCCATCGACGCGAACAGGTCGTCGAACAGCAGCGGCACCATGCCGAGCACGGTCGTGCCGGCGGCCATGGTGACGGGCACCAGGCGGCTGGTGGTTGCCTCCACCACCGCATCGCGGCGCGGGTTGCCGGCGCCGATCTGGCGGTCGATCTCCTCCACCAGCACGATGGCGTTCTTGATCAGCAGGCCGGTGAGGCTGAGCAGGCCCAGCAGGGCGACGAAGCCGAACGGCTGGCCGCTGACCGCCAGGCCGATCGCGACGCCGCAGATCGACATCGGCACCACCAGCCAGATCACCACCGGCTGGCGCACGCGCGCGAACAGCAGCACGGTGACCAGCATCATGCCGAGGTAGGGCAGCGCCAGGGTCTGCATCAGCGCGGTCTGCGCATCGCCGGCGTCCTCGTACTCGCCGCCCCAGGCCATGGCGTAGCCCGGCGGCAGCGGCATGGCCTCGACCGCATCGCGGATGCGCGCGTGTGCGTCGCTGGCCTGCACCCCGACCACCGGCTCGGCGCGCACGGAGATGGTGCGCACGCGGTCGCGGCGCTGGATCACCGCCTCCTCCTGCACCGCCTCGACGCCGTCGGCGACCTGCCCGATGGGGACGTAGCGCGCGGCCCCGGCGCTCCAGGCCAGGCGTTCGAGGAGGGCCTCCGGCGCGGGGCGCTCGGCCTCCGGCGCGCGCAGCAGCACCTGGCGCTGCTCGTCGCCCTCGCGCACCACCGCCAGCGGCACGCCTTCGGTGGCCATGGCCAGGGCCTGCGCCACGTCCTGCCGGCCCAGGCCGGCTTCCGCCATGCGCGACAGGTCGAGACGGGGCCGCAGCACCGTCTCGCGTTCGCGCCAGTCGTTGCGGACGGCTTCCAGCGTGGGCTCGTCGCGCAGGATCGCCTCGGCCTC
The DNA here is from genome assembly GCF_042654365.1 of Coralloluteibacterium thermophilum. Classification (NCBI taxonomy): domain Bacteria; kingdom Pseudomonadati; phylum Pseudomonadota; class Gammaproteobacteria; order Lysobacterales; family Lysobacteraceae; genus Coralloluteibacterium; species Coralloluteibacterium thermophilum. The sequence continues at coordinate 119,597 of NZ_JBHSGG010000029.1, forward strand.
CTGCGCGATCCCGCGTAGCACCTGCGGCGACGGGCCGCTGAAGCGCACTTCCACGCGCGCCTCCGAGGCGGCACCGAACATCAGTCGCGAGGCATGCACCTGCAGCTCGGGGAAGCGCGCCGGCGCCTCGCGGTTGAAGCGCCCGGTGAGGTCGTCGAGCACGTCCGCATCGTCCACCAGCACGATGATCTGCGCGAACGAGGTGTCGGGCTGCTCCGGGGCGTAGGTCAGCATGAAGCGCGAGGCGCCCTGGCCGACGAAGGCGACGCGGCTGGCGATCTCGGGGAAGGCCTCGTCGAGATAAGCCTCGACCTCGCGGGTCGCGGCGTCGGTGGCGCGGATGTCGCTGCCCTGCCGGGTGTTGATGTCGATGAAGGCCATCGGTGTGGAGGCCGGCGGGAAGAAGGACTGCGGCAGGAAGGCGAAGCCGACCACGCACAGCACGGTGAGCCCGGCGGCCAGGGCCACGGTGAGGCCTGCCCGCCCCAGCCTGCGGTCGAGCACGTGGCGGAAGCGTTCGTAGACGCGGCCCTGGTAGGGGCTCTCCGCGTCCTCGCCGGCGCCCTCGGCCTCGTCCTCCTCGCGTTCGCGCGCCTCGGGCGAGGCCAGCCACCAGTAGCCCAGCAGCGGCACCACGGTGATCGCCAGCACCCAGCTCAGCAGCAGCGAGATCAGGATCACCGAGAACAGCGAGAACAGGAACTCGCCGGTGGTGTCCTGCGACAGGCCGATGCCGGCGAAGGCGAGGATGCCGATCACCGTCGCCCCCAGCAGCGACCACTGGGTCGCCTTCACCGACTCGCTCGCCGCGCACAGCGCCGGGCGGCCCTGGCGCAGGCGCACCTGCATGCCGTCGCAGATGACCACGGCGTTGTCCACCAGCATGCCCATGGCGATCACCAGGGCGGCGAGCGACACGCGCTCGAGCTGCAGCCCGAGCATGTACATGGCCAGCAGGGTGCCGCCGACCGTCAGGAGCAGGACCGCGCCGATGATCACGCCGGCGCGCCAGCCCATCACCAGGCACAGCACGCCGATCACGATCGCCAGCGAGGTGGCGACGTTGATCGCGAAGCCGGTGACCGCCTCGTCCACGACCTGCGCCTGCTGGTAGATGGGATGCAGCTCGACCCCCAGCGGCAGGGTCGGTTCGAGCTGCGCCAAGGCAGCCTCGACCGCGTGGCCCACGTCGACGATGTTCACCGACGGCAGGCCGGCGATGCCGATGGTCAGCGCGTCGCGGCCGTCGTGGCGGATGATCTGGCGCGGACGCTCCTCGAACTCGCGGCGGATCTCGGCGATGTCGCCCAGCACCACGCGCGCCTCGCCGCGCCCCACCGGCAGCGCGCGCAGCGCTTCCAGAGAGTCGTAGGCGCCGCCGGTGCCGATGCGCAGGAACAGGTCGCCGCTGCGCAGCCCGCCGGCATACAGCTCGGTCTCCGCGTCGGCCAGGGCCCCGGCGATCTCCTCGGGGGCGATGCGCAGCGCCGCCAGGCGCGCCTGCGGGATCTCGACGACGAAGCGCTCCGCGACCGCGCCGGCGATCTCGACCTTGCCGACGCCCTCGACCGTCAGCAGGCCGCGGCGCAGCGCCTTGGCGGCCTCGTGCAGCTCGGTGCGCGTGAGCCCGTCGCCGGTCATCGCGTAGTAGATGCCGAACACGTCGCCGAAGTCGTCGTTGACCACCGGCGCCTGCGCGCCCGGCGGCAGTTGCCCCGCCGCGTCGCCGATCTTGCGCCGCAGCTCGTCCCAGATCTGCGGGATCTGCGCGCTGCTGTAGCTTTCCCGGATCTCCAGCCGCAGCTCGGAGTAGCCCGCGATCGATTTGGTGCGTACCCGCTTGAGCTGGTCGAGCTGCTGCACCGCGCTTTCGAGCACGTCGCTCACCTCGCGCTCGACCTGCTCCGCGCTGGCGCCGGGGTAGACCGTGGTGACCACGGCCTCCTTGATGGTGAACTCCGGGTCTTCCAGGCGTTCGAGGTTGAAGTAGGCGAACACGCCCCCGACGAGGCAGGCCAGGATCAGCAGCCAGACGTTGACCGGGTTGCGGATGGCGTAGCGCGCGACGTCCATGCGGGACTACTGGCGGATCCGCGGCTCGACCGCCTGCCCGTCCAGGAGCAGGCGCGCTCCCGCCACCACGACCCGCGCCGACGCGTCGAGCGGGCCCTCGACCAGAGCGTGGTCGCCCTCGATGGCGAGCAGGCGCACCGGCACCGGGCGGGCGGTGTCGCCGTCGTCCACCGTCCAGACCACGGCGCTGCCGGCCGGGTCGCTCACCACCGCAGAGACCGGCACCCGCGCCTGCCCCGCCGGCAGCGCCGGCGGGCGCGGATCGTCGATGGTCACCCGCACCGCCATGCCCGGCAGCAGATTGATGCCCTCCGGCGGCGCGCCGCGCAGCACCAGGCGATAGGTGCGGGCCTGGCCGTCCGGCGTGGTCGCGTGTTCGTGGTAGCGCAGCGCAAGCTCCGGGCCGTCGCGCAGCGAGAGCACGCGGCCGCGCGCGGCGAGCTGCGGGCCGAAGACCATGCGGGCCGCGTCGGCCTCGGGCACGTCCACCGCCACTTCGACCACGCCGGCATCCTGCATGCGCAGCACCGGCTCGCCGGCGGGCACCACCACGCCGGCCGCCACGAGACGGCGCCCGACCACGCCGTCGTAGGGCGCCGTGAGCCGCGCGTAGCCCACCTGGCGCGCGGCGGCATCGCGGTTGGCGCGCGCGCCCGCGAGCTGGGCCTCGGCCTGCTCCACCGCCGCCGGCGCGAGGATGCCCTCGTCGCGCAGCGTGCGACGGCGCGCCACGTCGGCCTCGATCGTGCTCAGCGCGACCTCGGCTTCGCGCAGTTGCAGGCGGTAGTCGGTGTCGTCGAGCTCGGCCAGCACCTGCCCGCGCCGCACCGGCTCGCCGTCCGCGACCGCGATGCGCTGCACCCTGCCCCCGGCCTGGAAGGCGAGATCGGTGCCTTCGGCGGCCTCGACCCGACCCGGGTAGGTCAGGACCCGCGGCGCGCTGCCCGCCGCCTCGACCGGCTGCACGATCACCGGCCGCGGCGGCGGCGGTGCGCCCGGCTCGCCGCCGCAGGCGGCGAGGCCCAGCGCGGCGGCGAGGGGCAGAAGAAGGGATCGACGGTGCATCGGCCTGCGGGTGGGTGCAAAGCGACTATCGTTACCGACCGGCGAGTCAATCGCGGGTGAACGGCCGCCGCGAGGGCCGCCGCGCGGACACGGGCAGGGCGACGCGCCGCCGCGCCCGCGACGGCCGTCGTCCCGGCTGCGCGCCTTACTTGATGAGGCGCAGGGTGAAGGGGTAGCGGTAGGCCACGCCCTCGTTCGCCTTGATGGCGGCGACGATGGTCAGCACCAGCCACGCCACGCCGACCGCGAACGCGGCCAGGTAGAACAGGACGCCGATCAGCACGATCAGCAGCACGGTGCCGACCGCCGACAGCGCGAGGATGGCGATGGCGACGGTGATGTTGAAGTTGAGCGCCTCCTTGGCCTGGTCGTCCACGAACGGCATGGTGTCCTTCTTGACCAGCCACACGATCAGCGGGCCCAGGATGGCGCCGATGACCGAGATCAGCGCGGTGAGCGCGACGATGTGGGCGATCATGGCCCACTGCCGTTCCTCGGGCGTCGGGACGCCCGCCACCGGCGGCGGCGTGCTGCCGTAGGGCGGCGGCGTCTGCGGGGGCGGCGTGGCGCCGGGAATGTGTTCGGACATGACAGGCTCCCTGGGGTGGTCGGGGCGGCAGCGCCGCAGTGCCCCGAGCGTCGGCGCCCCTTCCGGAGGTGTCAATACGCCGGACGGCACGGGTACCGGCATGCCGGCTTGAGGCCGCCTTCAACCGGCCTGCCCCAGTCTGCGGGGCGTGCCGCCAGGATCCGCCGTGTCCGACTGCCCCGCGCATGCCCTCGCCCGCCCCGCTGCCGACCGCGCCCGGCGATGGCTGCGCCTGCTGGCCGCACCGCTGCTGCTGGGCCTGGTCCTGGCGGCGGTCGAACCCGCGGCCGCGCTCGCCGCGCTCCGGGGCGCCGGCCCCGGCTGGCTGCTCGCGGCACTGCTCCTGGTGCAGGCGCAGATCGTGGTTTCGGCGCTGCGCTGGCGCTTCACCGCCGCGCGGCTGGGACAGCGGATGGCGCGCCGGCGCGCGGTCTCGGAGTACTACCTCGCGACCCTGCTCAACCAGACCACGCCCGGCGGCGTCGGCGGCGACGCGGCGCGGGCCTGGCGCACGCGCGCGACGGCGGGCCGCCTCAACACCGCGGTGCGCGCCGTGGTGCTGGAGCGCCTCGGCGGACAGGTGGCCTTCTTCGCCGTCGCCGCCACCGGGCTCGCGGCATGGCCGTTGCTCGGCCGCGGCAGCGCGCCGCGCGACGCCGCCGTCCTGCTCGCCGCGGGCGCCGGGGTCCTGCTCCTGGGCGCCCTGCTCACGGCGCTCGTGGCGCGTCGCGGTCCGCCGGCCGCGCGCCGGGCGCTGCACGGGCTCTGGCCGGACCTGCGCCGGGCCTGGTTCGTGCGGAGCGCATGGCTGGTGCAGGGGATCCTCAGCACCGCCGTCGTGGCCACCTACATCGGCGTGTTCGCGCTGTGCGCCCGCGCGCTGGGCGACCCGCTGCCGCCGGCCGCCCTCGCGACCGCCGTCCCGCTGGTCCTCCTGGCCATGCTGCTGCCGGTCTCCGTCGGCGGCTGGGGCGTGCGCGAAGCCACCGCGGCGGCGCTGTGGCCCCTGTTCGGCCTGCCTGCCGCGCACGGCGTGGCCGCCTCCGTGCTCTATGGCCTGGTCAACCTCGCCGGTGCCCTGCCCGGCCTGCTGCGCGTGCTGCGCCGGCCGTGAGCCGACGCCGCCGGGACAGCCAGCGCAGGTCCGCGGCGAACGAACCGGTGAGCCCCGCCAGCGCGACCAGCGCCAGCGCCGGGCTCCACGGCGGCACGAACCACGGCGACAGCAGCGCGCACAGCACCGACACCTGCACCACGCACCAGGCCTTGCGCCGCCGCGACGGCGGCAGCGGCGCGCGCAGCCACGGCAGGCATCGTCCGGCGAGCACGAAGGCGTAGCGCATGGCGCCGATCGCCAGGACCCACGGCCCGGCCTTGCCGAGCTGCCAGACGATCAGCGCCAGCACCAGGATCAGGAAGGCATCGACCTCCAGGTCGTAGCGCTCGCCGAAGGCCGAGGCGGTCCCGGCGCGCCGCGCGAGGCGACCGTCCACGCCGTCGAGCGCCAGCGCGGCGAGCGCCAGCGCCACCGGCAGCCAGAGCGCGGGCGCATCCGCCGGCAGCCGGGCCGCATCGACCGCGAGCCCGGCGAAGGCGGCGGCGACCGCGAGGCGCACCGTTGTGACGTGGTTGCCGGTGCCGAAGCGCGCAGGGGGATGCGCCCGCCGCGCGCCGACCAGCACCGCCGCGGCACCGGCGAGATGGACCACGACGGCCACCGCCACGACGGCGGCGCCCAGGCCGAACAGGTCCCGCAGCAGGACGGCGGCCGCGGCGGCCAGCAGCAGTCCTCCGGCGAGCGCGGGGAGCGTGCCCCGCGGCAGCCGGCCGGGGCGTGCCGCATCCGTCGGGCAGCGCGATCGGAGGGGCTCCGGACGCGCGGCCATGTGCGCCTCAGCGGCGCGCGAGCAGCGCGTCGACGTCGAGCAGGTGCCCGGAGCGCGCGGCCTTGGTGCGCAGGTAGTGCTCGTTCTCGTGGGTGACCTCGCCGGCCACCTCGGTCCGCCGCACCACGTCCACGCCGGCGCTGCGCAGGTGCATGACCTTGGCCGGGTTGTTGGTCAGCAGTTCCACCCGGCGGATCCCCAGGCCGCGCAGCATGGCCACGGCGGTCTCGTAGCGGCGCTCGTCCGCGCCGAAGCCGAGCTGCGCGTCGGCGTCGATGGTGTCGAGGCCGTCGTGCTGGTAGCCGTAGGCGCGCATCTTGGAGGCGATGCCGGTGCCGCGGCCCTCCTGGTCGAGGTAGAGCAGCACCCCGCCGCCCATCGCCTTCAGCGCGCGCAGGCCCAGGCGGAGCTGGTCGCCGCAGTCGCACTTGAGCGAGCCGAACAGGTCGCCGGTCAGGCAGGAGGAATGCACCCGCACCGGCACGACGCCGTCGGTGTCGGGCGAACCCACGATGATGGCGACCTGGTCGCGCTGCGCGAGGCCGCCGCGGAACACCACGAACTGGGTCATGCCCACGTCGCGCAGCGGCACCGGGCTGCGGGTGACCAGCTCGAAGTCGCGGCCTGCGGCCTGGTCGCCGCGTTCGAGGTCCTCGAGCGCGATGCGCCCGCAGCCCTCGAAGGCGGCCGCGTCGTCGGCGACGTCCGCCACCAGCATCGCGGGCAGCAGCAGGCCGAGGCGCGCTACGCGCACCGCGGCCACGTGCAGCGTGCGCCCCGGCGTCCATGCCGACGGCGTGGGCGCGTCGCGCAGATAGCCGAGGCGGGTGACCTCGTCGAAGGAGAGCCCGTCGAGCGGCACCAGCGCCCCCTCCGGGGCGTCGATGCCGAGCACCCTGGCGCGCGGCGGGGTCAGGAACAGCTGCTGGGCGTTGCCGGTGGCCGCGGCGAAGGCCGCGTAGCTGCCCTGCGTACTGCCGTCGAGCGCCAGCACCGCGATGCGCGCCCCGTGGCCGTCGTCGATGAGGATCGGTCGCCCGGAGCGGAGCTCGGACGCGGCACGTTCGCATCGGATGGCGGCCGGATCGCCGAAGGGATGCTCGGCGCTCGGGCGGGCGGAGGTCGGCAACGACATGAGGGTTCCTGTGGTTCCGGGTGCGTGGTCCGCCGGGCGGACCGGTGGGGGACGGACGCGGCGGACGCTAGGCAGCGCGCCATGAAGGAGCCGCGAATCATCCGCCGCTGACGCAGCCTCAACGCGCGGGCGCCCACGCTGGGCGCGCATGCTGACATGCGGCCTCCGTTTCCGCGATACAACCGGCCATTCCAGGATTTTCCATGCGCGCAACAGCTCCCCTGCGTCCCCTCCCCGACCGCGACCCGCTGGCCGCGCAGGACTGGAGCCGCCTGCTGGCGGAACGCACCGGCGCCGCCACGCGCGCCGCACCGGCCTCGTCCCTCGCCGAGCTGTACGCGCCGCTGGTCGCGGCGCGCGAGCTGGTCGTGGCCCAGGTCGGGCAGTCGCTGGACGGCCGCGTCGCCACCCGCACGGGCGACGCCCGCGACATCTCCGGGCCGGCGGGACTGCGCCACCTCCACCGCTGCCGCGCGCTGGTGGACGCCGTGGTGGTCGGCGTGGGCACCGTGGTCGCCGACGACCCGGCGCTGACCGTGCGCCTCGTGCCCGGCCACAACCCGGTGCGGGTGGTGCTCGATCCGCAGGCGCGCGTCCCGACCGACGCGCGTCTGCTGCACGACGGCGCCAGCCGCACCCTGCTCCTGCACGGCCCGGGACGCCGCCCGCAGGCCTGCGCGGCGCACGTCGAGCGGGCGGTGCTGCCGGTCCGGGACGGCCGCTTCGCGCCGCGCGAGGTGCTCGCCGTCCTGCGCGCGCACGGACTTCGGCGGGTCCTGGTCGAGGGCGGCGCCTGCACCATCGGCGCCTTCGTCGAGGCGGGCTGCGTGGACCGCCTGCACGTCGCCATCGCGCCGCTGCTCATCGGTTCGGGCCCGAGCGGCATCGCCTTCGGGGCGGTCGAGCGGCTGGCCGAGGCGCGCCGGCCGCCGACCCGGGTCTACGACCTCGGCGGCGACATCGTGTTCGACTGCGACCTGCGCGGGGCCTGATCAGCCCGGCGGCAGCGCCAGCAGGTCCTCGTGCCCGACGGTGCAGACGACCCGTTCCGCCTGCGCCTGCCGGACGCTGCACCAGGCGTCGATGCGAGCCGGAGCGAGCATGCCGGTCTCGGCCGCGGCCTGCGCGATGCCGGCCACCAGTTCGCGCTGCAGCGCCGCCTCGCCCGGCCCCAGCACCCAGTCGCTGCGCGCGCGGGCGACGCGATGGCCGGCATCGGCGCACAGCCGCGCCAGCACATCGCTCGCCGTTGGGCCCAGGGCCGGCCCCAACCCCTTGTCGCCCCGCTGGTGCGCGTCGAAGGCCTCGCGGACCGCAGCGTCGTCGGGATGCGGCACGCTCCACCGCATGCGCCCGTCGTAGCTCAGCGCCGCGTACAGCGCCGAACCTGCCGCGGTCGTGCGCGCGACCAGGGCCGCGAGCCAGTCGGCGCCGACGAGATCGAAGAGCGCCGAGGCCGTCACCAGGGTCGCATCGTCCAGCGGCAGCGCCTCCAGCGCACGCATGTCCAGCCGGTGCGCGGTCGTCGCCGGGTCGTCCGCGCGCGCCAGCGCCAGCGCGAGCAGGGCCGCGTCGTCGTCCACCAACCGCCACGCCGCCGGGGCACGCAGGCGTGGCGCCAGGGCGCGCCGGGTGGCGCCGGTGCCGGCGCCGAGATCGACCACGACCCGCCACGGCCGCGCATCGAGCCAGGCGGCGGCCGCAGCGCACAGCCCGGCATCCCGCGCACGCCGGTCGGCCGGCTCGCGCAGGTCCAGCCAGTCGCTGGCGAAGCCGCTCACGCCGCGCCCGCGAGCGCCGCGGCCACGCGCCGCGCGGTGTCGTCCCACGACGGCAGCGCCTGCCCGGCGCGCCAGGCGGCGTCCGCACGGCGCCGGCGCAGGGCGGGATCGACGAGCAGGCGCCGCAGCGCGTCGGCGAAGGCGGGCGCGTCGTCGGCGGGCACCAGTTCGCCGGCCTCCGCCGGCACCACCTCGGGCACCGCACCCACCGCGCAGCCGACCACCGGCAGCCCGCGCCGCAGCGCCTCGGCGAAGGCCATGCCGTACCCCTCGTGGCGGGTCGCCAGCGCGAACAGGTCGGCCGCGGCGAGCTCGCCTCCGGCCTCCGGCACCTCGCCGGCGAAGGCGATGCGGTCCTCCAGCCCCGCGTCGCGCACCTGCCGGCGCAGCGCCCGGGCGACCTCCGGGTCGCGCGGCCCGCCCACGATGCGGCAGCGCCAGGGCAGCTCCCGCAGCAGGGCGAGCGCCTCCACCAGCACGTCGTGGCCCTTGCCGCGCAGCAGCGAGCCGACCGCCACGATCCTCGGCGGATCGCCGTCGGCGGGCGCCCGCGGCGCCGGGTCGGTCCCGGGCAGGGCCGCGTGCAGGCGCGCGCGCGGCACGCCGAAGGCCCGCTCCAGCGTCTCCGCCGTGGTGCGGCTGGTGGCGACGACCGCGCGCGCGTGGCGCAGGGCGGCGCGTTCGCTGGCGATCAGGCGGGGCCGCTCGGCCGCGGCCAGGCCGCCGTCGTAGCCGAGCGGGTGGTGCACCAGGGCCGCCAGCCGCAGACGCGCACCGTGCCGCGCGGCGATGTCGGGCATGGCGCCGAAGGCCAGCCCGTCCACCAGCACGAGGCTGCCGTCGGGCACGCCGTCCAGGGCGGCGGCGGTCTCCTCCAGCTCGCCCGGCGACGGCGCGGGGAAGCCGTCGGGCAGCCGGAGCACCTCCACCGCCCAGCCCTGCGCACGCAGGCCCGCGATCAGGCGGCGGTCGTAGGCGTAGCCGCCGGTGATCTGCCCGAGGTCGCCCGGAACGGCGAAGACCAGGCGCAGGCTCAAAGCCCGCCCTCGTACCACGCGCGCGCCACGTGCGACTCGTGCAGCTGCACGCGCAGGCGCCGCAGGCGGGCGCCCCCGGGGCCGAGGCGGCTGGCGCGGATGCCGGTCGCCAGGGCGTCGAAGACGTACTTGGCGAGGAACTCGGTGGTGGTGGTCTTGCCGCGGAACTCGGCGAGTTCGTCGAGGTTGCGGTAGTTCAGCGGCGCCAGGATCTCGCGCAGCAGGGCGCCGGCCTTGCCGATGTCGACCACCAGGCCGTCGGCATCGAGCTCCTCGGCGAAGAACGCCGCATCCACCACGAAGGTGGCGCCGTGCAGGCCCTGCGCGGGGCCGAACACCTCGCCCGGCAGGCTGTGGGCGATCATCACGTGGTCGCGGACTTCGACGGCGAACATTCAGGCCTCCTCGGGCGGTTGCGGATAGACGATGCGGTGGCAGAGGGTGTCGCGCGCGGCCAGCACCCCGGCGTAGCGCGCGGGCAGCTCGGCGAAGGCAGTCTCGCCGGAGACGAGCGCGTCCAGGCGCGCATCGGCGAGCAGCGACAGCGCCGCGGCCATGCGCCGCGCATGCGTCCAGCGCGGGCGCTGCGTCGGCGACACCTGCCCCACCTGCGACGAGACCAGGGTCAGCCTGCGGCTGTGGAACGCCCCGCCGAGCGGCACCTCGGGACTGCGCGCGCCGTACCAGCTCGCCTCGACGACGCGGGCCTCCATGCCCGCGCAGCCCAGGGCGGTGGCGAGGCCGGCGGCGCTGGCGCTGGCATGCACGACGAGGTCGCAGTCGGCGGGCGCCATCTCGGGCGCGGCAAAGGCAATGTCCAGCGCCACAGCGAGCGCGTGCCGCCCAGGATCGATGTCGACGAGGGTGACCTCGGTGCCGGGCATGCGCGCGCACAGCCAGGCGACCAGGCCGCCGACGACGCCCGCGCCGATCACCGCCACCCGCTGCGCGGGCGCCGCCTGCGCATCCCAGACCACGTTGAGCGCGGTCTCCATGTTGGCCGCGAGCACCGCGCGCGCGGCGGGCACGGTCTCCGGCAGCACGGCGACGGCCGCGGCGGGCACGACGAAGCGGTCCTGGTGCGGATGCAGGCAGAACACGGTGCGCCCGACCAGATCCGGCGGGCCGGCTTCGACCTCGCCCACGCAGGCGTAGCCGTACTTCACCGGAAAGGGGAAGTCGCCCTGCTGGAACGGAGCGCGCATGCGTGCGCGCTCCGGCGGCGGTACGGCGCCGGCCAGCACCAGCGCCTCGGTGCCGCGGCTGATGCCGCCGAACAGCGTGCGCACGCGCACCGCGTCCGGCCCCACGGGCGGCAGCGCCTCCTCCCGCAGCGCGACGCGCCCCGGCGCCTCGATCCACAGTGCCTGCGCCTGTCCGCCCATCCGTCTCCCCGTGTCGCGAAGGAGCGGACGCTAGGGCGGAGCGCGCAAGCGCCGGGTGAAACCGCCCGCGCCGGTCCGGCTCAGTCGCCCGCGGCGACCATCATGCGGCCGACCAGGATCGAGCCGGTGCGGACGTGGGAGCGCGGGTCGACGTCGCTGCCGACCGCCTCGATCGCCATGAACATGTCCTTGAGATTGCCGGCGATGGTCACCTCGTCCACCGGATGCGCGATCTCGCCGTTCTCGACCCAGAATCCCGCCGCGCCGCGCGAGTAGTCGCCGGTGATGGCATTGATGCCGTGGCCCATCATCTCCGTGACCACCAGGCCGCGCCCCATGTCCCGGGCGATGTCGGCCAGCGCGCCGGCGTTGGCGCGCACCGCGACGTTGCGCACGCCGCCGGCGTTGGCGGTGGTCGCCAGCCCCAGCTTGCGCGCGGAGTAGCTGCCCAGCAGGTAGCGCCTGAGCACGCCGTCCTCGACGATGGGCGCGGTGCGGGTGGCGACGCCGTCGGCGTCGAAGGCCGCCGAGCGGAAGCCGCGGCGCAGGTGCGGCTGTTCCAGCACCTCGAACCAGGACGGCAGGATCTGCCGGCCGGCGTGGTCGAGCAGGAAGCTGGCCTGCCGGTACAGGGCGCTGCCGGCGATGGCGGAGAGCAGGTGCCCGACCAGGGAGCGCGCGGCCTCCGGCGTGTACAGCACCGGGTAGTGGCCGGTGGGGATGCGGCGCGGCGCCAGGCGCGCGACGGTGCGCTCGGCGGCGCGGCGGCCCACGGCGGCGGCGGCTTCCAGGTCCTCCGGCGCCAGCCCGGCGGTGTACCAGTAGTCGCGCTGCATGGCGTCGCCGCTGCCGGCGATCAGCGAGCACGACAGCGAGTGCGAGGTGCCGCGCTCCACGCCCACGAAGCCGTGCGAATTGGCGTAGACCGAGACGCTCGCGCCGGTGTTGAGGCCGGCGCCGTCGGAGTTGGCGATGCGGGCGTCGGCCTCGCGCCCCGCGCTCTCGCACTCCACCGCAAGGGCCACCGCGCGGTCGGCGTCGATGTCCCAGGGGTGCCACAGGTCGAAGTCGGGGAAGCCGTCGGGGCCGGGCCGCGCCATCAGGGCGGCGTCGGCGAGACCGGCGGCGGGATCCTCCTCGGTGAAGCGGGCGATGGCGACCGCCTGCGCGACGGTGGCCTCGAGGCTCGAAGGAGAGAGGTCGGCGGTCGAGGCCGAACCCTTGCGGCGGCCGACGTAGACGGTGACCGAGACGCCGCGGTCGCGGGTGTGCTCGACCGTCTCCACCTCGCCCATGCGCACGTTGACGGCGAGGCCGTGGGACTCCTCCAGCGACACCTCGGCCTCGCCGGCGCCGTGGCGCCGCGCGCGCGCGAGCACGTCGGAGGCCAGTCCGGCGAGCCGCTCGGCCTGCGCGTCGGGCGTTTCCTGAACCGATGTCTTTGCGGTGATTTCGTTCAAGGTCTTATGCTTGGTGGATGCGTGGAATCGATGAAGAGACGGGCGAATACCTCAGCCCGAGCCGTAGCCAGAACCGCCGCGAGGCCCTGGCCGTCTTCGAGCTGGGCGAACGCCTGGTGGCGCTGAGCGACAGCCAGCTCGCGCAGTTGCCGGTTCCGCCCGACCTGCTGGGGGTGATCCAGCACACGCGCCGGATCAAGGCGCCGATCGCGCACAAGCGCGAACTGCAGTACCTCGCCAAGCAGTTGCGCCGGGAGGACGAGGAGACGCTGGACGCCCTGCGCGCGGCGCTGGACCACGACAAGGCGCAGACCGCGCGCGAGACCGCCTTCCTGCACCGGGTCGAGGCCTGGCGGGAACGGCTGCTGACCGAGGGCGACGGCGGGCTCGGCGCGCTGGTCGAGGCGCATCCCGCCGCCGACCGCCAGCAGCTCCGCACCCTGGTGCGCAACGCGCTGGCCGAGCGCGCCAAGAACAAGCCGCCGCACGCCTACCGCGAACTGTTCCGCGCGCTGCGCGACCTGCTCGACGAGGCCGAGCGCGAGGCGGACTGACCGCACGCGCGCGGGAACGGGCGCAGCGGCGATCACGCCCGCGTGCCACCGACCGTGAGCGTGTCCACCAGCAGCGTCGGCTGGCCGACGCCCACCGGCACCGACTGGCCGTCCTTGCCGCAGACGCCGACGCCCTCGTCCAGCGCGAGGTCGTTGCCGACCATGCGCACGCGGTTCATCGTCTCCGGGCCGTTGCCGATCAGGGTCGCGCCCTTCACCGGGGGACCGATCCTGCCGTCCTCGATCAGGTAGGCCTCGGTCGCGGAGAACACGTACTTGCCCGAGGTGATGTCGACCTGGCCGCCGCCGAAGTTGACCGCGTACAGGCCCTTCTTCACCGACTTCAGGATCTCTTCCGGCGCGTGCTCGCCCGGCATCATGTAGGTGTTGGTCATGCGCGGCATCGGCAGGTGCGCGAACGACTCGCGACGGCCGTTGCCGGTGGGCGCGACGCCCATGAGGCGCGCGTTGAGCGTGTCCTGCATCAGCCCGACGAGGATGCCGTCCTCGATGAGCGTGGTGCAGTTCGTCGGCGTGCCCTCGTCGTCCACGTTGAGCGAGCCGCGACGCCCGGCGAGCGTGCCGTCGTCGACGATGGTGACCCCCGGCGCCGCCACGCGCTGGCCGATGCGGCCGGAGTAGTTCGAGGTGCCCTTGCGGTGGAAGTCGCCCTCCAGGCCGTGGCCGACCGCCTCGTGCAGCAGCACGCCCGGCCAGCCCGGGCCGAGCACCACCGGCATCGCCCCGGCCGGCGCGTCCACCGCCTCCAGGTTGACCAGGGCCTGGCGCAGGGCCTCGCGCGCCCAGCGCTCGGGCTTGCCGCCGGCGAACAGCTCGGCGTAGTCGTAGCGTCCGCCGCCGCCGGCGTAGCCGGACTCGCGGCGGCCGCCCTGCTCCACGATCACCTGCACGTTGAAGCGCACCATCGGGCGCACGTCGGCACCGAGCACGCCGTCGTGCCGCGCGACCAGCACGGTGTCGACGCCGCCCGCGAGGCTCACGACCACCTGCTTCACGCGCGGGTCGGCGGCGCGCACCAGGCGGTCGATGCGGCGCAGCGCCTCGACCTTCTCGCCGGGCTGCATGCCCTCGACCGGGTCCACCGGCGCATAGAGGCCATGGCCGCCGCTGCGGGCCAGGCTGCGCACCCGGGTGCCCTCGCCGGTGCGGGCGATGGCGCGCGCCGCCGCGGCGGACTCCAGCAGCGCGTCGGCCCGGATGTCGTCGGAATAGGCGAAGCCGGTGCGGTCGCCGGCGATGGCGCGCAGGCCCACGCCCTGCTCGATGGAATGGGCGCCGTCCTTGACGATGCCATCCTCCACCGTCCAGCTCTCGCGGCGCGCGTGCTGGAAGTAGATGTCGCCGGCGTCGATCCCCGGGCCCAGCAGGCGCCCGAAGGCGCGCTCGAGATCGGAGACGGCCAGCCCCGCGGGCGTGAGCAGGCGGGTTTCGGCGAGGACGAGACTGTCGGACATAGAAGAACCTGGAAGAGGCCGGCCACCGAGGTGCGGCGGATCGTGCCGGGGGCGGGGCGACGCGGCGGCCCGGCGCGGAGGGGAATCGGCGATTGTAGCGCCCCCGCCCTGCGTCTCCGCCCCCGCGCGCGGTGCGCGTCGAGGATGGGGCCGCACAGGCCTTCGCTGCAGGGCATGCCTGGCCCGCGGGTGCCCGGGCTCGCCCGGGAGGTGCGGTCCGCTCCAGATGCGGCCGGCGCGCCGCGCGTTCAAGCCGGACGCACGCCGCGTTCAGTCGCCGGTATCGTCCGGCGCGGGCGCAGGCACGGGGCCCGGCGGCGGCGCGGCAGGCGGCGTGGCGGCCTCGCCCTGCGCCTGCGGCGGCCGCGCCGGACCGCGGTCGACGACCGCGACCTCCGGCTCCCGCCACGGCCCTGTGACGTGGTAGACGGTGCGCGTGGCCTGCTGGAACGGCGCGCGGAACACCTGCTGCGCGACCGCGCCCACGGCGGCGCCGACCGGCCCGCCCGCAAGCGCGCCGACCGCGGTGAGCACGCCGCTGGCCTTGGGGAGCACCTCGATGGTCTGGTCGTAGGTCTGCGCGCGCAGGTCGGCTTCGCCGCGCACGTGGATCTGCACCGCCGGGCCGTTGATCGCCATGTCGTCGGTGGAGGCGCGGCCGTCGCGGAAGCCGAAGCGCCCGCTGATCTCGTCGAAGCCGAGACCGCGCCCGAAGAAGTCGCTGAAGTCCAGCGACAGCCGCCGCGGCAGCGCGTTCAGGCTCAGCAGGCCGAGGATGCGCCCCGCCCCGCCCGGCTCCACGTCGAGCAGCCGGCCCTCGCCGATGCGCACCGTCAGCTCGCCGTCCAGGGCGTCAAGGCGGAAGGCGCCGGGCGACCCGGGCCAGCCCGCAACCAGGGTGGCGCGGGTGTCCCCGGCCTCGATGACGCCCGCGAAACCCAGCGCATCGAGCATGGCGCCCAGTTCGTTCGACGCGAAGCCGATGCTGAAGTGCGAGCGCGAGCGCCCGCCGAGGCGGGTCCAGTCGCCGGAGGCGTCGATGCGCAACGACGGCGAATCGGTGGTGAAGCGCTGGATGCGCATGCCCTCGGGCTTGGGCCAGGTCGCCAGCTCCGCCCGGCCGAGATGCGCGTCGCCGTAGCGGAGGTCCGCGATGTCGAAGCGCAGCGGCGGCACCTTGGCGGGCTCGTCGTCGTCCGCCGGCGGCGTCTCCGCGGTGGCCGCGTCCGCGCCGCCCGGCAGGCGCGCCGCAGGCCAGTACAGGCGCTCGAACTCGCCGCGGATGCCCTCCGACGGCCGTGCCGGCACGCGCACGCTGCCCAGGACCTCCGGTCCCCTCACGCGCACCACGGTGGCGGCCTCGGCATCGCGCTCCAGGTGCAGGCGGATCTCGTTGAAGGCGCGGTCGAGCACGTCCAGCTCGCCGGCCACCAGGTCCACGCGGTTGAGCTGGAACCGGCTTTCCGGTGCCGTGCCGGAGGCGGTGCCGGGCGCGGCCACGGCCGCCGCCTCGGGCGCCGTCTGCGCGAGCGCGGCCACCTGCTCCGCGCTGTCGCCGGCCGCCAGGCCGATCCAGCCGGCGGCGTCCAGCACCGCGACCTGCCCGTCGACCTCGATGCCGCGCTGCGGCGGCGGCCCCGGCGGCGCCCCGCCGAACACCACCGCGGCCCCGAATCCGTCGTCCTCGCGCAGGGCCCCGCGCAGGCGCATCAGCGCGCCCAGGCGCACCTCGATCTCGCCCTCCTCGACCGGGAGCGGAACCTCCACCCGCAGCGCCAGCGGCACCGAGGCGCTCTTGCGCAGCGGTGCGGGCAGGCGCAGGTCGGTGCCGACCAGGTCCGACTCGATGCGCAGGCGCGTGCCCGCGGGATCGCCCTCCGGCACCGCCACGCTCACCTGCCAGTCGGAAGTGCCGTCGATCCAGGGCGCCAGCCAGTCGAGCGCGGGTTCGCGCTCGACCAGCACCGAGGCCGGGAGCCGCCCCTGCAGCGCCGCCTCGAACGCGATCCCCGGCGCCTGCGCCGGCTCGCCGGCGGCGAGCGACAGCCGCGCCTCGTGGCCCTCCACGCGCACGCTCACGTCCTCCGCCGCGAACCCGTGCAGGCCGAAGCGGGCGTTGCCGTCCACGTCCGTGAAGTCGACCCGCCAGCGCGGGTCGGTCAGGCGCCCGTCGGTGAGCGAGACGGCCCCGCGCAGCTCGTGCTGGCCCAGATGCCGCTCGAGCGGGATGCGCAGCTCCACCGCGACGTCGGCGGCGCCCGTGGCGCGCAGGCCCGAGAGCGCCTCGGCCTGGCGGGCGCCGACCGGGGTCGCGCGCAGGAAGTCCAGCAGGGCACCCGCCTGCCCGCCGCCGTTGGCGGAGATGCCCAGCACGGCGTCGCGGAAGTCGGGGATCTGCGCGCTGCCGCGCTCGATGCGCGCGCCCATGATGTCCGCGCGGGCCTCGTCCACCCACATGCCCATGCCGACGAACCGCACGTAGGCGTCGAGTCCGGTCAGTTCCGGCCAGCCCTCGTGGAAGTGGAGCCGCGCACCCTCGACCCGGGCGGCCGCCTCGAAGCGCCCTTCGCCGTTCTCGAAGGGCCAGTGGGCGAGATCGCCCGCGACGACCGCCTCGCCCTCGACCACCCGGCCCTCGAGCAGCCCCTGGTCCAGCCACTCCACCGCCTCCACCGGCATGCGGTCGCGGACCCAGAAGCGCTTGGCGACCGGGACCTCGGCCGGATCCACGGCCGCGGCGAGCATCAGGTGCGGGCGGCCGCCACCCTCGGGGAACAGCAGCCCGCCGCGCGCGGTCGCGGCGTAGAGGCCGGCGTCGGCGCCGGTGCCCTCCACCCGCAGGCGCGCGGTCTCCAGGCGCCAGCCCGCCGGCTCGCGCCAGGCCGCCACGCGGCCTTCCGCGACCACCTCGAGCGGTTCGACGAAGGCGCCCTGCCAGTCGAAGCGCAGCGGCGCCGCGTCGAAGACGAATTCGCCGCCGGCGTCGTCCAGGCGCAGGCTGCCGCCGAGCCCGGCGATGCCCGGCGCGTCGCCCACCGCCGCCCAGCCGAGCCCGCCGAGCCGGGCGCTGCCGGCCAGGCCGCCGTCGCGCAGGCCGCCCAGGGCGAGGTCCTCGACGCGCCCCACGGGCGCCGCCGCGGCCAGCCAGGCGCGCAGTGCGGACGGAAGGTCCGGCACGAGCGCCGCCGCCGCCGCGAGCGGCGCGAGATCGACGCGCTCCGCCTGCACGCCGTAGCGTGCGCCCTCGGTCGCCGCGAGCCCGGCGACGACATGGACGGCGCCGGCCTGCTCGGCCTCCAGCCTCGGGACCTGCAGCCGCCAGCCGTCGGCCTCGCGGTGCCAGCGGGCGCCGCCGCGCAGGCGCCCCAGGGCCAGCGCGGCCGCCGGCGGCGCATCGGCCCCGGTCTCGCCCGGGTCCGCGGCCTCAACGCGCGCGCGCAGTTCCAGCGCACGCAGGTCGAGGTCCAGGCGGACGTCGTCCACGCGGCGGTCGGCCAGGGTCAGCCAGCCGCCGAAGCGGCCTTCGGCGCGCTCGACCTCGACCGGCAGCCTGTCGCCGGCCAGGGCCGCCCAGGGGCGCAGGTCCAGCCGGTCGCCGCCGACCCACACCGTGCCGTCCATCGCGTGCCGCTGGACGTCGATCACCGCCTCCAGCGGCGCCTGCGCGTCCGCGGCCCAGGCGCGCACGCCCGCGCGCAGCCGTGCGCCGGCCACCCGCATCCGCAGGTCGATGCGCGGCAGCGTCGCCTCCTGCGCGGGGACCTGGGTGATCACCCGCAGACGCGCGCGGGTCACCTGGATCTCGCCCAGGCGTTCGAGCTGGCCGAGGGGGTCGCTGCTGCCGGAGCCCTGGAGGTTGTGCACGCGCCAGCGGCCGTCGGCCTCGCGCTCGAGCACGATCTCGATGCCGGCGATGCGCAGCTCGGTCAGCGGACGCCCCGGCAGCAGGCCGGCGTAGATGGCGACCAGCACGTCGGCGCGGCCGATCTCGAAGCGCTCGCCCGGCGGCCCCAGCCGCAGGCCGTGCAGCGCGATCAGCGGACCGCGCCGGGTCCAGCGGGTCTCCAGCCGGTCGAACTCCACCGGCTGGCGCGCACGCTCGCTCATGAAGCGCGCGACCGCCTCGGGATGCCGTTCGAGCAGGGGCAGCGCCTGGCTGGCGATCGCGACCAGCAGGCCGAGGAGGATCACGCAGACCGCGGCGCCCAACGCCAGCCAGCGGCCGACGCGGCGGGTCCGGCGACGGCGGGCGGGAGCGGACACCTCGGTCATCACGGTACGACGCGGCTACAGCAGCACGACGTCGTACTGCTCCTGCGCGTACTGGTCGTCGGCCTGGAACCGGATGGACTTGCCGAGGAACTCCTCCAGCTCCGCGACCGCGGCGGAGTCCTCCTCCAGCACCCGCGACACCACCTTGGGCGAGGCCAGCACCATCAGCTGCGAGGCCTCGAACTGGCGGACCGCACGGGTGATCTCGCGGAAGATCTCGTAGGTGACGGTCTCCGCGGTCTTGATGCTGCCGCGCCCGCCGCAGTGGGCGCAGGGCTCGCAGAGCTGGCGCTCGAGGCTCTCGGTGGTGCGCTTGCGGGTCATCTCGACCAGCCCGAGCGGCGAGAAGTCGTGCACGTTGGTGCGCGCGTGGTCGCGCGAGAGCGCCTTCTCCAGCGTGCGCAGCACCTGCCGCCGGTGCTCGGGGTCGACCATGTCGATGAAGTCGATGATGACGATGCCGCCGAGGTTGCGCAGCCGGAGCTGCCGTGCGACCGCCTGGGCGGCCTCGAGATTGGTGCGGTAGACGGTCTCCTCGAGGTTGCGCTGGCCGAGGAAGGAACCGGTGTTGACGTCGACCGTGGTCATGGCCTCCGTCTGGTCGATCACCAGGTGCCCGCCGGACTTCAGCAGCACCTCGCGGCGCATCGCGCGCTGGATTTCGTCCTCCACGCCGTAGAGGTCGAAGATCGGCACGTCGCCCGGGTAATGCTCCAGCCTGTCGGCCAAATCCGGGGTGAACTGGCTGGCGAAGTCGCACATGCGCTCGAAGGTGTCGAGCGAGTCCACCCGCACCTTCTCGATGTCGGAGTTGAGCAGGTCGCGCAGCGCGCGCAGCGGCAGCGGCAGGTCCTCGTAGATGCGCTGGCCGGCGCGGGCGCGCTGGCTGCCGACCTGCACCAGCTCCCAGGCGCGCAGCAGGTAGTCCACGTCCTCCGCCAGCGCCGGCTCCCCCTGCCCCTCGGCATTCGTGCGCACGATGCAGCCCATGCCGGAGGGCGCCATGAGGTCCGCCATGATGCCCTTCAGGCGCGCGCGCTCGGCGTCGTCCTCGATGCGCGCCGACACGCCGATCACCTGCGAGTACGGCAGCAGCACCAGGTAGCGCGAAGGAATGCTGAGCTGGGTGGTCAGCCGCGCGCCCTTGCTGCCGATGGGGTCCTTGGCGACCTGAACGGTGATCTCCTGCCCCTCGCGCACCAGTTCGGTGATCGACGGGGTCGGCGCCGGCGCCGGCGGATCGCCGTTGCCGTCGGCCAGCGCCGGCGGCGGACGCAGGATGTCGGAGGCGTGGAGGAAGGCGGCACGCTCCAGGCCGATCTCGACGAAGGCCGCCTGCATCCCCGGCATCACCCGCTGCACGCGGCCGCGGTAGATGTTGCCGACGTAGCCGCGGCGCGAGGCGCGCTCGATGTGCACCTCCTGCGGCATGCCGTTCTCGACCAGGGCCACGCGCGTCTCGCGCGGGGTGACGTTGATCAGCAGTTCCTCGCTCACGCGGCGCGCTCCGCGCAGGGCCCGAACCCGCGCAGCAGGCCGGCGGTCTCGTACAGCGGCAGGCCCATCACGCCGCTGTAGCTGCCCTCCAGGTGGGCGACCAGAGCGCCGCCGCGGCCCTGGATGGCATAGCCCCCCGCCTTGCCTCGCCATTCCCCCGTGGCGACGTAGGCGTCGATGTCGGCCGGCCGCAGCGGGCCGAAGCGCACCCGGCTGGCGCAGACGGCGTGCGCGCTGCGGTCGCGGGAGACCAGGCAGACCGCGCTGATCACGGTGTGGGTGCGGCCCGCCAGCGCGGCGAGCATCGCGCGCGCCTCGGCGGCGTCGGCGGGCTTGCCGAACACCCGCTCCTCCAGAACGACCTCGGTGTCGGCGCCCAGCACCACGTCGTGGGGCCCGGCGTGGGCGAGGCCCGCGCGTGCCTTGTCGCCGGCGACCCGCAGCACGTAGTCGGCGGCGGCCTCGCCGTCGGCGCGGACCTCCGGCACCGCGACGTCGACGACCTGGAAGACGGCGCCGAGCTGGGCGAGCAGTTCACGGCGGCGGGGAGATTGCGAGGCGAGAAGCAGCATGGGCGGAAGCATACCCGGGCCTCATGGACGCAACGATCCTCGGCGCAGGCCGCGAGGGCCCGGGACGGGACGACATGCCGCCGACGGCCGTCCCGGCAGGAGCGGCAGGTACACCCGGCGCGCCCCGGTTGCCCCGGCCCGCCCCCGCGCGGCCGCGCCCTGTCCGGCGCGCATCCGGACCGCATCGCCCCCTCCCGAAGCGGACGACGCGCCCCGGCAGGGCCGACGGTCACACTCCACCGGTACAATCGCCGGCGCCGCCGCGGCGGCCGCCCGTTTCCGCCATCCCCGAGATCCAATGCGCCTCACGCTCCTTGCGGCGGCGGCGGCCATGCTGGCCGCCGGCTGCGCCGCCCCGCACCGTTCCGCTCCCCTCGCTCCCCGCCAGATCGACGTGCCGCCGATCGAGCATCCCGCCGGCGAGACGCCGGAATGGTGGTACCTGTCGGGCGCGGCCACGGCGCACAACAACGGCGCCGGGCGCGCGTCGGCGCAGAAGGTCGTGCTGTTCGTGGGCGACGGCATGAGCCTCACCACGGTCGCGGCGGCCCGCATCCTCGAGGGGCAGCGCCGCGGGCAGGCCGGCGAGGAGAACCGCCTCAGCTTCGAGCGCTTCCCCCACACCGCCCTCTCCAAGACCTACAACACCGACCAGCAGACGCCGGATTCGGCGGGCACCATGACCGCCATGATGGCGGGCGTGAAGACGCGCGCCGGCGTGATCGGGATCGACCAGACCAGCCCGCGCGCCGCCTGCGAGGCCTCGCGGGCGGCGGCGCGCCTGAGCGTGCTGCAGCTGGCCAAGATCGCCGGCCTCGGCACCGGCGTGGTCACCACCACCCGCATCACCCACGCCACCCCCGCCGCGACCTACGGCCATTCGCCGGACCGCAACTGGGAATACGACCTGGCGATCCCGCAGGCCGCGCGCGAGGCCGGCTGCACCGACCTCGCCGCGCAGCTGGTCGAGTTCCCGTTCGGCGACGGCATCGACGTGGTCATGGGCGGCGGGCGCCTCGCCATGCTGCCGGCGGAGGTGGCGGACCCCGAGTACGGCATCCCCGGCCGGCGCGGCGACGGCCGCAACCTCGTCGCCGAGTGGCAGGCCAGGCATCCGGACGGGGCATGGCTGTGGAACCGGGCGCAGTTCGACGCCACCGACTTCGCGCGCACGCCCAAGGTGCTGGCGCTGTTCCAGCCCGACCACATGCGCTACGAGCACGAACGCGCGGACGACCGCGCCGGCGAGCCCTCGCTCGCCGAGATGACCCGGGCCGCCATCACCGCGCTCGACGCGCGCCACCCCGAGGGCTGGTTCCTGATGGTCGAGGGCGGGCGCATCGACCACGCCAACCACGCGGGCAACGCCTTCCGCGCGCTGACCGAGACCATCGCCCTGTCCGACGCAGTGCGCACCGCACGCGAGATGACCTCGGAGGACGAGACCCTGATCCTGGTGACCGCCGACCACGGGCACGTGCTGTCCTTCGGCGGCTACCCGGTGCGCGGCAACCCCATCCTCGGCAAGGTGATCCGCAACATGGCCGGCGAGGACGCCCTGCCGGCACCGGCGCGCGACGCGCTCGGGCGGCCCTACACCACCCTCAGCTACGCCAACGGCCCGGGGTACGCCGGGGCCAACGACCTCCAGCCGGAGGGCGCCAAGCGCTACGTCGGCGACCGCGAACCGCGCGAATGGCGGCCCGCGGATGCCGGCGCCGACCTCACCGGCGTGGACACCGAGGCCCCCGACTTCGTGCAGCCGGCGCTGTTCCCGCTCGGCAGCGAGACGCACAGCGGCGACGACGTCGGCCTGTACGCCAGCGGCCCGGGCGCCGAGGCGGTGCGCGGCGTGGTCGAGCAGAACGTCATCCACCACTTCATCGTGCAGAGCCAGCCGGCCCTGCGCCGCACCCTCTGCGAGCTGGGCGCCTGCGACGCCGACGGCGTGCCGGTGCGCCTGCCGGACCACGCGGCCGCCCTGAGGAAGGCCGCGGCCCGCGACGCGGACTGACCGGAACGGGCCGGCGCGACGCCCGCGCCGGCCCGCCTCCCCTCCCGCCCATCGCCCCTGGCGCTCCGCCACGGGTTACCCTTCGCCCCTTCCGCCGCGGGGACGCCGGCGGCACCAACGGGGATCCGCATGACCGAACCCACCCGCCGCATCGGCCCGCTGCTCGCGACCTTCATGGTCGCCAACAACATGATCGGCTCCGGCTTCTTCCTGCTGCCGGCAAGCCTCGCAGGCATGGGCAGCATCACCGCGCTGTCCTGGATCCTGGCGACGGTGCTGGCGGCGGTGCTCGGCATGACCTTCGCGCGGCTGGCGCGCACCTGCCCCGACCTGGAGAGCCCTGCCGACTACGTCACGCCCTCGCTCGGCCGCGATGCCGGCTTCCTCTCCGCCACGCTGTACTGGCTGTCCTCGTGGATCGGCAACAACGCCATCGCCGTCGCCGCGATCGGCTACCTCGTGGTGCTGCTGCCCGCGGCATGGCAGGGTGCCGAGCTGCAGGTGTACGGGCAGATCGGCCTGCTCTGGCTGGTGTTCGCGCTGAACCTGCTCGGCCCGAAGCCGATCGCGCGCTTCCAGTCCTTCTGCCTCGTGCTCGGCCTGCTGCCGGTGCTGATGGTGCTGGGCGGCGGCTGGACGAGCTTCGACGCCGACACCTTCGAGGCCGCCTGGAACACGACCGGCGCCGACTGGAACGAGGAAAACCCCGAGGCGCAGTCGGACTTCTCCCTGACCTTCGGCGCGCTGGCGCCGATCTTCTGGGCCTTCATCGGCCTGGAGACCAGCGCCATGGTCGCGGGCGTGGTGCGCAACCCGTCGCGCAACGTCCCGCTGGCCACGCTCGGCGGCATCCTGATCGCCGGGACGGTCTACGTGGTGAGCTCGGTGCTGGTCATGGGCATCGTCCCGGCCGAGGTGCTGCACAGCTCCAGCGCGCCCTTCGCCGAGGTCGCCATGCGCGTGTTCGGCCCGTGGGCGGCCCTGCTGATCGCCGGCGCCGCGGCGCTCAAGGCCACCGGCACGCTCGGCGGCTGGATGCTGGTGACCGGCGAATCCGGTGCGCGCGCCGCCCAGCGCGGGCTGCTGCCGGCGGTGTTCGGCCGCTACAACCGCAACGGCGCCGCCGCGAGCGGGCTGACCATCATCGTGATCGCGATGAGCGCGCTCGCCTGGATCACCAGCGCGCCGACCATCGGCCAGCAGTTCGGCACCATCATCAACATGGCGGTGCTGCTGGTGACCGTGGTCTACGCCGCGGCGGGCCTGACCCTCATCGTGGGCACGCCCGGCCACCGGCCGGGCATCGGCGACCGCGTGCTGGGCTGCGGCGCCATCGTCGCCTGCGCGCTGCTGATCCTCAGCTCGCCGCGCGCCGAAGCCCTGGGCGCCCTTGCCATCGCGGTGGTGGCGTGGATCGGCTTCCGCCTGTTCGCGCCGCGCGCGCCCGCAACCGCCACCGAGTAGACCGCCGCCCGCGTGCGGGCCCGAGCCGATGCAAGGCACCGACGACACACGCGCCATGCGCATCGCCGCCATCGATGCGCTGCTGCCGCAGACCCAGTGCACGCGCTGCGGCTATCCGGCCTGCCGCCCCTACGCCGAGGCCATCGCCGACGGCGCGGCCGACATCGACCGCTGCCCGCCGGGCGGCGCCGCCGGCATCCGCGCGCTGGCCGCCCTGCTCGGCCGCGCGGCGAGGCCGCTCGACCCCGAGTGCGGCCAGGAGGGGCCGCCGCACGTCGTCGTGATCGACGAGGCGGTCTGCATCGGCTGCACCAAGTGCATCCAGGCCTGCCCGGTGGACGCCATCATCGGCGCGCCCAAGCGCATGCACACCATCCTTCCGGACGCCTGCACCGGCTGCGACCTGTGCATTCCGGCCTGTCCGGTCGACTGCATCCACCCGCGCCCGCGCACGGGCTTCGAGCCACTTCCGGCAGGGGGCGCTGACACACTCGCCGGGTAAGCTCGGGCCGCCGCATCCCCGTCCCCTCGCGAGGTCCGACATGCCCAGCCGCAGCTTTCCCGGCCGCCCGGCCGCCACGCCCCGGGGGCATTCCGCATGAGCGACGCGAACGGCAACTGGCTGCTGCGCCTGTTCGGCGCCCGCGCAGGCGAGACCGGCGCGGTGCTCGCCGGCTTCTCGATGTTCTTCCTGCTGTTCGCGGGCTACTTCATGCTGCGGCCGGTGCGCGAGACCATGGGCGTGGCCGGCGGCGTCGAGAACCTGCAGTGGCTGTTCACCGGCACCTTCGTCGCCATGCTGGTCGCGCTGCCGGTGTTCGGCAGCATCGCCTCCAAGGTGCGGCGGCGGCGCATCCTGCCGTGGACCTACGCCTTCTTCGCCAGCCACCTGGTGCTGTTCGCCATCGCCTTCTCGGCGGATCCCGACAACGTCGGCATCGCGCGGGCGTTCTACATCTGGATCTCGGTCTTCAACATGCTCACCATCTCGGTGGCCTGGAGCGTGCTCGCCGACGTCTTCACGGTCGAGCAGGCCAAGCGCCTGTTCGCCCTCACCGTGGCCGGCGCCAGCCTCGGCGGCCTGACCGGGCCGCTCCTCGCCATCCAGCTGGTCGGGCCGATCGGCCATTCGGGCCTGATGTGGCTGTCGCTGGTCTTCCTGCTCGGCTCGGCGGTGGCCGGCCACGCGCTGCAGCGCTGGCGCGATGCGCATCCCTTCGGGCCGGAGGAGGAACTGGCGCGCGCGCGCCCGCTCGGCGGCAGCCCCTTCGCCGGCGCCACCACGGTCCTGCGCTCGCCCTACCTGCTGGGCATCGGCGCCTTCGTGCTGCTGCTGGCGAGCGTCACCACCTTCCTCTACTTCGAGCAGGCGCGCCTGGTGGCCGAGACCTTCAGCGACCGCACCGAGCAGACGCGGGTCTTCGGCACGCTCGACGCCATCGTGCAGACGCTCGCCATCCTCACCCAGCTCTTCATCACGGGTCGCCTCGCACGGCGGCTGGGGGTCGGGGTGCTGCTCGTCGCGGTACCGCTGGTGGTGGCCGCGGGCTTCCTCTGGCTGGCCTTCGCCCCGGTCTTCGCGGTGTTCGCGGTGGTCATGGTGGTGCGGCGCGCGGGCGAGTACGCCCTGGTCCGTCCCGGCCGGGAAATGCTGTTCACCGTGCTGACGGCCGAGGCCAAGTACAAGGCCAAGAACTTCATCGACACCGTGGTGTACCGCGGGGCGGATGCAGTGAGCGCCTGGGTCAAGGCCGCCGTGGACATGCTCGCCTCGAACCCCGCCGTCGCCGCCGTCATCGGTGCCGGCCTCGCCCTGGTCTGGGCGGGCACCGGCGGCGCCCTCGCCCGCGCCCAGGCGCGGCGTGCCGGGGAGAACGAGGCACAGCCGAGGAGTGAGACATGAGGAGTGAGAAACCGAGAGAAGCGAGGTTGCGCACCTCACTCCCCTCACTCACACCTCGGCCTGTCAGCCCCCTCCCTCGCGGGCAGCGGGGAGGACTGGAGAGAGGGCGCTTTGCGCAGGAGAGAGATCGAGAAGTGAGAAACCGGGAGATGCGAGGTTGCGCACCCTCACTCCCTCCACTCACTCCTCGGCCTGTCAGCCCCCTCCCCCGCGGATAGCGGGGGAGGGCTGGGGAGGGGGCGCTTTTGCAGGAGAGAGATCGAGAAGTGAGAGACGAGAGAACAAGCGACGACCTGCCCTCGCTTCTCACTCCTCCCCACTCATGTCTCAGCCCCACCTGCTCCTCCCCTGCGAAGCGGGGGAGGTTGGGAGGGGGCGCTTCTGCTGCGAGGAGCGAGACCTGAGGAGTGCGAAACAAGAGAAGCGCGACTGCCCCTCTCGTTTCTCACGTCTCTCCACTCACTTCTCGGCCTCGACAACCCGCGTCACGGACCAGCCGCGCTCCCGCAGGGCGGCGACGAGGCCGTCGTCGCCCACGAGATGCAGTGCGCCGACCACGATCAGCACGTCGTCGTCGCCGCGGAGCAAGGCTTCGACCCTGGGCAGCCATGCGCGATTGCGCTCGACGTTGATGCGCCGGTAGGTCTCCGGCTGCTCGGCAAGTTCCTCGGCGACGGCCGCGACCAGCCCGTCGGCATCGCCCGCGCGCCACAGCGCGTGCAGGCGCAGCACGTCCTCGTGCAGGCGCGCGGGTTCGGCGACCACGCGGCGCAGACCGGCGAGCTGCTCGCGCAGCGGCGCGCCGGAGAGCGCGCGGATCTGGTCGTCGGCACGCTCCAGGCCGGAGGTCCGCTTGCCCGCCTCGCGCGCCCGCTGCATCAGCACCATGTCCACGCCGCGACTGGATTCGAGACCGGCGCGCGAGGCGGCGCTCAGGGCCAGCGTGAGGCTGGCGAACCACGGGCGCATGCCGCGCAGGGCGGCCGCGGGCACGCCCTGCGCCGCGGCCACGCGCTCGAACGACGCATAGTCGCTGCCGAGCAGGCTGGCCAGGTCCTCGCCTGCCGGCGCCTGCGCGGCGGTGGCCAGGCGGAGCGCGGTCGTCGGCGAGGTCGCCTCGGTGGGATCCAGCTCGAACACCACGTGCCCGGCGCGCGCGAAGGCCTCCTCGACCGCGGGCGCCAGCGGGTAGTCCTCGGCGCGCATGACGTGGATGGAGCCCAGCAGGGCGTGGGTCCGCCCGTCGGCCGTCTCGACCTGCCACAGCAGGGGGACGGGCCGGGCCTCGACGGCGGCGGGCGCCGCCACGCCCAGGGCGGACAGGGCGGCGACGAGGAAACCGAACAGGCGATGCATCTCAGGACTCCCGTGGCAGGCGCTTCTCGCCGGCGGTCACCGCCAGCTCCAGGCGGTTCTCCGGCGGAGGCAGGGGACAGGTGGCGTAGGCGGTGAACGCGCACGGCGGGTTCATCGCCTTGTTGAAGTCGAGCACGGTGCGACCCGCGGCGTCGGGGCGCGGTGCGTCGAGGTAGCGCCCGGCGCCGTAGGTGTCGTGCCCGCTGGTGCGGTCCGCGAGGATCAGGAACAGCGCGCCGTCCTCGCCTTCCAGCGCCTGGAGGGTGAAGCCGGCGCCGTCCTTCTCGAAATGCACCTGGCCGGGGCTCGACATGCGCTCGATCGTGCCGACGACGCTGGGGATCTCCAGCGTGCGCGGCTCGGGATGCGGCTCGAAGCGCGCGACGATCCGCCAGGCCGGGTCGATCCCGTAGGCCGGCACCGCCTGCAGGGGCGAGGCCGCGGCGACCCGCGCGTCGCGCACGCGCAGGGCCACGCGCCCGCCGCGCTCGATCAGCACGGCGCTCATGTGACCGTCGTCGAAGCCCAGCACGTCCGGTTGGCCGCCGCCATCCCCGGCGAGCACCACGGGGCCACGCAGCGGCACGTCGTTGACCGTCACCGGCGTGCGCCGGTCTGGCGTGAAGCGCACGCTGCCGTCCTCGCGCAGGTCGAACATGCCCAGGTGCGCGGGCCCGGTCGCGAGGCGGATGCCGTTGCCGCCGCTCGCACCGGCGTAGTGCGGGCCGCGCTCGATCCAGTGCAGGCCCACCAGCGACAGCCAGCCATCGGGCCGGCGCAGGGCCTGCAGGCGCTCGCGCCGCCACTGCTCGATCTCCGCGCGGTAGGCCTGCCGCTCGCGCGTCTCGGCCGCGTCCGGCCGCGCGGGCGCCTCCGACGTGCGTCCGCATCCCGTCAGCACGGCCAGTACGACCAGCGCAAGCCCGACGCCCGCAGCGCGCGCGATTCCCCCTTCCCTCATGCGTCCTCCCCGATGTCCGCGAGCAGCGGACGAATCTAGCAGGATGCGCGCCGCCTGCCGCGCGCGTCCCTAGCGCCCGCGCATGAACAGCCCGTCGAGCTGGGCCTTGCTCAACTGCACCCAGGTGGGCCGTCCATGGTTGCACTGGCCCGAACGCTCGGTCGCCTCCATGTCGCGCAGCAGGGCGTTCATTTCCGGCAGGGTGAGCCTGCGGTTGGCGCGCACCGAGCCGTGGCAGGCCATGGTGCTCAGCAGGGCGTTCTGCGCTTCCTCGATGCGCCGCGTGCTGCCGTGCTCGACCAGGTCGGACAGCACGTCGAGCGCGAGCTGGCGTGGATCCGCACCGTCGAGGATGGCCGGAACCGCGCGCACCGTGAGCGACTGCGGGCCGGCCCGGCGCAGCTCGAAGCCGAGCGCGTCCAGCGCCTCGGCATGCTGCTCGGCGGCATCCGCCTCGCGCTCGCTGACCGCCAGGGCCAGCGGCACCAGCAACGGCTGGCTGCGGATGCCCTCCCCCGCATGGGCGGCCTTCAGCCGCTCGTAGGTGATGCGCTCGTGCGCCGCGTGCATGTCCACCAGCACCAGCCCCTCGGCGTTCTCGGCCAGCACGAACACGCCATGCAGCTGGGCGATGGCGAAGCCCAGCGGCGGCGCGGCGGCGGGATCCTCGGGTGCCAGTGCGACGTTGGACGCCTCCGGCAGCGGCGCCCGCTCGGCGGTCGTCGGGCCGTACAGCGCGGCATAGGCGGGCAACTGCTCGCGCACGGCCAGCGCGATGCCCGGCTGCTGTGGCACCGCCCGGCCCCAGCCCATGCCGCCGGACGCCCTGGCGCCGTCCGGCGCACGCGCGCCGTCGGACGCCGGCAGCGGCACGTGACCGCCCTCGCCGCCGGCGCGCGCGGCGCCGAGCGCTTCCTGCAGGGTGCGGTAGACGAAATCGTGCAGGCGCCGCCCGTCGCGGAAGCGCACCTCGTGCTTGGCGGGATGCACGTTGACGTCGACGCGGCGCGGGTCGAGTTCGAGGAACAGCACGTAGGCGGGATGGCGACCGTGGTACAGCACGTCCGCGTAGGCCTGCCGCACCGCGTGGCCGATGGTGCGGTCGCGGACCGCACGGCCGTTGACGAACAGGTACTGCTGGTCGGGGCTGCTGCGCGAGGCCCTCGGCAGCCCGATCCAGCCGGACAGGCGCAGGTCGTCGCTGCTGGTCTGGGAAACGGCCAGGCAGGCGGCGCCGAACTCGCCGCCGAGCGCTTCCGCCGCACGCGCCAGCCGCGCCGCCGAGTCCTGCGCGGCGCGGTAATGCCGGGTCGGACGGCCGTTGTGCGCCACCCGCAGCTCCACGTCCGGGCGCGCCAGCGCCAGCGACTTCAGCCAGTCCTCGATGTGCCCGAGCTCGGTGCGCTCGGCCTTCAGGAAGCGGCGCCGCGCCGGCACGTTGTAGAACAGCTCGCGCACCTCGATGGTGGTGCCGAAGGGATGCGGATGCGGAACCACCGGCTGCGCGCGTCCGCCGTCGATCTCCAGGCGGGCGCCGTGTTCGGCACCCGCGGCCCGGCTGGTGAGCGCGAAGCGGCTGACCGCGGCGATGGAGGGCAGCGCCTCGCCGCGGAAGCCGAGCGTGGCGACCGCCTCCAGGTCGTCCATGCTCGCGATCTTGCTCGTGGCATGGCGCGAGACCGCCAGCGGCAGCTCCTCGGCGGCGATGCCGCAGCCGTCGTCGCGCACGCGGATCAGGCGGATGCCGCCTTCCTCCAGCTCCACGTCGATGCGGCGCGCGCCGGCGTCGACCGCGTTCTCGACCAGTTCCTTGACCACGGAAGCAGGCCGCTCGACCACCTCGCCGGCGGCGATCTGGTCGATGAGGAGGTCGGGAAGCGGTCGGATCGGCACGGCGGTCCCACAGGCGGACGGCCGTCGATTGTAGAGGGTGTCAGCCCGGACCGCCGGTGCCGGCGAAGGCGCCGCCCGCGGGGACGCCGCTGCCGGCGGGGATGCGCAGGCGCTGGCCCACGCGCACGGTGTCGCCGGTGAGGTTGTTGGCCGAGCGCAGGCTCGCCAGGCTGATGCCGTGGCGCGCGGCGATGGAGGAAAGCGTGTCGCCGCGCGCGACGAGGTGCTCGCGCTCGATGCCGGAGCCGCGCGCTTCCGCCCGCGCCGCGAACAGCGTGCCCGGCGGCGGCTGCGAATTGAAATAGCCGCGGATGCCGCCGAGCAGCGCCTGGGCGAGCCGCGCGCGGTGCGCGGGATCGTTGAGGCGGCGCTCGTCCTCGCGGTTGCTGATGAAGGCGGTCTCCACCAGCATCGAGGGCACGTCCGGCGAGCGCAGCACCACGAAGTTGGCGTACTCGACGTTCGACTTGTGGGTCTTGCCGAGCTGGCGCAGGCCCTGCAGCACGTGGCGCGCCGCATCGTCGGAGGCCTTCATCGTGGCGCTCTGCGACAGGTCGAGCAGCACCGAGGCGAGCACGCCGTCCTTGCCCTCAAGGCTCACGCCGCCCACGAGGTCGGCGGCATTCTCCTTGTCGGCGAGCCAGCGCGCGGCCTCGCTCGATGCGCCGCGGTGCGACAGCACGTACACCGACGAGCCCGAGGGCGCCTCGCGCGGCGAGGCGTCGGCGTGGATCGAGATGAAGAGGTCCGCCCGCGCCTCGCGCGCGATCTGGTAGCGGCGCTGCAGAGGGATGAACACGTCGCGGTCGCGGGTCAGCACCGCGCGCATGCCCTCCTCCGCATCGACGATGCGCGCCAGCTCGCGCGCCACCGCCAGGGTGATGTCCTTCTCCCGCGTGCCGGCCGCGCCGATGGCGCCGGGATCGCGACCGCCGTGTCCGGCGTCGATGGCGATGACGAGGTCGCGCTGGTTGCCGCCGAACATGTCCTCGATGGTGCGCGCGGCGGCCGGTGCGGCGACGGCGCCCGCGGCGGGCACCACGGCGGTCGCGGCGGCCTCCACGGCAGTGGCCGTCGCCGAGGCCACGGCGGCGGCCCGGCCGGGTTCGCCCCGGAGCTCCAGGACGAGCTGGCTGACGCCGCCGCTGCGCTGCACGAAGCTGCGCGGCTGCACGCTGGAAGCGAGGTCGAACACCACGCGCAGGTCGCCCTCGGTGGGCGTGCCGGTGCGGACGCCGGCGACGACGCCGTTGGGCGCCGGCGCACGGAATCCGCCGGCCAGGCGCGCGCCCTTGAGGTCCACCACGAGGCGATGCGGGTTCTGCAGGGTGAACAGGGTGTGCTCGCCGACGTCGTCGAGCTCGAGCACGGCGCGGGTGTGCGACTCCGCATCCACCACCTGCAGGCTGCGCAGCTCCGTCGCGAGCGAGGCCGCGCACGCGAAGCAGCCGGCGAGCGCCAGCAACGTCGTGGACAGCAGCGATGGCAGGCCCCTGGACATGGGCGCGATTGAAGCACCCGGATTTTGTAAAAGCAATACGAAATTTGCCTTATTTATCCGTAGCCTGCCGGTTCTTCCTCATACTTAGCTAAGATTCAGGCTGTAAATCACGCCCCTTCCACGCGCGCCAGCCAGTCCGCGCCCGCCGGCGACAGGGCCGCCAGGCGGGCCATGCGGCCGTCGCCGTGCAGGCGCAGGGCGACGGCCAGATCCGGCGCGGGCAACGCCGCGGCGCCGCGCTCGGGCCACTCCACCAGCCACAGGCCCGCCTGCCCCGCGAGTTCGTCCAGGCCGAGGAAGTCGAGTTCCCCCGCGTCGCCGATCCGGTAGAGATCGAGGTGCGCGGCCTCGTCGCCGCCCTCCAGCGGGTAGCGCTCGACCAGGGTGTAGGTTGGGCTGCGGATGGTGCCGGTCACGCCCAGCGCGCGCAGCAGCGCGCGCGCCAGCGTGGACTTCCCGGCACCGAGGTCGCCTTCCAGGTGCACCACGGCGCGTGCGGGACGGTGCCGTGCGAGGGTCGCGCCGAGCGCCGCGGTGGCCTCGGCATCGGGCAGGAAGCGTTCGAGCGCGTTCATGGGTTGGCAAGCCTGCGGAGAGTGGGAAGCAGATCGCTCGCGGCGAGGCCGCGTTCGCCGTCGGCCGCGGCGAGGTCCGCCGCCGCCGCATGCAGCAGCGCGCCGCAGGAGGCCGCCTCGAAGGCGTCCAGCCCCTGTCCGCGCAGGGCGGCGATCACGCCCGTCAGCACGTCGCCCATGCCGCCGCTGCCCATGCCGGGGTTGCCCGCCGCCACCACCCGCGGCGTCCGGCCCGGCGCCGCGACGAGGCTGCCGCTGCCCTTCAGCACCACCACGCTGCCGTAGCGCTCGGCGAGCGCCGCGGCCGCGGCGAAGCGGTCGGCCTGCACCTCGGCGGTGCCGATGCCGAGCAGGCGCGCGGCCTCGCCCGGATGCGGGGTCAGCACCGCATCGTCGAGACGCCGCGGCGCCTCCGCGAGCAGGTTCAGCGCATCGGCGTCCACCACCAGGGGACGGCCCGCCGCGAGTGCGCGGGCGAACCACGCACGCCCCCAGGCGCCGCGGCCGAGGCCCGGCCCGACGGCCACCACGTCCGCGCGAGTCAGGAGGTCGGGCGCGGCATCCGGCGCGTCCGCCGCGTGCGCCATGATCTCCGGCTGCTGCGCGAGCAGGGCCGGGACGTGTTCGCGCCGGGTCAGGCCGCTGACGAGGCCCGCCCCCGAGCGCAGCGCCGCCCGCAGGCACAGCGCCAGCGCGCCGCCGGTCCCGTGGTCGCCGCCGATCGCGAGCACGTGCCCGTGGTCGCCCTTGTGCGCGTCGCGCGGCCGCGGCGCCAGCCAGTGCCCGAGCTCGGGCGCGGCGATGCAGCGCGCGGCGTTCTCCAGCTCCGGGAGCAGGTCGGGCAGGTCCAGGCGCTCGCAGTACACGGTACCGGCGAGCGCGGGCCCGCGACCGGTGCGCAGGCCGCGCTTGGGGAGCAGGAATTCGACCGTCGCGTCCGCACGCACCGCCGCGCCCGGCGCGGCGCCGGTGTCCGCGTCCAGGCCCGACGGCACGTCGAGGGCCAGCACCGGTCGGCCCGCGGCGTTCATCGCCGCGATCAGGGCGGCGGCCTCGTCGCGCGGTGCCCGCGTCAGCCCGATGCCGAACAGCGCGTCCACGATCAGGTCCGCGTCCGCCGGAAGCGCACCGTCGAACGCCCTCCGCGGTCCGTCCCAGGCGCGCCAGGCCGCTTCGGCGGCCTCGCCGCGCGGCTGCGTCCCCGCAGGAACCAGGACCGTCGCCTCGCGTCCCGCGGCATGGGCCAGCGCCGCCAGCAGGTGGCCGTCGCCACCGTTGTTGCCGCCGCCGCAGACCACGAGCAGACGGCCCGCGTCCGGCCAGCGCGCCTGCAGGTGCCGCCACGCCGCCGCGGCGGCGCGCTGCATCAGGACAGGTTCGGCGACCACGTCGCGCGAGGCACGTTCGAGCGCGCGGAGGTCGGCTGTGCGGTAGAGAGGCTGGCCGCGAAACATCGGTGGATTCTAGAGCGTGTATCCCGTTGGGATGGATGCGTGGGTCGTCAGCGATGAGGAGCCGGCATTGCGGGCGCGAGCCTCGGGGCGGGACGCGGCCTGTCTCGACCATCCGAGGCCGCTTCGCAGCGCGCCGAAAGCACACGACGCGCTCCCGGGCGGACGGCGCGCCCGGTGGCGGATGCGGGGCCGCCTCACCCGCGGGCACGTGGTTTTCCTACCCCCGACCGCCGACGCCGCCGGTCGGCAGCACGGCTGCCCCTGCCCAGGCTGGCGGCATGCCGAGTCTTCCGTCCACGCTGCGCACGCGCTCCCGCGGAGCCATGGTCTTGCTCTTGCGGGTGGCCGCGCTGCTGGCCATCGTCTGTGGCATCGAGGACACCGATGCCGCCTGTCCGGACTGGACGCCGGAGCGCGCCCGCGCGGAACACGCCGCCCTGGTCGAACGCCTGCAGGCCTGGGATGTCGCCTACCACGCCGACGGCACTGCCTTGGTCGACGACGCCACCTACGACCAGGCGCGCGAGCGCGAGACGGCCTGGCGCACCTGCTTCCACCTGGATGCGCCACCCGGGCCGCTGGCCGCGGCCACGGGACCGCTGCGCCATCCCTACCGCCAGCGCGGCCTGCGCAAGGGCGGCGATGGTGAGGTCGCGGCCTTCCTCGCGCGGCACGGCGCGGTCTGGATGCTGCCCAAGGTCGACGGCGTGGCGGTCACCCTCGTCTATCGCGACGGCGAACTCGCCCGCGCCATCAGCCGCGGCGACGGAACCGCGGGGCTCGACTGGAGCGCGCACGTGCGCGAGCTGGCACGCATACCTCGGCGCCTCGACCGGGCACCGCCGGTGCTGGTCGTGCAGGGCGAGCTCTATTGGCATGCGCCCGGCCACGTGCAGGCGCAGCTGGGCAGCGCCGGCCACCGCGGCCGAGTCGCCGGCGCCCTCGCGCGCACGGAACTCGATGCGGAGGCGCGCGGGCACATCGGCCTGTTCGTCTGGGACTGGCCGGCCGGCCCGCACGGCGTCGAGGCGCGCCTGCACGCCCTGGCAGACCTCGGCTTTCCCGAGGCCGCGGCCCATGCCGTCCGCGTGCGCGATAGCGCCCAGGCGCAGCGGCAGCGTGCAGCGTGGCTGCAGGGACCGCTGCCCTTCGCCACCGACGGCGTGGTGCTGCGCTCCGACCGTCGCGCCGCGGTCGCCCCGGACGATCCGCTGCCGCCGGCGGACGCGCTGGCCTGGAAGCACCCTGCCACGCAGGCGCTGGCGACAGTGCGCGCCATGGATTTCCCCATCGGCCGCACCGGACGCATCACACCACGGCTCGAGCTCGAGCCGGTGGAACTGGACGGACGCAGCATCCGGCGCGTGTCGCTGGGCTCGCTGGCGCGCTGGCAGGCCCTCGACGTGCTCCCGGGCGACACGGTGGTGGTGTCGCTCGCCGGCGGCACCAGTCCCCGACTGGAGCGCGTGGCCTGGCGAGCGACGCTGCGCGGGACCGTCGTGGCGCCGGATCCGGCAGCGCACCACATGCTCAGCTGCTTTCGGCCGACCCCGGGTTGCGGGGAGCAGTTCCTGGCACGCGCGGAATGGCTCGGACGGCAGCTCGGCCTGCGCGGGATCGGGCGCGGGACCTGGGCGGCGGCAGTCGGAAGCGGCGCACTGGGCAACCTCGTCGACTGGCTGGCATGGAGCGGGACGAGCGCACCGCCGAATCCTGGCGCGCGCCTCGCGGCGGTGGCACCCGTGGCGCGGACCCGAGGGCTGGATGTCTGGCTGCGCGCCCTCGGAGCACCACCCGGCTTCGATGCGGATGCAGGCGATTTCGCGTCGCGCGCGACCCGCGACGCGGCGGCCTGGGAACGCCTGCCCGGGATCGGCCCCGGCCGTGCGCGTGCGCTCGAAGCCTTCTTCGCGCATCCCGAGCTGCAGGCGGCCGCGGCGGCGCTCGGCGGGTTCGGGATTGCAGGGTTTCCGGCTCCCGCCGTGCAGCCCGAGGACGCCGGCACGACCGCCCTTGCGGGCGGAGCGGGCGTGGGTCGGTAGCGACCGGCGGCGCAAGGTCGGCGGCCCGTCGCCCTTCCGCGACCTGAAGATGCGCGCGCCGAGCCATCGGCGCGCCGCCTGGATGGCTCAGCCGCGCGCGCGGATGGCGTCGATCAGCGCGGCGGTGACGGGATCGAGCGGGCCGGTGAGTTCGCCCGCCAGCGCCGGCAGCAGATCGCCCGCGATCTTCTTGCCCAGCTCCACGCCCCACTGGTCGAAGGCGTTGATGCCCCACAGCACCGACTGCGCATAGACGCTGTGCTCGTACAGCGCGATCAGGCCGCCGAGGCTCTCCGGGGTCAGCGCATCCAGCAGCAGCAGCGTGGACGGCCGCCCGCCCGGATACACCTTCTGCGGGTCGTCGACGTCGGCACCGTTGGCGAAGGCCTCGGTCTGCGCGAGCAGGTTGGCGAGCAGCGCGCGGTGGTTGTCGGCGAAGGGATGCGACGGCCGCGCCACGCCGATGAAGTCGGCAGGGACGATGTCGGTCCCCTGGTGCAGGGCCTGGAAGAAGCTGTGCTGCGAATTGGTGCCCGCGCCGCCCCACAGCACCGGCACGGTGGCGTGGTCGATGGCGCTGCCGTCGGCGGCGACGCGCTTGCCCAGGCTCTCCATCACCAGTTGCTGCAGGTAGGCCGGCAGCAGGGCCAGGCGCTCGTCGTAGGGCAGCACGGCGTGGGTCGGATAGCCCAGGCCGTTGCGGTTCCAGACGCCGTGCAGGGCATGCTGGACCGGCAGGTTGTCCTCGACCGGCGCCTCCAGCACGTGCGCGTCCATGGCCGCGGCGCCGGCCAGGAGCGCCTCGAAGCCCTCCATGCCGATGGCCAGCGCGATCGAGAACCCGACCGCCGACCACAGCGAATAGCGCCCGCCGACCCAGTCCCACATCGGCAGCACCCGCTCGGCGGCGACGCCGAAGGCCTCGGCCCTGGGCACGTTGGCGCTGACCGCGTAGAGGCGCCCGGCGCCACCGAGCCAGTCGCGCAGCACGGCGCCGTTGAGCAGGGTCTCCTGGGTGCCGAAGCTCTTGGACACGAGGATCGCCGCGGTGCGCTCGGGATCGAGCCCCGCGAGCAGGCGCTGGGCGGCGCTGCCGTCGACGTTGCTCAGGAAGTGCAGGCGGAAGCGGCCGGTGCCGAACTCCGCCAGGGCGTCGACCACCAGGCGCGGGCCGAGGTCGGAGCCGCCGATGCCGACGTTGACCACGTCGGTGACCTCGGAGGCCTCGAGCGCCGCGACCAGCGCACGCATGCGCTCGCGGGCCTGCACGGCCTGCGCATGCGCGGCGCGCGCGGTATCGCTCGTCCCCAGGTCCGAACGCAGTGCGCTGTGCAGCGCCGGCCGGCGCTCCGAGGCGTTCACCATCTCGCCGTCGAACAGGCGCCGGAAGGCCGGTACCAGGCCCGCGGCGTCCGCCAGCGCGTGCAGCGCCGCACGCGCGTCGCCGTCGAGCTTCTGGCGCGCGAGGCTCATGCCGATCGGGCCGGCGCGCAGCATGCGCGCCGCACGGCCGGGCTCGGCCTGGACGAGGTCGGGAATCCGTGCGGCGGCGAGCCGCGCGGCGTGGGGTGCCAGTGCCGCCAGCGCGGCGGACATCAGGCGGCCTGCGCCGGGATGACGTCGTTGGTGTGCGTCATCCGGTTCTCGCCGTCCACGTACACGAGCTTCGGCTTGAACTCCGCCGCCTCGCTCTCGCTCATGCCGGCATAGGCGCAGATGATGACGAGATCGCCCACCTCGGCCTGGTGCGCGGCGGCGCCGTTGACCGAGATGACGCCGCTGCCGGCCTCGGCGCGGATCGCGTAGGTGGCGAACCGCTTGCCGTTGTTGATGTTGTAGATCTCGATCCGCTCGTACTCGCGGATGCCGCTGAGCTCCAGCAGGTTCGCGTCGATCGCGCAGGAGCCCTCGTAGTGCAGCTCGGCGTGGGTGACCGAGGCGCGGTGGATCTTGCCCTTGAGCAGGGTCAGCTGCATGGCGTGCTCCGGATGGCGATGAAACGCAGGCTGGGGTAGCCGCATAGTCTAGGAATGCATACCGCACCGCCGCAAATGGGAGCGCGAAGGGCGGCTTGCAAGGCCCAGGCCCCGTTCAGGCTGCGGCTCAGAGCAGCAGGTTGTCGATCAGGCGCGTGCGCCCCAGTCGGGCCGCGACCAGGGCCACCACGCCGCCGTCGTCGAGCGACGCGGCCGGCGCCAGGTCGTCCGCCCGCCGCAGCGCCACGTAGTCCACCTCGAAGCCGGCGGCGGCCAGGCGGCGGTGCGCCTCGGCCTCGATCTCTGCCAGCGGAACGCGGCGTTGCGCGGCCTCGCGCACGAACTGCAGGGTGCGGTGGATCTCCGGCGCCCGCGCCCGCTCCTCCGCGGAGAGGTACTGGTTGCGCGAGCTCAGCGCCAGCCCGTCGGGCTCCCGCTGCGTCTCCGCGGCGAGGATGGAAACCGGCAGCGAGAGGTCGCGCACCAGGTACTCGATGACCCGCACCTGCTGGAAATCCTTGCGGCCGAACACGGCCACGTCCGGCTGCACCATGTTGAGCAGCCGCAGCACCACGGTGGCCACGCCGTCGAAGTGCCCGGGGCGGTGGGCGCCGTCGAGCACGTCGCTGAGCCCGGGCACCCGCACCCGCACGCAGCGCTCGGGCCCGAACGGGTACATCTGCTCGACAGACGGCAGCAGCAGCAGGTCGCAGCCCGCGTCGGCGAGGCCGACCGCGTCGGCGTCCGGCGTGCGCGGGTAGCGC
The DNA here is from genome assembly GCF_042654365.1 of Coralloluteibacterium thermophilum. Classification (NCBI taxonomy): domain Bacteria; kingdom Pseudomonadati; phylum Pseudomonadota; class Gammaproteobacteria; order Lysobacterales; family Lysobacteraceae; genus Coralloluteibacterium; species Coralloluteibacterium thermophilum. Next base: position 158,281 of record NZ_JBHSGG010000029.1, read on the forward strand.
TCGAAGTCCTCGTTCGGCCCGAACTGCGTGGGATTGACGAACACGCTGGCGACCACGCGGTCGGCCTGGCGGCGCGCCAGCGCCACCAGCGAGAAGTGCCCGGCGTGCAGGTTGCCCATCGTGGGGACGAAGGCGACGCGCTCGCCGGCGCGCTTCCAGCCGCCGACGGCGGCACGCAGGTCGGACACGGTGCGGACGGTGAGCATCGGGAATCCTCGGGGAGCGGGTCGTGCTTCGGGAGTGTGGGCTGCGGGCGGACGGCGCCGGTCCCGGCGGCGGCTCAGGCGTAGGCGTGCTCGGGGCCCGGGAAGCTGCCGTCGCGCACGGCGGCGACATAGGCCTCCACCGCGCCGCGGATGGAACCGCCCCCGGCGAGGAAGTCCTTGACGAAGCGCGGGCGCCGCGCGCCCAGGCCGAGCAGGTCGTGCAGCACGAGGATCTGGCCGTCGCACGCCGCCCCTGCGCCGATGCCGATGGTGGCGACCGGTACGTCCGCGGTGATCTCCGCCGCCAGCGCCGAGGGCACGCATTCGAGCACCAGCGCCTCGGCACCGGCCTCCGCCACGGCGCACGCATCCTGCCGCAGCCGCGCCGCCGCCTCGGCCTCGCGGCCCTGGACGCGATAGCCGCCCAGGCGCAGCACCGACTGCGGCGTCAGGCCCAGGTGGGCGCAGACCGGGATCTCGCGCTCGACGAGGAAGCGGATCGTTTCCAGCTTCGGTCCCGCGCCCTCGATCTTCACCATCGCCGCGCCGGCCTGGAGCAGGCGCGTGGCCGCATCGAGCGCACGCTCGGGCGTGGCGTCGGCCTGGAACGGCAGGTCCGCCATCAGCAGGGGCGCGTGCAGCGCGCGGGCGACGCAGGCGGTGTGGTAGGCGACGTCGGCCACCGTCACCGGCAGGGTGCTGGACTGCCCCTGCACCACCATGCCCAGCGAGTCGCCGACCAGGACGACGTCGATGCCGCCCTCCTCCAGCGCGGTCGCGAAGCCGGCGTCGTAGCAGGTCAGCGCGGCGATCCGCCGCCCCTCCGCCTTGAAGCCGCGCAGCTGGGGAACGGTCACGGGCTTGCGCGCGGATGCGGCTGCGGTGTCTGCGTACATGGCTGGGGCTCCTCGGCGAGGGCGGCTATGGTCCGGTCGCCGACGGCGACGACGCAAGCGGCGCGCCCGCCTCGACCGCAACGATGCCGTCCTGCCCGAGTGCATCGCGCAGCGCCTCCACCCTGCCCTGCCCCGGCAGCAGCAGCCCGGGCGCGACCTCGGCCAGCGGCACCAGCACGAAGGCGCGCTGGTGGATGCGCGGATGCGGCAGGGTCAGGCGCGGCGTGTCGATGCTGCGCTCGCCGTAGGTGAGCAGGTCGAGATCGAGCGTGCGCGGCCCCCAGCGCAGGGCATCCGCGCCTCGGTCGCGCCCGTGCGCGCGCTCGATGTCGAGCAGGGCGTCCAGCAGCGCCTCGGGCGCGAGCGCGGTGTCGAGCGCGGCCACGGCGTTGAGGAAGGGCGGCTGCGCCGTCTCGCCCCAGGGCGGCGTGCGGTAGCGGCGCGATACCGCCGCCACCCGCGTGTCCGCCAGGGTGTCGAGCATGTGCAGCGCGGAGTCGAAGCTCGCCGCCACGTCGCCCAGGTTGCCGCCGAGGCCGACGTGCGCGCGCACCCTCACGGGGCCGGCGCCGGTGCGCCCTCGCCGCGGCCGCGCCGCCGGCG
>NZ_JBHSGG010000029.1:160003-180512 GCF_042654365.1 Coralloluteibacterium thermophilum
CGGTCGCGCCGCCGCCACCGGCCGCGCCGGCGCGCCGCCTCGTCGTCGAAGAACTCGTCCTCGTGCGTGTCGGGCGCCTCGTCGCCCGCATCCGCGGACAGGCCCTGCGCTTCGCGCCAGAAGGCGACGTCCTCGGCCAGCTCGGGCGCCGCCGCCACGCGCATCTCCAGGAAGTCGAAGGCGGCGCGGAAGCGCGGATGCGACAGCAGACGCCCGACGCGCTTGCGCTGGCGCACCACCAGGCGCGCCTGCATCAGCCAGATCTCCTGCATCGGGATGGAGAAGCGGCGCGGCAGCGCGATGCGCTGCGCCTGGTGCAGGGTCACCCGGTCGGCCGCGCGCTGCTGCGCCACCAGGGCGTCGAGCCCGCCGCGCTGCAGCAGCGCCGCCTCGCGGCAGAACGCCGGCCACAGCAGCGCGGCGAAGAGGAAGGCCGGCGTGACCGAGAGCCCCTCGGCGACGCGGCGGTCGGTGGCCGACAGCGCGTGCAGCACCAGCCGGCGCAGGCTCCCGCTGCGGTTGGCCGCCAGCGCCAGCGCGCTCTCCGGGAACAGCTCCGCGAGCAGGCCGTGCCGTTCCAGTCCGAGGAAGCTCTTCTGCGCGTGCCCGGCGAGGAAGAGCTTGAGGCACTCGTCGAACAGGCGCGCCGGCGGCGCCTGCGAGAGCAGCGGCGCGAGCGCCGGGATCGGCTCGGCGGCACTGGCGTCGATGGTGAAGTCGAGCTTGGCCGCGAGCCGCACCGCGCGCAGCATGCGCACGGGATCCTCGCGGTAGCGCGCGACCGGGTCGCCGATCAGCTTCATGACGCGGTTCTGCACGTCCTCGAAGCCGCCGACGTAGTCGCGCACCGAGAAATCCTCGATGGCGTAGTACAGCGCGTTCGCGGTGAAGTCGCGGCGCAGCGCGTCCTCCTCGATGGTGCCGTAGATGTTGTCGCGCACCAGGCGCTCGCCCTCGAGCGCGCGGTCGCCGCTGCCGTCGTCGGAGTTCGCGCGGAAGGTGGCGACCTCGATGATCTCGCGGCCGAACACCACGTGCGCCAGACGGAAGCGGCGGCCGATGAGGCGGCAGTTGCGGAACAGCTGCTTGATCTCCTCCGGCGTGGCGTCGGTGGCGACGTCGAAGTCCTTCGGCGCGAGCCCGAGCAGGAGATCGCGCACCGCGCCACCGACCAGGTAGGCGCCGAAGCCGGCCTCGCGCAGGCGGTAGAGCACGCGCAGCGCGTTGGGGCTGATGTGCTTGCGGGAAACGGTGTGCGCCTCGCGCGGGATCACGCGCAGCGGCGCGGACGACGAGGGGGAATCGGGTCCTTCGGAATCGGTCATCGGCAGCAAGGGAAGAGGGCCGTGGGGGCAGCGGCCGTCCCGACCGCTGCGAAAAAAAGTTCAAAAAAACCGTTGTCACGGCCTTTGACTGTTTCTATACTATCGGCTTCGCCCGGTACGGCGAAACCCTCTGCTCCCTTCGTCTAGTGGTCTAGGACATCGCCCTCTCAAGGCGGGAACACGAGTTCGAACCTCGTAGGGAGCGCCAAACATCGCAGCGGGCACGCAACGCCCGCCGCCTCCGAAAGGCCCGGCCCGTCCGGGCCTTTCGCGTTGATGCGGATCAAGGCGGCGGCGCGCCGCACGCTCTAGAATCCGCAGGTCACTGCCCGAGAGGTCCCATGCCGTTCGTCGTCACCGAAAACTGCATCAAGTGCAAGTACACCGACTGCGTCGAGGTCTGCCCGGTCGACTGCTTCCACGAGGGCCCGAACTTCCTGGTGATCGACCCGGACGAGTGCATCGACTGCACCCTGTGCGAGCCGGAGTGCCCCGCCAACGCGATCTTCCCCGAGGACGACGTGCCCGCAGGACAGGAGGCCTTCGTCGCGCTCAACGCGGAGCTCGCCGCGGCCTGGCCGGTCATCACCACGCGCAAGGAGCCGCTGCCCGACGCCGCGGACTGGGACGGCAAGCCCGGCAAGCTCGCGCACCTCGAACGCTGACGCGTCCGCGCCGCGCCACGAAAAAAGGCGGCCCCGGGGGCCGCCTTTTTCAATGCCCGCGATGGGCGGGACGTCAGCCCATGCGCTCGCGCAGCTGGACGACCAGGTCCGCGGCCGGGCCCTCGCCGAGCGCGCGGCCGTCGGCGCCGAGCGCGGAGACGATCACCGAGTCGCCCTGCGCCTGCGTGCGCAGCAGGAAGCTCTGGTCCTGGTAGCGGACCTCGTAGGTGCCGAGCAGCTGCGCGCGGTTGAGGATGGAGACGCCCTCGATGGCGTCGAGTTCAGCACCCATCCGGGCCCAGACCTCCTGCACGGTGCCGGCGACGGTGAACGAGACGCCGGCCGCGGCGGTGCGCGGCGTGGTCGATGCGGTCGCCGCACCGGCCGTGCCCGGGATGGTCATCGCGGGATCGGCGCGCGGCATGTCCAAGCCCGGCGGCAGCTCGAGCGGATTGCTCGCCATCGCACGCTGGTAGGCGGCGTCGTCGCGGCGGAACCAGCCACAGCCCGACGTCACCAGGAGAGCGCCGACGAGGCCGGCGAGCAGCAGGCGCGAACGGGTGGAGGGGGTCGACATGCGTTGGTTCTCCGGAAGACGTCTGATGATGATTAAGGATCGGGATTTGAGGATCAGGCCGCGGCCGCGGCCGGATCGGCCTCGAGCCTGCGCACCAGGCCGCACATCGCCTCGGCCTCGGCGGCATGCGCGGAGGACAGCGGCGTGAGCGGCAGGCGCAGGCCGTGACCGCAACCGAGGCGGGCCAGCAGGGCCTTGACCGGGATCGGGTTCGGCTCGACGCCGAGGAAACGGTACAGCGGCGCGAGGGCGGCATCCAGAGCGCGGGCTGAATCGGCCTCGCCGGCGGCGGCCCGGTCGGCGAGCAGGCGGAAGCTCGCCGGGACCACGTTGCTCGCCACGGAGATCACCCCGTCGGCGCCCGCGAGCATCGCGCGACAGAAGGTCGGGTCGTCGCCGCTCAGCACGCTGAAGCCCTCGCCGCGCAGCGCCAGCAGCGCCTGCATGCGCTCCGGCTCGGCCCGCGCCTCCTTGATGCCCACGATGCGCGGATGCGTCGCCAGCGCCGCGACCGTCTCCGGCAGCAGGTCGCCGCCGGTGCGCGGCGGCACGTTGTACAGCACCACGGGCAGGCCGCCCTCCTCCGCCACCGCGCGGTAGTGGGCGAGCAGACCTTCCTGGGTCGGACGCACGTAGGGCGGCGTGACCACCAGCGCCATGTCCGCGCCCGCCTCGGCGGCGCGCCGGGTGAGGGCGACGGTCTTGCGCGTGCCCGACTGGCCGGTGCCGGCCAGCACGGGAATGCGGCCGGCGACCACGTCCGCCGCGCTCTCGATCAGCCCGAGGTACTCGGCGTCGTCGAGGGTGGCCGCCTCGCCGGTCGAGCCGGCGACGACGATGCCCTGGGTGCCGTGGGCGACCTGCGCCTCCACGAGGGCGCGCCAGGCGCGGACGTCGACGTCGCCCGCGGCGTCGAAGGGCGTCGCGAGAGCGGTGATGCTGCCGGAGAGTCGCAAACCGAAGGATCCTGGGTCGGGCCGGCGGCGCGGCGCCGGAGGGGCCGGCGTGCGTGCGCCGGGAAGGCGTTGAAGTGCGGCGGCGATGTTACTTGCGGCCGGAAACGGGCGGCAAGTATGCTGACCGCCAGCCGCAGCACCGCTGCACGCGCGTTCCAGAGCCGCTCCGTCGGCACCCGACGCATCACCCGACGCCGTATCCCGGGACCCCGCCTTGAGCGACCAGACGCCCCGCCCCGCTCCACAAGAAAACCACCTCCTCATCAGTGCCTACGCGACGCATCCGCATTCGCCGCTCCTGTCGGTGACGCGGCGCATCGCCGACAGCGGCTGCAACCTCGCCGACGCGCGCCTGGCGACGGTCGGGCGCGACGTGTCCGTCGCCGCGCTCGCGGTCGGCTCGTGGGACGCCGTCGCCAAGCTCGAGGCCATGCTCGCCCGCCTGGAGCGCGAGGAGGACTTCAAGCTCGCCTGGTACCGCACCGGTCCCAAGGAGCCGCAGTCCAACCTGCTGCCCTACATCGTCGAGGTGGTGGCCGCGGACAAGCCCGGCATCCTGTTCCAGCTCGCGGACTTCTTCGACCGCCAGGGCATCACCATCGAGAACCTGCAGTCCTCGCGCTACCGCGCGATGCAGACCGGCGCGGACATGTTCTCGGCGCAGGTGACCATCGGCATCCCGTCGAACATGCACATCGCCGCGCTGCGCGACGATTTCCTCGAGTTCTGCGACCATCTGAACCTCGACGCCATCATGGACCCGATGAAGTTCTGACGGATGGACACAGGCGACATCGTTCCCGCAGACCTCGGCACCACGCTCGGCGACGGCCGCGCCGCGACGCTCGGCGACTGGCGCGGCCGCTGGCTGGTGCTCTACTTCTATCCGAAGGACGCCACGCCCGGCTGCACGACCGAGAGCGTGGACTTCAACGCCCTGCTCGACGCCTTCCGCGAGCGCGGCGCCGCGATCCTCGGCGCGTCGCGCGACTCGGTCGCCTCCCACGCGCGCTTCGCGGAGAAGCAGGGCCTGCGCTTCGACCTCGCCAGCGATCCCGACGAGACGCTCTGCCGCGCCTTCGACGTGATCCGCGAGAAGAACATGTACGGCCGCAAGGTGCTCGGCATCGAGCGCAGCACCTTCCTGATCGACCCGGAGGGCCGCATCGCGCGGTCCTGGCGCAAGGTCAAGGTGGCCGGCCACGCGCAGGCGGTGCTCGCCGCCCTCGACGAGGCGCGGTGACGCCGCGCCGCGCACCCTTCCCTCACGCGGCCGCCATGGCCGCGCGCCTTCTCTCTTCCGATGCCGATACGCGTGCCGCCCGCCCCGGGCGGCGCGCCGTACCGGCTTGCCCGCCGTCGCGAGGATGCCGATGACCCGCAGCAAGCGTATCTACGTGCTCGACACCAACGTGCTGATGCACGACCCGACCGCGCTGTTCCGCTTCGAGGAGCACGACGTGTTCCTGCCGATGACCGTGCTCGAGGAACTCGACGCGGCCAAGAAGGGAACGTCCGAGGTCTCGCGCAACGCGCGCCAGGTCAGCCGCTTCATCAACGAGCTGATCGAGGCGCACGGCGACGCCTCGATCGAGGCCGGCGTGCCGCTGGCGCGTCCGGGCGGGATCGTGCTGCGCAGCACCGCCGCCGCGGCCGGGCGGCTGCACTTCCAGATCCGCGCGGTGGATCCCGAGCGCGCCTTCGGCAGCGTGGTGCCGGACAACCGCATCCTGGCCTCGGTGCTCGCCCTGATCGAGGACCGGCCGGACGAGGACGTGGTGCTGGTGTCCAAGGACATCAACATGCGCATCAAGGCCTCGATCGCCGGGATCGACGCCGAGGACTACGAGAACGACCGCGCGCTCGACGACCTGAGCCTGCTCTACACCGGCGCCGACGCGCTGCCGGACGACTTCTGGCAGCGCCACGGCGATGCCCTGCGCTCCTGGACCGAGAAGGGACGCACCTACTACGAGGTGCGCCGCGGCGAGGACGAGGACTGGTACCCCTCGCAGTTCCTCTACCTGCCGGGCGACGACGCCACGGAGCTCCGCGTCGCCGAGGTGGACGGCGACCGCGCCGTGCTGCAGATCGTCGACGACTTCCGCAACACCCAGCACGCGGTGTGGGGCGTGCTGGCGCGCAACCGCGAACAGAACTTCGCGCTCAACGCGCTGATGGACCCGGGGATCGACTTCGTGACCCTGCTGGGCACGGCGGGCACCGGCAAGACCCTGCTGGCGCTCGCCGCGGGACTGGCGCAGACGCTCGACGCCCAGCGCTACCGCGAGATCATCATGACCCGCGCGACGGTCAGCGTCGGCGAGGACATCGGCTTCCTCCCCGGCACCGAGGAGGAGAAGATGACGCCCTGGATGGGCGCGCTCACCGACAACCTGGAAGTGCTCACCCACAACCAGGAGGGCGGCACCTGGGGACGCCAGGCGACCAACGACCTGCTCGCCAGCCGGATCAAGATCCGCGCGATGAACTTCATGCGCGGCCGCACCTTCCTCAACCGCTACCTCATCATCGACGAGGCGCAGAACCTGACCTCGAAGCAGATGAAGACCCTGATCACCCGCGCCGGCCCGGGCACCAAGATCGTCTGCCTGGGCAACCTGGAGCAGATCGACACGCCCTACCTCACCGAGACCACCTCGGGCCTGACCTACGTGGTCGACCGCTTCAAGCACTGGCCGCACAGCGCGCACATCACCCTGCGCCGGGGCGAGCGCTCCCGCCTGGCGGACTTCGCCTCCGAAATGCTCTAGCCGTGGAGCCGCTGCACTACGCGTTCGCCGCGCTGCTGCTCGCCCTGGTGCTGGGGCCGCTGGGGGTGCTGGCGGCGCTGGCCCGCAGCGGCTGGCGTGCGGGCGGCCGCGTCGAGCGCATCGGCGCGGTGGCGCTGCACGGGCGACGGCGCCGGCCGCTGGGCGTCGGCCGCCGCACCGGCCGCGACGGCGCGCCGATGGTGACCCTGGAGCCGCAGGGCGCGCCCGCGCTGGCGCTCGACCGGAGCCAGGCGCTCGCCCTCGCCATCCTGCTGCGCGAAGCGGCCGATCCGCCGAAGGCGTCGTGATCTCGCGGCTGCCGACCTGGGTGTGGATCGGCGCCGGCACCCTCGCCCTGGTGGCGGGCATGGTCAACGTGGTGGGTCTCATCGGCTTCGAGCACCAGGGCCTGTCGCACCTCTCCGGCACCACCAGCCAGCTCGGCGAGGCGCTCGCGCAGGGCAGCGGACGCGCCGCGCTGCAACTGCTGCTGGTGCTGGCGGCCTTCGTCGCCGGCGCCCTGCTCAGCGGCCTGCTGATCGGCGGCGCGGCCCTGCAACTGGGCCGGCCCTACGGTGCCGCCCTGTCGATCGAGGCCGGCCTGCTGGCCCTGGCGGTACCGCTGTTCGAGCATCACCACATGGGCGGCGCGCTGGTCGCGGCCATGGCCTGCGGCCTGCAGAACGCACTCACCACCACCTACAGCGGCGCGCTGATCCGCACCACGCACGTCACCGGCATGTTCACCGACCTGGGCATGTTCCTCGGCAACCGCCTGCGCGGATTGCCGGTGGACGGGCGCCGCATCGCGCTGTGCCTGCTGGTGGCGACGGGCTTCCTCTGCGGCGGCGTGCTGGGCGCCCTGCTCTTCCCGCACCTGGGCTATCGCACGCTGTGGCTGCCGGCGCTGCTCACCGGCAGCGCCGGCGTGGCCTACGTCGTCTACGATCTGCGCCGCCGTACGACCACGAACACGAAACGATGACGACCGCCGACCGCCCCCTCTCCGCCCTCACCATCGCCGGCTCCGACTCCGGCGGCGGCGCCGGCATCCAGGCCGACCTGCACACCTTCGCCGCGCACGGCGTCCACGGGCTCAGCGCCCTGGCCGCGCTGACCGCGCAGCACACCCGTGGCGTCGCCGCGGTGCACGTACCGCCGGTGAGCTTCCTGCGCGCGCAGATCGACGCCTGCTTCGACGATTTCCGCATCGGCGCGGTCAAGCTGGGGATGCTCGCGAACGCCGAGGTCATCCACGCCGTCGCCGACGCGCTGGAGGCGCATGCCCCGCCCCACGTGGTGCTCGATCCGGTGATGGTGGCGACCTCCGGCGCGCGCCTGCTGGAGCGCGACGCACTGGACGCGCTGCGCGAGCGCCTGATCCCGCTGGCCAGCGTGCTCACGCCCAACGTCCCGGAGGCGGAGCTGCTGCTCGGCCACGCCATCGCCGACGACGACGACGCGGATGCGGCTCTGGTCGAGCTGCTGGCGCTCGGCCCGCGCGCGGTGCTGCTCAAGGGCGGGCACCTTCCCGGCGCCGGCGAGATGGTCGACCGCTTCGACGACGGCGCCACGCTGGCGGAGTTCTCGCACCCGCGCCTGGAGATCGAGGGCCACGGCACCGGCTGCACCCTGGCGGCCGCCATCGCGGCCAACCTGGCGCAGGGCATGCCGGCCGCGGCGGCCTGCGAGGCCGCCAGCGACTACATCCACGGCGCCCTGCGCGGCGGCACCCGGCCCGGCCTGGGCAGCGCGGCGGTGCTGGACCATTTCTGGCAGATGCGCGGCTGAGCCCGGTTCACGGCGGCGAAGGCAGCCTCGGCTATGCTTCGCCGGACCAGGACACGGCGTACGGACGCGCCACCCACACCGACAGGAGGCAGCATGCGCAGCGGCAACCCCACCCTCAACGAGAACACCTTCCTCGACATCGGCACCGGCGCCGTCGTCGGGCGCGACGGTGCGATGACCATCAACGGCACCGTCAACCGCACCGCGCTGCTGCTCATCGTGACCCTGGTGGCGGCGATGTTCACCTGGAGCCGCTTCTTCGCCTCGGGCGACCCGGCGAGCGTGATGCCCTTCGTGTGGGGCGGCGCCATCGGCGGCCTGGTGGTCGCGCTGGTCACCGTCTTCAAGAAGACCGCAGCCCCGTTCACCGGCCCGCTGTACGCGGTGCTGCAGGGCCTGTTCATCGGCGGCATCTCGGCCATGTTCGAGGCGCGCTTCCCGGGCCTGGTGATCCAGGCGGTCGGGCTCACCTTCGGCGTCCTCGCCGCGATGCTCGTCGCCTACCGCACCGGGCTGATCCGCGCGACGGCGAAGTTCCGCATGGGCGTGGTCGCCGCGACCGGCGGCATCTTCGTGCTGTACCTGGTCAACATGGTGATGCACTTCTTCGGCACCGGCATCCCCTTCATCCACGAGAGCGGCATGCTCGGCATCGGCTTCAGCCTGTTCGTCGTCACCATCGCGGCGCTGAACCTGGTGCTGGACTTCGACGCCATCGAGAGCGGCGTCGCCGCCGGCGCGCCCAAGTACATGGAGTGGTACGGCGCGTTCAGCCTGCTCGTCACCCTGGTGTGGCTCTACCTCGAGATCCTGCGCCTGCTGGCCAAGACCCGCGACTGAGGCGGGCCGCCGCAGCAGCGTGTCGTCGACCGGGGCCTTCGCGCCCCGGTCCTCGTTCCGGAGAAGGAAAACCCATGGAGCCACCGTCGGCCGAGATGCGGCGCATGCTGGCGGGCGAGCCGTACCGCCCCGGCGACCCCGGCATCCAGGCCGCGCAGGCCCGCGCGCGCGCTTGGATGGCGCGCTACAACGCCGCGCTCGACAGCCCGCCCGAGCACCGCAGGCGCCTGCTGCGCGAGCAGCTCGGAACGGTGGGCGACGGCGCCGTGGTGCGCCCGCCCTTCCACTGCGACTTCGGCAGCCACATCCATCTGGGGCGCGATGTCTTCCTCAACTTCGGCTGCGTGATCCTCGACGTCTGCCCGGTGACCATCGGTGACGGCACCCAGATCGGGCCCGCCGTGCAGATCTACGCCGCCGACCATCCGCGCGACCCCGGAACCCGGCGCGCGGGGCTTGAGTTCGGGCGCCCGGTGGCGATCGGGCGCAACGTCTGGATCGGCGGCGGGGCGATCCTCCTGCCCGGCGTCAGCGTCGGCGACGACGCGATCGTCGGCGCCGGCAGCGTGGTGACCCGCGACGTGCCCGCCGGCGCGACGGTGGCCGGGAACCCCGCGCGGCCGTTGCGCGCGCAGGCGCACCAGGAGCAGGCACCGTAGAGGCGGCTCGCGGGCCTGCCGCTCCTCCGCCTGCACGCCGCGCCAACGCGGGCGCGGCGAGGCTGGCTCCGAACCGGAGCCGTCCATGCCCGAAGGTCCATCGCTGGTCATCCTGCGCGAGGCCCTCGCGCCCTTCGTCGGCCGCCGCGTGCGCGAGGTCGGCGGCAACACCACCCGGATCGACCCGCAGCGCCTGCTGGGCCAGCCACTGACGGAGGTACGCACCTTCGGCAAGCAGCTGCTCCTGGCGTTTCCCGCGACGGTGCTGCGCGTGCACTTCCTGCTGTTCGGCAGCCACCGCATCGACGACCCCAAGCCGACGCCGGCGCGCCTGCACCTGGGCTTCGGCACGCACGCGCTCGACCTCTACGGCTGCTCGCTGCGCTACATCGACACGGATCTCGACGCCGCCTACGACTGGTCCGTCGACGTCATGGCGGACGCCTGGGACCCGCGCGCGGCGCGGCGCAGGCTGCGTGCGCGGCCGGACATGCTGGCCTGCGACGCGCTGCTCGACCAGGACCTGTTCGCCGGCGTCGGCAACATCATCAAGAACGAGGTGCTGTTCCGCATCCGCGTGCACCCGGAGAGTCGGGTGGGCGCGCTCCCGCCGCGCAAGCTGGGCGACCTCGTGCGCGAGGCGCGCGCCTACAGCTTCGACTTCCTCGCGTGGAAGCGCGACTTCGTGCTCGCCAGGCACTGGTGCGTGCACAACCGCCAGACCTGCCCCCGCTGCCACGTCCCGCTGCATTTCGTCCGCCACCTCGGCGCCGCGCGCCGGCGCGCCTTCTTCTGCACGCGCTGCCAGCGCCTCTACCGGTGAGCCGCCCGATGCACCTGGTCCAGATCCTGCTGCCACGCACCGACCCCGAGGGCCGTCCCTTCCCTCCGGCGCTCTTCGCCGAGATCCGCGAGCGCCTCGCCGCGCGCTTCGGCGGCGTGACCGCGCACACCCGGGCGCCCGCGCAGGGCCTGTGGGACGGCGACGAGGGACGCGAGCGCGACGACATCCTGCTCCACGAGGTCATGGTCGAGGCGCTGGACCGCGCATGGTGGGCGGACTTCCGGCGCGAACTGGAGACGCGTTTCGCGCAGGACGAGATCGTCGTCCGCGCCCTGCCCGCCGAGCGTCTCTGACCGACGCCGGAAACGACGACGGGCCCCGCAGGGCCCGTCGGAACGTGCGGCGCGGCCGCCCTCGTCAGCCGGCGACGCGGCGCGCGATCGCCTCGGCGAAGCTCATGGTCGTGCCGCTGCCGCCGAGATCCGGGGTCAGCGCCGGATCCTTGGCCTCGAGCGTCGCCACGATCGCCTCGCGGATGCGGTTGCCGGCGTCCGCCTTGCCGATGTGGTCGAGCATCTGCGCGGCCGCCAGCAGCAGCGCGCAGGGGTTGGCGATGCCCTTGCCGGCGATGTCGGGCGCCGAGCCGTGCACGGCCTCGAAGATCGCCGCGTCGGCGCCGATGTTGGCGCCCGGAGCCAGGCCGAGGCCGCCCACCAGGCCGGCGCAGAGGTCGGAGATGATGTCGCCGAACAGGTTGGTGGTCACGATGATGTCGAACTGCTCGGGGCGCATCACCAGCTGCATGCAGGTGTTGTCCACGATCATCTCGTTGCACTCGATGTCGGCGTACTCCTGCGCGACCTCGCGGGCGACCTTCAGGAACAGGCCGGAGGTCGACTTCAGGATGTTGGCCTTGTGCACCACGGTGACCTTCCTGCGGCCGGTGCGCCGGGCCAGCTCGAAGGCATAGCGCACGATGCGCTCGGAACCGTGGCGGGTCACCTTCTGCGTCAGCGTGGCGATCTGCCCGTCCTCGGACACCATCTGGCCCTCGCCGATGTAGGCGCCCTCGGTGTTCTCGCGGACCGTGATGAGGTCCACGCCCTCGCCGAAGCGGGACTTGGTGTTCGGGAAGCTCTTGGCCGGGCGCACGTTCGCGTACAGGTCGAAGTGCCGACGCAGGGCGACGTTGATCGAGGAGAAGCCCTCGCCGACCGGCGTGGTCAGCGGACTCTTGAGGGCGATGCCGTGCTTGCGGATCGTCTCGAGCGTGGAGGCGGGAAGCAGCTCGCCGTGCTTCTCGAGCGCGACCATGCCGGCATCGACGTCCTCGTACCGGAGACCCAGCTGCATCGCGTCGAGCACGTGCAGGGTGGCTTCCATGATTTCGGGGCCGATACCGTCGCCCCGGATGACTGCGATCGTCTGGGTCATAATCTCGCTGGGAATTGCTGCGGGAGGGGGCCGCGCGGGGCGCGGGAGCGCCGGCCATTATGCCGCAAGCCGGCCCCCCTTTCCCAACGCGCGCGCTCAGCCGTGGGCGTGCGGCGCGGTTGCCGGGGCGTCGCCGCCCTCGAGCCGGTCGAGGAAATCCACCGCCCGCCGCAGGTGCGGGATGACGATGCTGCCCCCGACCACCAGGCCGACGGAAAACGTCTCGAAGAACTCCTCGCGGGTCACGCCGGCGTCCTTGCACTGGGCGACGTGGTAGGCGATGCAGTCGTCGCAGCGCAGCACCATCGAGGCGACCAGGCCGAGCAGCTCCTTGGTCTTCACGTCGAGCGCGCCGGCCCGGTAGGTCTGGGTGTCGAGCGCGAAGAAGCGCCGCACCACCTGGTTGTCCTCCGCGAGGATCCGCTCGTTCATGCGCCTGCGGAAGGCGGTGAACTCGGCCACGCGATCGGCCTCGCCGCCCTGCGGCGGGGTCGTTTCCGAGGTCATGCCGCACCCTCCAGCAGCGGCATCAGCCCGCCGCGGCGGTCGAGCGCGACCAGGTCGTCGTAGCCGCCGACGTGGGTGTCGCCGACGAAGATCTGCGGAACGCTGGTCCGCCGTGCGCGCGACAGCATGATCTCGCGCTGGGCCGGATCGGTGTCGATGCGCACCTCCGTCCAGGTCGCGCCCTTGCTCTTGAGGAAATTCTTGGCCGCCACGCAGTACGGGCAGATGGCGGTGGTATAGATGGTGACGTCCTTCACGGGAACCTCTGGCGGGAACATGCGGTCGCACAATGGTGGCCCACGCGGGCGTTTTCCAGCCGTGCATGCGCATGATGCTGCGTCTCCTGCGGGGGCGACAGCCCCAATTCATGCCTTCCTGGCCCGCCTGCGCCATGCTTGGCGCAGCCTTCACGACGGTGACCGCGTGTTCCGAGTCCTGACCCTGACCGCCCTGTCCGTGGCCCTGGCCGGCACGCCGGCGACCTCCGCGCGCGCCCAGCAGGCGCTGCCGGACATGGGGTCGTCCGCGGCCGAGCAGCTCACCCCGGCGCAGGAGGCGATCTACGGCGCCATGACGCTGCGCGAGCTGCGTCGCCTCGGGATGCTGCTGGAGGACCCCCTGCTCGACGCCTGGTACCACGGCATGGCCTACCGGCTGGTCGCCAGCGACTCGCGGACCCGGCAGGACTACACCTTCATGCTGCTGCGCGACCGCCAGATCAACGCGTTCGCCACGGTCGGCGGCTACATCGGCATGAACTCCGGCCTGATCCTCGCCGCCGAGGTCGAGGACGAGGTGGCCGGGGTGCTGGCGCACGAGATCGCGCACGTCACCCAGAAGCACGTCCTTCGCGCCGTGGAGCGCGCCCAGAAGGACAGCGTGCCGATCCTGCTCGGCATGCTGGCGGCGGTCGTCGCCGCCCAGCAGGCCGGCAGCCGCAGCAGCGGCGACGCCACCCAGGCGGCCATCGCCGGCGGCCTGTCGCTGATCCAGCAGCGCCAGATCGACTACACCCGCAGCAACGAGTCCGAGGCGGACCGCATCGGCATCCAGCGGTTGGCGGCGGCGGGCTACGACCCGCTCGCGATGGCCCAGATGTTCGGCCGCATGTCGCGTTTCGAGCGCAACAACACCGGCGGCCGGGCGGCGCCGGAGTACCTGCGCACCCACCCGGTCACCACCACCCGCATGAGCGAGGCGCGCGAACGCGCCGAACGCATGCGCGCCTCCCAGACGGTGAGCTTCGCCGGCGGCCCGATGGCCGCCAATCCCCTGCTTCCGGGCGGGCTCGGCGTGTCCGCCGACGCCACGGGACGCCCCGGCGCGCGCTTCGCCTGGGCGCAGGAGCGCCTGCGCGTGCTCACCGCGGACTCCCCCAACGCCGCCGCGGCCGAATACACCCGCATGCGCGCGGCCGGCGAACGCTTCGGGCCGCCGCAGCGCTACGGCATGGCGCTGGCGCAGCTGCGCATGGGCCACGGCGCCGAGGCGCTGCAGGAGCTGAAGGCGCTCGCGGAGGCGGAGCCCGGCGACCTCTGGATCGAGCTGGCGCTGGCCGAGGCCGAGTTCGCGGCCGGCCACGCCGGCACCGCGCGGCAGCGCTTCGAGCGCCTCGCGGCCGGCTATCCCAACAACCGCGCGGTCGCCCTCACCTACGCGCGCGTGCTCGGCGAGGTCGGGACCGCCGAGGCCGGCCGGCGCGCCCAGGAACTGCTGCGCCCCCTGCTCCGCGGCGGCAGCGACGACCCCGAGCTCCACGTGCGCTTCGCCCGCGCCTCGGAACTGGCCGGCGACCTCTCCCGCGCCGCCGAGGCCCATGCCGAGGTCGCCTTCCTCAACGGTCGCGCCGAGGACGCCCTGAACCAGCTCCAGGCCCTCAAGGCCGACGACGACCTCGACTACTACCAACGGGCCCGCATCGACGCCCGCATCGCCGCCATGACCCCCATCGTCCTGGAAATGCGCCGACAGGGCCTGAGGCCGGAGGACCAGGGACGCGGGGTGGTACAGCGGTAAGGTGAGGCGGGAATCGGGAAGCGGGAATGGGGACCTGGGGCGCGTAGCGGCTCGAAGCAGGCGCTACGGGCGAGCGATGCAAGGACGGCTCCTTGTGCCGCAATATGGCCGGGGATCCGGAAGTGGGAGCCGAGCTGGACCAGCTTCTACACACAAGCCTCCGAGCAGCGGAAGCTGCCATCCCGCGCCTCTGCACTCATACCCACCGCCCCGTGCCCGGCCACCCCAAAGCCCGTCAAAACCCCGGGTTCCCATTCCCGCTTCCCGATTCCCGCTTCACCAACCATGTGACACCGTCACAATCGGGTCACAAAACTGTTATCTACTCGCCGCGGCCCAACAGACAGGACTTGCTGGCTGTGCAGAAACGCATCCTGATCGTCGATGACGAACCCGCGATCCGCGACATGGTCGCCTTCGCCCTGCGCAAGGGCGACTTCGAACCGGTCCACGCGGCCGACGCACGCGAGGCCCAGGCGGCAATCAGCGAACGCGTGCCCGACCTGATCCTCCTGGACTGGATGCTGCCCGGCATCGGCGGCCTCGAACTCGCGCGCCGCTGGCGCCGCGAGGACCTGACGCGGGACGTGCCGATCATCATGCTCACCGCCCGCGGCGAGGAGAACGACCGCGTGAGCGGCCTCGATGCGGGCGTGGACGACTACGTGGTCAAGCCGTTCTCGGCGCGCGAGCTGATCGCCCGCATCCGCGCGGTCATGCGCCGCACCCGCGAGGACGACGAGCAGGGCAACATCGTCGCCGGCGTCCTGCGCATCGACGGCGCGGCGCACCGCGTCTACGCCAACGACACCCCGGTCACCATCGGCCCGACCGAGTACCGGCTGCTGCACTTCTTCATGACCCACGCCGACCGCGTCTACAGCCGTTCTCAGCTGCTCGACCACGTCTGGGGCGGCAACGTCTACGTGGAAGAGCGCACGATCGACGTGCACATCCGGCGCCTGCGCAAGACCCTCGAGCCGCACGGGCTCGACGGCCTCATCCAGACCGTCCGCGGCGCCGGCTACCGCTTCTCGCTGCAGGCGTGAAGCGCCGCGCACGCTACCGCCGTCGCGAGGCGCTCCGGCTCCTCCTGGTCTACGGCGCCGCCCTGCTGGTCGGGTTCGCGGCCGGGCATCCGTGGGCCGCGGTCGCGCTCGCCTCGATCGGCCTGTTGGCGCGACACTACGTGCGCCTGGGCCGGGTGCTCTCGGACGTGGGGTCGCGGCGCACGCTGGTGTCGCCGCGCCGCGCCGGTGCCTGGGACGCGCTCGAGCGCCTGCTCGTGCGCCGCCAGAAGGAGCTGCGCACCCGCCGCCGCCGGCTGGTCGAGCTGCTGCGCACCTACCAGCGCGCGGCCTCGGCCCTGCCGGACGCCATCCTCATCCTGGACCGCACCGACCGCATCGTCTGGTTCAACCGCGCCGCCGCGCGGATGTTCGGGCTGAACGCCGCCCAGCACACCGGCGCGCGGCTGCAGGACGCCATTTCCAGCAGGCACCTGGCCAACTGGCTGGAGGCGCCGGTGCGCGAGCCCCTGGTGGAGATCCCCTCGCCCTGCGAGCAGGGCCACACCCTCAGCCTGCAGCCGATCTCCTACAACGAGGACCAGTGGCTGCTGGTCGCCCGCGACGTCAGCATCCTGATGCACCTGCAGCAGGTGCGCCGCGACTTCGTCGCCAACGTCTCCCACGAGCTGCGCACGCCGCTGACCGTGATCCACGGCTATCTCGACATGATCGAGCCCGAGGAGCACCCGGAGCTGGCGGGCATCATCGACGAGATGCGCAAGCAGTCGCACCGCATGACCCACCTGGTCGAGGACCTGCTCACCCTGTCGCGGCTCGAGGCGCAGGACACGATCGACGAGGAGGCCATCGCCATGCCGCCGCTCCTGGAGACGCTGCGGCGCGAGGCCGAGGCGCTCTCGCAGGGCCGCCACGCCATCAGCGTCACGGACCTGGCGGGCGTGGACCTCAAGGGCTCGACCAAGGAGCTGCACAGCGCCTTCTCCAACCTCATCGGCAATGCGGTGCGCTACACGCCGGCGGGCGGCCGCGTGGACGTGTACTTCGAGCGCGAGGGCACCGGCGCCGTGTTCCGGGTGGCCGACACCGGCCACGGCATCCCGGCCCAGCACCTCGCGCGCATCACCGAGCGCTTCTACCGCGTCTCCACCAGCCGGTCGCGCGATTCCGGCGGCACCGGCCTGGGGCTGTCCATCGTCAAGCACGTGCTCAACCTCCACCAGGCCCGGCTCGAGGTGAAGAGCGACATCGGCCAGGGCTGCGTCTTCAGCTGCCACTTCGGCGGCGAGCGCGTGCTCGCACGCGAGGCCCAGCCGCAGGCGCAGGCGCGGGTCCACTGACCGCCGGGCCGCGCAGGACCGCCGCATGAGCGAGCAGCACGACACGCCGCCCCTCCCCGCGCGCCGGGACATCCCCGGGGAGGCGCCCGATGCGTCAGAATCGCCGCCCATGAGCGACGGCACCGACATCGACCTGCGCGACCCCGCGCTGTACCTCAACCGCGAGCTGTCGCAGCTCGAGTTCAACTTCCGCGTCCTGGCGCAGTCGGAGGACGAGTCGCTCCCGCTGCTGGAGCGGCTGCGCTATCTGTGCATCACCTGCACCAATCTCGACGAGTTCTTCGAGATCCGCGTGGCGACCATCCGCCACGCGCTTGAGTTCGGCGGGCCGGCCATGCCCGACGGCATGGCGCCCTCCACGGCGCTGAAGCTCATCCACGAGAAGGCGGGCCGCCTGATCCGGCGGATGTACGAACACTGGAACCGCACCCTGCGCCCGGCGCTGAACGAGGCCGGCATCCGCATCCTGCCCCGGGACGCCTGGAACGCGAAGCAGCGGCGCTGGCTGCGCAAGTACTTCGACGACGAGATCATGCCGGTGCTCTCGCCGCTCGGGCTCGACCCGGTGCACCCCTTCCCGCGCATCCTCAACAAGTCGCTCAACGTGGTGGTGGTGCTCTCGGGCAAGGACGCCTTCGGGCGCGCCGGGCACATGGCCATCGTGCGCGCGCCGCGGTCGCTGCCGCGCATCATCCAGCTGCCGGAGAACGTCTCGGGCGGGCCCCACGACTTCGTGCTGCTCTCGCAGGTGCTGACCGCCTTCGTCGACAGCCTGTTCCCGGGCATGCAGGTCAAGGGCGCCTACCAGTTCCGCGTGACCCGCAACTCGGAGCTGATCGTCGACGAGGAGGAGGTCGAGAACCTCGCCGCCGCGCTCAAGACCGAACTGGCCGGGCGCGGCTTCCGGCGCGCGGTGCGGCTGGAGATCGCCGAGAACTGCCCCAAGCACATCCTCAAGACGCTGCTGGCCAATCTCGACCTGCCCGAATCGGCGGTCTACCCGATCAACGGCCCGGTCAACCTCAACCGGGTGATCCAGGTCTACGACCTGGTCGACCGCCCGGAGCTGAAGTTCCCGCCGTTCGTGCCGCGCGTGCAGTTCGACGAGGACGAGTCCGCCTTCGACCGCATCCGCGAGCGCGACGTCCTGCTGCACCACCCCTACGACTCGTTCTCCGACGTCATCGCGGTGCTCAAGCAGGCGGCGGTCGACCCGGACGTGCTCGCGATCAAGCAGACCCTCTACCGCACCGGCAAGGAGCCGGCCCTGCTCGAGGCCCTGCTGCAGGCCGCGCGCAACGGCAAGGACGTGACCGTGCTGGTGGAGCTGCGCGCACGCTTCGACGAAGAGGCCAACATCCGCGTCGCCGACCGGCTGCAGGAGGCCGGCGTGCAGGTGGTGTACGGCGTGGTCGGCTACAAGACCCACGCCAAGATGCTGCTGATCGTCCGCCGCGAGGGGCGCATGCTGCGCCGCTACGTGCACCTGGGCACCGGCAACTACAACTCGGGCACGGCGCGGGTCTACACCGACCTCAGCCTGCTCACCGCCGACCCCGAGATCGGTCACGACGTGCACCTGCTGTTCCAGCAGCTCTCGGGCCTGGCCCCGGCCTTCAAGCTCAAGCGCCTGCTGCAGGCGCCCTTCACCCTGCACGGCGGCATCCTCGCCCGCATCGACCGTGAGATCGAGCACGCCCGCGCCGGCCGCGAGGCGCGGATCGTGGCGCGCATGAACGCCCTCAACGAGGCCGCGGTGATGCAGGCGCTGTACCGCGCCTCGCAGGCCGGCGTGCAGATCGACCTGATCGTGCGCGGCGCCTGCTCGCTGCGCCCCGGGGTGCCGGGCGTCTCGGACAACATCCGCGTGCGGTCGGTGATCGGCCGCTTCCTCGAGCACTCGCGGGTGTACTTCTTCGAGAACGGCGGCAAGCGCGAGATCTACGGCGCCAGCGCCGACTGGATGGAGCGCAACCTGCTGCGGCGCGTGGAGACCTGCTTCCCCATCCTCGAGCCCAAGCTCGCCGCACGCGTCTACGACGAGTTCCTCGGCACCTACCTGGACGACAACACCCAGGCCTGGGAGCTGCTGCCGGACGGCAGCTACCGCCGCATCGCGCCGACCGAGGACGCCATGCCGCACTCGGCGCAGCGCAGCCTGCTGGCGAGGCTCTGCGGATGAGGGCCCGCGCCGGGCGCCCTGCGGGCGGCCAGAAGACGGAGGACGACGCCCTCCTCGCCGCGGTCGACATCGGTTCCAACAGCTTCCACATGGTGGTGGCGCGCCCGATGCTGGGCCAGCTGCGCATCGTCGACCGCCTCCGCGAGACGGTGCGCCTGGCCGAAGGGCTGGACGGCAAGGGCGGGCTCTCGACCGAGGCCCGCGGCCGCGCCTTCGAGTGCCTGGAGCGGTTCGGCCAGCGCCTGCGCAACGTCGACCCGAAGTGCGTGCGCGCGATCGCGACGAACACGGTGCGCGCGCTGCGCCACCCGCAGTCCTTCCTGCTGCCGGCCGAGACCGCGCTCGGCCATGCGATCGAGGTCGTCTCCGGCCGCGAGGAGGCGCGCCTCATCTACCTGGGCGTGACCCACGCCAACCCGCCGGGACCGCGACGGCGGCTGGTCGTGGACATCGGCGGCGGCTCGACGGAATTCATCATCGGCGAAGGCTTCGACGCGCTGGAGCGCGAATCGCTGCAGATGGGCTGCATCGCCAGCACGCGGCGCTTCTTCGGCGACGGCAAGCTCTCGCCCCGGCGCTGGCAGGAGGCCCTGACCGCCATCGGCGCGGAGTTCCAGCAGTTCGCCACCACCTTCCGCGCGCTCGGCTGGAGCGAGGCCTTCGGCTCCTCCGGCACCGCCAAGGCCATCGGCAACCTGATCGCGGCCGCCGACGGCGGCGACAGCGACATCACGCCCCGCGGCCTCGCCCTGCTGCGCGAACGCCTGCTGCGCGCCGACCGCATCGCGCGCATCGACATGCCGGGCCTCGACGACGAGCGCCGGCCGATCCTCGCCGGCGGGGTGCTGGTGATGGAGGCGGCGTTCCAGGCGCTCGGCATCGAGCGCATGCAGGTCAGCAGCACGGCCATGCGCGAGGGCATCCTGCTGGATCTCCGCGGGCGCATGACCAACGACGACCCGCGCGAGCTGTCGGTCAACGCGCTCTGCGAGCGCTATGGCCTCGATCCGGCGCAGGGCGCGCGCGTGGAGAGCACGGCACTGTCCCTGTTCGACCAGGTGGCGACCGAGGAGGTCGCGCCCGACGAGCGCCGCATGCTGGCCTGGGCGGCGCGCCTGCACGAGATCGGCCTCGCCATCGCGCACAGCCAGTACCACGTGCACGGGGCCTACATCCTGGAGCACTCCGACATCGCCGGCTTCTCGCGCCAGGAACAGCAGGTGCTCGCGGCGATCGTCCATTGCCAGCGCCGCAAGCCCGCGCTGGCGGTCCTGCAGGCGCTGCCCGCCCGCCAGCAGGTCGTGGCCCGGCGCCTCATCCCGCTGCTGCGGCTGGCCGTGCTGTTCGCCCGCGGCCACGAGGACGCCCCGCCCCTGCGCCTGCGCATCGACGGGCAGCGCCTGCGGCTGGGGATCGACGCGGGGTGGCTGCGCAGCCACCCGCTGACCCGTGCCGACCTGGCGACGGAGCAGGCCCAGATCGGCAGGCTCGACTACACCCTGGACGTGCGCACCGACGACGCCTGAGGCCGGAGCGGCGGGCGCGGCCGGTGGCCGGCCCGCAGCCTAGCTGTGTAAACCCAGGACGTTGTTCAGGGGAAGCTGAAGACGGGTGATAGGGGGTTGGTAGCC
>NZ_JBHSGG010000030.1:0-94468 GCF_042654365.1 Coralloluteibacterium thermophilum
GCCTTCCTCTACCTCGCATCGATTCCGATGTGGCTGGAATGAATGTCGATTCGCCCTAGCGTCCGGCGTCCGCCGGTACCGCATCCGCCTGCGCCAGCGGCCGCCGCAGGCGATGCAGGTGCCACAGCGCACCGGGGTCGCCCAGCAGTTCGCCGCGGACGCGCGGGGGGAGGCCGTCGAGCGGGGCGGCGGCGGCCTGCGCCACCCGGTCCGGGAGGCGTCGCTCCGGCGCGTCGAGGCCGCGCCGGCGGGCGCCGGCGGCGGCGCAGTGCATGGCGTTGACGACCGGGTCCTCCACCGCGTCGGCGAAGCCGGGCATGGGCCGCTGCGCCGCCTCGTCGAGGGCCTCGCGCATCCAGCCCAGCTCCTTCGGCGGACGGGTCTCCTCGGGAATCAGGAACAGCCCGGCGCGGCGTGCGGTGCGGCCCAGCCGCGCGCTGCTCGACAGGACCGAGATCGGGATCGACACGATCAGCGCGCCGGCCACCGGGATCAGCCACAGTGCCAGCGCCGGGCTCAGCCAGATGGCGAAGGCCATCCACGCCAGCCCGATCGCGGTGTGCGGCAGGTGCCGCCTGATCGCGGTGCCCCACGGGGTGGCGGCGTCGTCGCGCGCCGGCGAGGTCCAGCTTCCCTTGATGTTGAGCAGGGTCGCGATCACGAACTGGGTGTGGAACAGCATGCGCACCGGCGCCAGCAGCGCCGCGAACACCGTCTCCACCAGGATCGACAGCGCCAGGCGCGCGCGGCCGCCGTACTCGCGCGAGCGACGGAACGCGACCATCAGCAGGGCCAGCAGCTTGGGCGCGAACAGCAGGATCATGGTCGCGGTGAACAGCGAGATGGCGGCGGTCGCGTTCCACTCCGGCCACTCCGGATACAGCTGGTTGGGCTCGGTGAAGTAGACCGGGACCGCCAGGATCTGGTGCGCCAGCATGCCGGTGGAGATCGCGAGGAACAGCAGCCAGAGCGGCGATGACACGTAGGCCAGGGCGCCGATCAGGAACATCACCCGGTGCGCGGAGAAGATGCCGCGGGTGAAGAACAGCCGCATGTTCCTGAGGTTGCCGCCCGCCCAGCGCTTGTCGCGGCCCAGCTCGTCGAGCAGGTTGGGCGGCAGCTCCTCGTAGCTGCCCTCCAGGTCGTAGGCGATCCACACCGCCCAGCCCGCGCGGCGGATCAGCGCCGCCTCGCAGAAGTCGTGCGACATGATCTCGCCGGACAGGAAGCCGCGCCCGGACAGGCGTCCCAGCGCGCAGTGCTTCATGAAGGGCTCGACGCGGATGATCGCGTTGTGCCCCCAGAAGTGCGACTCGCCGAGCTGCCAGAAGCACAGGCCCGCGGTGAACAGCGGGCCGTACACTCGCGAGGCGAACTGCTGCGCGCGCGCGTAGAAGGTGTCGCGGCCCATGGGGTGCGGCACGCTCTGGATGATGCCGGCGTTGGGGCGCGCCTCCATCATCCGCACCAGGGTCGCCAGGCAGTCGCCGGTCATGATGCTGTCGGCGTCCAGCACCACCATGTAGCGGTAGTTGCGGCCCCAGCGCCGGCAGAAGTCGGCGACGTTGCCGCTCTTCTTCTTGATGTGGTGGCGGCGCCAGCGGTAGTGCAGCCGGCCGTGCGCGCCCAGCTCGGCGCACATGCGCCGCCAGGCCTCCAGCTCCGCCACGCGCGCGTCGGCGTTGCCGGTGTCGGAGAGCACGTAGAAGTCGAAGTGCTCGAGCACGCCGGCCTCGGCCACCGAGCGGTAGGTCGCGCGCAGCCCCGCGAACACCCGCGCCACGTCCTCGTTGCAGATGGGCATGACGATGGCGGTGCGCGCGGCGGGGTCGATGGGGCCGCTCTCGTGGCCGGCCTTCGACATCGACAGCCCGTCGCCGCCGACCAGGGTCAGGAAGAACCCCGCGATGGCGCTCCAGAACCCGGCGGAGACCCACAGAAACAGCACGCCGAACATGGCCAGCACGCCGAGTTCGAGCGGCTGGCGGCCGCCGTAGGGCAGCGCCTGCGCCATGGCGGCGATGCCCCAGGCGGTCTGCAGCAGCACGATGAGGGTGAGCGCGGTGCGGCGCAGGCGCGCGGCGGTCTGCCAGCGCCCGCGCGGGTCGGGCGAATCCATGACCGGCTTGCCGGCGTCGGAGAACGGCGCGCGCCAGACGGTGCGCAGCGGCCATGCCGACGGCGCCATGCTGGCGCGGGCGAGCGGCGGCGCCGTCGCCAGGCGCGGCCGCCCGGCGGCGTCCTCGGCGAGGACGGGCGCCAGGTCGGGCGCCGCGGCCAGGCGCGTCCGCAGCTCGCGGGCGACGTCGGTTGCACTGGAGTCGGACATGGGCGCCATCTGGGCTCGAAGGGTGCCGTGCGCGTCGCGCGGCGGCGTCAGGGGCGCGGCAGCAGGTAGCTCCAGGTCTCGGAGACCTGCTCGCCGCCGTGCCTCAGCAGGGCGCGCATCTCGACCGGTCGCTCGGCATCGAGGTGGCGGACCCGCAGGTACACGCGCCAGCCGCCGGTCACCTCGTTGCGGTACACGTTCTGCTCGACCAGCTGGCCGTTGTCGTTCACCCAGAGATCGGCGCCGACCTCGGCATCGGGCGGCAGCGCTTCGAGCGCCGGGCCGACGAAGTCCACGGTGAAGGCATGCTCGTCCTCGCCGATGTCGCCGAAGCCCTGGCCGCGCCGGCTCTGCATGACCCAGCTGGTGTCGGGGCGCGCCTCGTCCTCCATCTGCCAGGACAGCCGGTAGCGGAATTCCAAGGGCGTGTCGGCGCCGGCGCGCGGCCGCTCGGCCGGCACCCAGAAGGCGACGATGTTGTCGTTGGTCTCGTCCGGCGAGGGGATCTCGATCAGCCGCACCACGCCCTCGCCCCAGTCGCCGCGCGGTTCCACCCACGCGCTGGGGCGCAGCTCGTAGCGCGCCTCCAGGTCCTCGTAGTGGTCGAAACGGCGGTCGCGCTGCATCAGGCCGAAGCCGCGCGGGTTCTCGACCTGGAAGCTCGACACCTGCAGGAAGCGCGGATCGGTCAGCGGGCGCCAGATCCACTCGCCGTTGCCGGCGAGGATGGAGAGGCCGTCGGAATCGTGGACCTGCGGACGGTAGTCCTCGCGCGGCGGCGGCTGGTTCTCGCCGAAGAAGAACATGCTGGTCAGCGGGGCGATGCCGAGCACCTCGACGTCCTCGCGCAGGAACAGGCGCGCGGTGACGTCCATCACCATCGACGGGCCCTCGGGATTCACCACGAAGCGGTAGGCGCCGGTGACGCGGCGCGAGTCCATCAGCGCATAGATGGTGATGGTCCGGGCGTCGCGGGCCGGCCGCGCGATCCAGAACTCGCGGAACTGCGGGAACTCCTCGCCGCTGGGCAGCGCGGTGTCCACGGCGAGGCCGCGCGCGGACAGCCCGTAGCGCTGCCCGCGGCCCACGCCGCGGAAGTAGCTGGCGCCGAGGAAGCTCAGGACCTCGTCCTTGTAGTCCGGCGTGTTCACCGGGTAGTGCAGGCGGAAGCCGGAGAAGCCGGCACCCTCGAAATCGGCCTCGCCCAGCCGGTTCTGCCCGTAGTCGAACAGCGCCGGGTCGAAACGGATCGGGCGCACGCCCTTGGCGCCCACCTCGTGGATGCGCACCGGCGAGCGGTAGTGCGAACCGGCGTGGAAGAAGGCCACCTCGAAGGGCAGGCCGGTGGCGCGCCACAGGTTGGCCCGCGGCCGGTAGCGGATGTCGCGGAGCTGGTCGTAGTTGAGCGCGTTGAGCGCGGGCGACAGCGTCTCCGGCGGCGCGACGTAGGGCTCGTCCGCCAGCGCGCGCGCCCTGGCGGTCACGTCCTCCAGCCCGAAGGCGCTCGCGGCGCCCGCGCACAGCGGAAGCAGAAGGACGAGTACGGCGCGCAGCGCGCGGAGCGGAACGTTCGCGGGCATCGGGGTCTCGTTGGGGTCTGGACGGACTGCGCGCCGACTATAAACCGCGGCTGCTGCTATGCATCATGAAGATCGTGCGAGGCCGCACGCTCCTGCCGTTCCAGCCGGCGCAGCCAGGCCAGCATCAGGAGCACGCCGCCCACCAGGTAGGGCACGGCCGCCGGCACCCACATGATCAGGCCGGCCAGCTGCTGGTCCTCCAGCGCGGTCAGGCCGAGCTGCGGGGCGCGGTCGAAGTAGAACGGGTAGCGCGGCTCGGGCGCGAACGTCAGCAGCGCGCTCAGCAGGCCCATCTGCACCATGGTGCCGACGATGGCCATGAGCCCCGCGCCGTAGCCGGCGCCGCCCGCGCGCAGGCTGCGCAGCAGCGCCCACCAGAAGAGCAGCCCGGCCACGAGGAAGCTGGCGTGCATGAGGTAGTGCACCGCCTCGTCGTGCAGCGCACGCTCCATCGCCGCGGGCGCATGCCAGGCCCACATGGCCGCCCCCTGCACCAGGGTCGCGGCGGTGGGCGCGGTCCACAGCGCCCAGCCGCGGCGCACCCGCGGCCCGCGGAAGGGCGCGGCCACGCGGCGCGCCGCCCCCGCCGGCAGCCCGGCCAGCATCACCGCGCCCGGCAGGCCGACCAGCAGCAGCGGCGCGGCCAGCGCCATGAGCACCATGTGCTGGGCCATGTGCGCGGCCAGCGACCACTCGCCGTAGGCGTCCAGCGGCCAGACCAGGGCCAGCACCAGGCAGGCCATGCCGCCGGCGAAGGCGGCGCTGCGCCAGGCCGGCAGCCCGCGCCCCAGGCGCGCGGCGCCTGCCGCGTAGGCGACGGCGGCCAGCGCCAGCGGCACGAGCAGGAGCGGATCGGCGCTGAACGCCTCGGCCAGGCGCGGGGGGTGGGCGTGGTCGCCGCCGGCGTGGGCGCCGGCGACCGCGGGCGCCAGCAGCGCCGCCCACGCCACGCGCACGCGGGCCGGGTGCACACTGCGGCTCCGTCGCGGGGGCGCATCCATGTACTTCTGGCTCAAGGTCATCCACATCACGGCATTGTCGATCTGGTTCACCGGGCTGTTCTTCCTGCCCAGGGTGTTCATCGCCAAGATCAAGCGGCAGGCCGGCCCGGACGAGCTGGAAAAGCTCAACGCGATGGGCAAGACGCTCTACTTCCACCTCATGACGCCGGCCGCGGTGGCGACGGTCCTGGCCGGCACGGCGCTGATCGCCTACGGGTTCCAGGGTGCCTGGTTCCCCGTGAAGCTGACGCTGGTGGCGATGCTGGTCATGACCCACATCTACTTCGGCCAGCTGCTGCTCGACCTCACCCGCGGGCGCACGCGGCACTCGATCTGGCTGTTCCGCGCGCTGAGCTGGTGGCCCCTGGTGCTGCTGCTCTCCATCGCCACCCTCACCGGCGCCAAGCCGCACAGCCTGCTGGTGGACCGCCTGCCCAACCCGCTTCAGTCCTTGGGCGGCGAATCGCTGTCGTCGTCGTCGTCGCCGATCGAGTCCTCGCCCTTGAACTCGTCGCCGTAGGTGCCGATGTCGTGCCGGAAGGTGAGCGTGCCGCCCAGCCAGCCGGTCACCCCCACCACGAAGGTGCCGACCGCCGACAGCAGCAGGCCCCAGGGCCAGACGTCCTCCACGTCGCCCCAGCGGTGCCGGGTGTTCGCCGCCGCCAGCGACAGCAGCATGATTCCCGAGATGAAGTGGCTCCAGCCGGAGACGTGGCGCCGCGCCTCGTGCATGGTGAAGAAGTCGGTCATGCCCAGCAGCGCCGCGAGCAGTCCCATGGTCAGCCCGCCCGCGCACAGCCAGAACGAGAACTGCGCCCAGACCGCGCTGCCGGTGACCAGGTAGGCCAGATCCGTCGCCAGCGCGCCGCTGAGGAAGGCGATGGGGAAGTTCACGACCATCGGGTGCAGCGGATGCTGCAGGATCGAGACGGTGCTCGACTTGCCCTCGTTGGTGGCGGCGTCGCGGACGCTGCGGGCTACGCGCTTGACGCTCATGGGTGTCCGGAACCTCCACTCATCGGCAGGGATGCAGCATGAACACGGGAATGGCGACCAGCACCGTCGCCACCGCGGCGAGCACGCCGAGCAGGGTCATCGTCATGCCCATGAAGCGCGCGCGCTGCGACATCTCGGTGCCGAGATCGTCGCGCCGCGCCTGCCGCCACGCGCGCCAGCCGATGGACGACAGCCACCCGATGGCGCCGAGCGCGAGCACGGACAGCAGGGCGAGCACCACGCTCAGCAGGTTGGTGCCGCCGACGCCGATCAGCGCCCAGCCGGCCTCGCAGCCGATGGCCTGCAGCACGTAGATGGCGAGGAAGTAGGCCGCCCACACCCCCATGGTGCTGACGACCCCGAGCATGCGGTCCGGGCCGATGGCGCGCATCACGAGACCTCCGGGAACAGGTGCACCACGATCGAGCCCACCACCCACAGGGCGACGGAATAGCGCCAGAACAGCGCGGTCACGCGCAGGTCCAGGCTGCGCGCCGGGGTCACCAGCCCGTGGCGGGCGCGCACCAGGGTGAAGCCGGCCATCAGCACCGCGATGAGGACGTGCAGAGCCTCGAAGCCGACCAGGGTCCAGACCACCGACGCATAGGCGTGGGCCTGCGGCGCGCCGAGCGCCAGCCCGAGCGGGACGGTGCGCAGGACGATCGCAGCGACGCCTGCCAGCGCCGCCAGGACGAGCGCGGCCTGCATGCGCCCGGCCGCGCCCTCGCCGTTGGCGCGCACGGCCCGGCCGACCAGCAGGCCCGCCGCCGCCACCAGCAGCAGCGAGAGCCCCGGCAGGACCAGCCCCGGCATGTCGGCCGTCGGCGGCGGCCAGGCGTCGTTGACCAGCCACAGGAAGAAGTAGGCGAACACCAGCGAGGCGTAGAGCGTCGAGTCCACCACCAGGAGCAGCGCCGTGCCCCACCAGCCCGGCGCGTTGCGCGCGTGGGCATGCGTCGGCAGCACGCGTCCGTGGCCGGCATCGAGCTCGGCCGGCGCGTACGGATCGCCCGTGGTCCAGAGCCAGCGCA
The DNA here is from genome assembly GCF_042654365.1 of Coralloluteibacterium thermophilum. NCBI lineage: Bacteria > Pseudomonadati > Pseudomonadota > Gammaproteobacteria > Lysobacterales > Lysobacteraceae > Coralloluteibacterium > Coralloluteibacterium thermophilum. The sequence continues at coordinate 6,938 of NZ_JBHSGG010000030.1, forward strand.
GCAGCACGCCGACGAAGGCCGCGACGCAGAGCGCCGAAAGCCAGTACCACGAGGCAAGGAAGCCGGCGAAGAACACCGCGAGGATGAGCGCCGCGATCAGCGGCAGCCAGGTCGCGTTGGACAGACGGATGACCTGCTCCGGCTCGCCGGTGCGCAGCGAGGTGCCGAGCGTCTCGCGCGCCTCGTCGCGGGCGAACGGCAGCCAGCCCCGCCCGGCCTCGATCTGCTCGCGCACCGTGCTGTCGTCCCACAGCGGGTTGCGGCCGATCACCTGCGGCTGGCTGACGAAGTTGTAGGCCGGCGCGGGCGTCGGCATCGCCCACTCCAGCGAGCCGGCCTTCCACGGATCTGGCTCGGCGCGGCGGCCGTGGCGGAGCATCAGCAGCATGTCGATGACGAAGGCGACGAACCCCACCGCCAGCGCGAAGCCCGCCGCGGTCGAGAGCAGGTTGAGCCCCTGCACCCAGGGGCCGAGGTCCTCGCTGTAGGTGTAGGCCCGTCGCGGCATGCCCAGCAGGCCGGTGAAGTGCATCGGCAGGAACAGCAGGTTGAAGCTCACGAAGATCAGCCAGAACACCATGCGGCTGAAGCCTTCCGAGGGCATGCGCCCGGTCACCTGCGGCAGCCAGTAGTAGAAGCCCGCGAACATCGGGAACAGCAGGCCGCCGATCAGCACGTAGTGCAGGTGGGCGACCACGAAGTGGGTGTCGTGCGCCTGCCAGTCGAAGGGCACCAGCGCGACCATGACCCCGGTCAGGCCGCCGCAGACGAAGATCGCGAAGAAGCCCAGCATGAAGCGCATCGGCTGGCGCAGCTGCGGCCTGCCCGTCCACAGCGTCGCGATCCACGAGAACACCTGTATGCCCATGGGGATCGCCACGCCCATCGACGCCGCCGAGAAGAAGCTCAGCGCCAGCAGGGGAATGCCCACGGTGAACATGTGGTGCACCCACAGCCCGAAGCTCAGGAAGCCGGTGGCGATGATCGCCAGCACCACCCAGGTGTAGCCCACCGCCGGCCTTCGCGAGAAGGTCGGGATGATGGTCGAGACCACCCCCGCCGCGGGCAGGAAGATGATGTAGACCTCGGGGTGGCCGAACAGCCAGAACAGGTGCTGCCACAGCAGCGGATCGCCGCCCAGCGCCGGCTCGTAGAAGGTGAAGTCGAAGGCGCGCTCGATCTCCAGCAGCACGCTGGCCATGATCAGCGGCGGGAAGCCGAAGGCGATCATGAAGGCGGTGACCAGCACGTACCACGCGAACAGCGGCATGCGCTGGAGCGACATGCCCGGCGCGCGGCAGAACAGGATGGCCACGATCAGCTCGATGGCCGCGCTCACCGCCGCGATCTCGGCGAAGGTCACGCCCAGCAGCCAGAAGTCCGCGCTCTTGCCCGGCGTGTAGGTGCTGCCCGACAGCGGCGTGTACATGAACCAGCCGGCGTCGGGCGCCTCGCCGAAGAAGAAGCTCGAGTACAGGAACAGCCCGCCGAACAGGTAGCACCAGTAGCCGAAGGCGGTCATCCGCGGGAAGGGCACGTCGCGCGCGCCGATCATCTTCGGGATCAGGTAGAGCGCGAAGCCCTCCATGATCGGCACGGCGAACAGGAACATCATCGTCGTGCCGTGCATGGTCACGAACTGGTGGTAGGTGTCGTGGTCCAGCACCGTGTTGCCCGGCCAGGCCAGCTGCAGGCGCATGAACATCGACAGCAGGCCGCCGAGCATCAGGAAGGCGATGCCGGTGACGATGAAGCGCAGGCCGACCGTGGTGTGGTTGACCGCGGTGAGCTGGCCGACCAGCCCGGGCTTGTTGTCCCAGATCGCCTCGAGCCGGCGCCGCAGGGACACGTCCTGCCCGCGTGCCTCCTCGGCCGGCAGCGGCAGCTTGTCGGCGCTCATCGCAGCGTCTCCATGGCGTCCAGCAGCCCGTCGACCTCGTCGTCGCCGACGCCCCGCAGGTGCCCGCGGTTGCCCGGCTTGACCCGCTGGGGATCGGTCAGGAAGCGCCCGATGTACTCGCGGTCGAAGCCGCGCCGGCCCAGCACCATGGCGCGTGCGCCGACGTGGCGCAGATCGGGCCCCGCCTCCTCCGGCGCGGGCCCGCCGGGCAGTTGGTGGCAGGCCGCACAGCCCGCGTCGCCCAGCGCGGCCGCGCCGGCGGGCACGGCCGCGGCGGGGCCGCCGACTTCGCGGCTGCGGCGCCAGGCTTCGAACTCCTCCATGGGCGCGGCGGTGGCGACGAAGGACATCAGCGCGTGCTGCGCGCCGCAGAACTCGGCGCACTGGCCGCGGAACTCGCCCGGCGCCTCCGCCATCAGGCGCAGGGTGTTGTCGCGGCCGGGGATCATGTCGAGCTTGCCGCCGAGCTGCGGGATCCAGAAGCTGTGGATCACGTCCACGCTGCGCACCGTGATCTCGGCCAGCTCGCCGACCGGCAGCCACAGTTCGTTGGCGGTGACCGCCTCCGCCCAGCCCCGCTCCGCATCGGCGGGATAGCGCACCTCCCACCACCACTGGTGCCCGGTGACCTCGATCCGCAGCGTGGGCACCTCGCCGGCGAACACCATGCGCCGCCCCACCGTGGTGCCGTAGATCAGCAGTGCCGTCAGCACGGTGATGGGGAACAGCAGGCCGCCGACGAGGATGAAGGGGTTCGGGCGCAGCCGCGGGCGGCGTTCCGGCGCGCGCAGGGTGGCGTAGATCACCAGCCCCATCACCAGCGCGAAGATCGCGCTGGCGCCCACCAGCATCACCCACCAGGCCTCGGCCGCGGCCGCCGCCGCGGGGCCGCGCGGATCCAGCGAGGACTGCTCGCCCGCGCAGGCCGCCAGCAGCGCGGCGGCGCCCGCGACGGCGATGCGCGGGGCCGGGAGCGGTGCACGATGACGGGGCGCGGGCGATGTGCCGGGCATGCGGCTCCTGGTCCGGAACGGCCGGCACTGCCGGCGGAAGGGCGAAGGCGCGTCGCGCCGGGGCGCCTGCCGCAGGGGCGGCGTGGCTGCGACAGCCTGCGTTCCGGGACGTATGCGCTGCGTCGAGCCGCAGGACGCCGCGCGGTCGGGCCGCTCAGCCCGGGACGGGCCGCCCGTCGAGCAGCGCGTCGAGGACCTCGCGCAGGCGTTCCGCCGTGCCCGGCTTGGGAATCACCGGCACGTCGCGGTAGGCCGCCGGGATCGAGGCCCGGTCGTGGTCCCCGGTGGCGAAGGCGAAGGGGATCGCGTCGCCCGCGAGCCGCGCGGCGACCGGCAGTGCGTCGCGGCCGCCGCCCAGGTGCACGTCGATCACCGCGACGCCGATGCCGCCGGCGTCGAGGATGCGCAGGGCGTCCTCGACCGTCGCCGCGATCTCCACCTGCGCGGCGCCGAGGCGCCGCAGCGCGTGCTCGGTGTCCATGGCGATGAGCATGTTGTCCTCCAGCACCAGCGCCGCCAGGCCCTCGACCGGCGAACCGGCGGGGGCGGGCCCCGGGACGGAGGCCCCGGGAGGCGGCACCGTGCGGAGATGGGCCGCGGGCACCACGAACAGGGCCTCGACGCCCGCCGGCAGGTAGCGGACCTCCGCCCTGCCCCCCAGTTCGTGCGGGATGGCGCGGCGGATCAGGGTCGAGCCGAAGCCCTGCTGCGCCGGCGGCGTCACCGGCGGCCCGTCGCGCTCGGCCCAGGCGATGCGGCAGTCGCCGGTCGCGTCGATCTCCCAGCGCACCTCGACCCGCCCTTCCGGGCGGCTCAGCGAACCGGCCTTGGCCGCGTTCGTCGCCATCTCGTGCAGCACCAGGGCCAGCGCCGAACGCGCCCTGGCATCGAGCAGCACCTGCGGTCCTGTCAAGGCGAAGCGGCCCTCGCGCCCGTGGTAGGGCGCGAGTTCGGCCTCGACCAGGTCGCGCAGGGTGCCGATCTGCGTGCGCGCGTCGTACTGGTCGTGGGCGAAGGCCAGCGCGCGGATGCGCCCTTCGAGCGTCTCCACGAAGTCCTTGACGTCGGTGGCGGTCTCGGCGCTGTGCATCACCATCGACTGCATCAGCGCCAGCATGTTCTTGACGCGATGGTTGAGCTCCGCGATGACCAGCGCCTGGCTCCCGGCGCCCGCCGCGGCGGCCTCGCCGGGGCGCCGCATCCGCAGCTCGGCCAGGCTGTCGCCCAGGCGCCCGGCCACCCGGCGCTCGGCCGCGCTCCAGGGCGCGCTGGTGCCGCGCGCGGCCTGGGTCCAGGCGGCGAAGCTGGCGCGCGGAGACAGCCGGCCCATGCTGTCGGTCCGGTAGGGGCGGTTGGGATCGCCCGCCCAGGACACCGTCTCCACCACCTCGCGGCGGAACAGGAGCAGCCAGTCGCCGTCCGTGCCGAGCGGCACGCCGAGCGCGCCGCTGGCGTCCCGGGCATACGCGGACGCCTCCTCCAGCAGTCCGCCCAGCGCATGCGTGCAGGGCACCGCCTCGCCGCGCGCGGCCAGTGCGCGCACGATGGCGGGGATGGCCGCAGGCGGCGGCGTGGCGCCGTCGCCCCGCCAGGTCCCGCCGAGGAACAGGCCCGCCCCGTCGCAGGGCACCAGCCTGCGCAGCGCGACCAGGCGCCCGGCCAGGACCGCGAACGGATCCTCCGCGACCCCGAGGCCGGCGACGATCTCGTCGTGGACGATGCGCGCCCGCGAGGCGTAGTCGAAGTCCTCGGCGCGTTCGCGCGAGGCCACCTGCATCGAATAGAACATCCCGAACAGGTCGGCGGCCGCGCGCACGTCGATCGGCAGGCGGCGCGGCGTCGCGTGGTGGCAGGCGATCAGCCCCCACAGTGCGCCTTCGCACAGCACCGAGACCGACATCGAGCAGGCCACGCCCATGTTCCGGAGGTATTCCAGGTGCACCGGCGCCACGCTGCGCAGCGCGGTCAGGCCGAGATCGAGCGGCTGCCCGTCGCCGTCGCGCGCCGGCAGCACCGGCACCGGCGCGTAGCGCGCATCGGGGATCAGCCGGATGCGGTTGCGGCGGTACAGCTCGCGCGCCTGCGGCGGGATGTCGGACGCCGGGTAGTGCAGGTCCAGGTAGGAGTCCAGGCCCGCGCGCCGGGACTCGGCGATGACCTTGCCGGTGCCGTCGTGCAGGAAGCGGTAGATCATCACCCGGTCGAAGCCGATCAGCGCGCGCATCTGCTGCGCGGCGCGGGCGTGGAACTCGGCCATGCTGCGGGTGCCGGCGAGCCGGCCGATCATGGCCTGGGCCAGCACCAGCGGGGACTGCGCGCGCAGGTGGCCGTGCTCGGCCGGCTCGATCTCCACGTGCAGGTGCGGGCCGGCGCGATGCACGGAGACGTCGCACAGCAGCGCATGCGGCCCGAAGTTGGCCTGCGCCGCGCGCTGCTGGCCCGCGTATTCGCCGCCGCCCGCGGTGACCGCGTTGCCCAGCGCGTGCAGCACCTCGCGCGACAACCAGGCGTCGAGCGAACTGCCGATCAGCGCATCGAGCGCGACGCCGAACAGCTCGCCGGCATTGGCCGAGGCGTGGCGGATCGTCCAGCCCGGCATCGACACCGCCAGCAGCCAGCCGTGCGGCTGGATGGCGCCGGAAAGATGGATGGGCGCGGTCGCGCACTCGCGCAGTTCCGCCTCCAGGCGCGCCGCGTTGGAATCGTCAGCCATGCCGCATCGCCTCCCGGCGTTCTTCTTCGAGCGAATGAACCACGCTGCCGAAGGCGTCCACGGCACCGATGGCGAGCAGGCGTTCCTGCGTGGTGTCGAGGTCGGCGTCGCGCAGCAGCGCCTGGAACCGGCGCCAGCGCCCGGCGTCGGCCGCGTGGGCGGCGAGGAAGCGCGTGGCGCCGGCCTCGGGCATGGCCAGTGCGCGCACCGCGGGCAGCAGCACGCGGGCGCCGAGGCTGGAGCCTTCGATCACGTAGCGGATGCCGAGGCCGCGACCCGGGCCATCGCCGTCCAGCGCGGGCGCCGCGGGAGGCAGCGGTTCGCCCAGCGCATCGAGGTCGGCCGCGATCAGCCTCGCCCCGGCGGCGTCCCACGCGGCCGGCGCGCCGTCCGCGCGCTGCCGTGCCAGCGCGGACTCGGCGGCACGGTGGAAGCGGTACATCGCGCGGAGGAAGCGGCGGTAGCCGGCCTGGCGGGTCCGCGCGCCGAGCGCGTCGGCCAGCGCTTCCGCACGCGCGTGCAGCGGCGCCGTCGCGCGGCGAAGGAGGCCATGGCGGTCGGACGCGGGCGCGACGGGCGGTTGGGGGGATGACGTAAGTCCGTCCGGGGGGAAGGCGGTCGGCGATGATAGCCAGCCGGGGCCGGCATCGGACACGTTTTCTTCACGCCGGCCTTCACGCCGCGGCGGCGGCCGTCCTCCGCCGCATGCCGCCTGCGGGGCTCAGCGCGCCAGGCGCACCCACACCGGCGCGTGGTCGGAGGGCCGCTCCCAGGTGCGCGGCTCGCGGTCGATCCCGCTCGCCACGCAGCGCGCGCGCAGCGCGTCGGAGACCAGCACCAGGTCGATGCGCAGGCCGAGGTTGCGGCGGAAGCCCGCCATCCGGTAGTCCCACCACGAGAACTGCCCGCCCTCCTCGCTGTGCAGCCGGAAGCTGTCGTGCAGGCCGAGGTCGGTGATCGCGCGCAGCGCATCGCGCTCCGGCGTGGAGCAGAGGATCTTCTCGTGCCAGGCGGCGGGATCGTGCACGTCGCGGTCGTCCGGCGCGATGTTGAAGTCGCCCAGCACCACCAGTTCCGGGTACTGCGCGATCTGCGCCGCCAGCCAGTCGCGCACCGCCGCCAGCCAACGCAGCTTGTACTCGTACTTGACGTCGCCGACCGCCTTGCCGTTGACCACGTAGAGGTTGACCACGCGCACACCGTCGATGGTCGCCGCGATCACCCGCTTCTGCTCGTCCTCGAACCCCGGGATGGCGATGACGCAGTCCTCCGCCGGCACGCGCGAGAGCAGCGCCACGCCGTTGTAGGTCTTCTGCCCGCAGAACACGCTGCGGTAGCCCAGCGCCGCGATGTCCCCGTCGGGGAACCGCGTGTCCTCGAGCTTGGTCTCCTGCAGCGCCACCACGTCCGGCTGCGCCGCCGCGAGCCACTGCGCGAGGTGCGGCATGCGCACGTTGAGGGAGTTGACGTTCCAGCTGGCGATTTTCATGGGGCGGCATTGTGAAGCGGGAATCGGGAATGGGGAATCGGGAACGGAAGGCTGGACGCATCCGGACGCTCACGGCACAGGCGGCCGCTACCATGCGCAGCCGGCACGCCCCGCAGCCGTCCGGGTCCCGATTCCCCATTCCCACTTCCCGCCTTTTCCGAAACCCCATGCCCATCGACCTCCGCTCCGACACCGTCACCCGTCCCACCGCGGCCATGCGCGCGGCGATGCTGGAGGCCGAGGTCGGGGACGACGTGTACGGCGAGGATCCGACGGTCAACGCGCTGCAGGCGCGGCTGGCGGGCGAGCTGGGCTTCGAGGATGCGCTGTTCGTGCCGACCGGCACGCAGTCGAACCTGCTGGCGCTGATGAGCCACTGCGCGCGCGGGGACGAGTACCTCGTGGGCATGGACGCGCACGCGTACAGGTACGAGGGCGGCGGCGCCGCGGTGCTGGGCGCGATCCAGCCGCAGCCCATCGTGCAGGCGGACGACGGCACCATCCCGCTCGACGTCGCGCGCGCGATGGTCAAGCCCGTCGACCCGCACTTCGCGCGCACCCGCCTGCTCTGCCTGGAGAACACCTGGCACGGGCGCGTGCTGCCGATGGACTACCTCGCCGAGGCGCGCGCGTTCTGCGACGCCCACGGCCTCGCCCTGCACCTCGACGGCGCGCGCCTGTTCAACGCCGCGGTGGCGCTGGAGGTGCCGGCCCGCGCCATCGCCCGCCACTTCGACAGCGTCTCGGTCTGCCTGTCCAAGGGCCTCGGCGCGCCGGTGGGCTCGGTGCTGCTGGGCAACCGCGACCTGATCGAGCGCGCGCGGCGCTGGCGCAAGGTCGCCGGCGGCGGCTGGCGCCAGGCCGGCATGCTCGCCGCCGCCGCGCTGTACGCCCTCGACCACCACGTCGCGCGGCTGGCCGACGACCACGCGCGCGCGGCGCGGCTCGCCGCCCTGCTGGAGGATGCGCCGGCGGTGCGCGTGGTGGCGCAGCACACCAACATGCTGTTCGTCGAGGTCGCGCCCGAGCGCCTCGCGGCGTTCAGGGCGCACACCGAGGCCGCGGGCATCGCGATGTCCATCGGCACCCTGCCGAGCGTGCGCATGGTCGTGCACCTGGACATCGACGACGCGGCGATCGCGCGCACGGCCGAGGTGCTGCGCGCCTTCCCGGCGCGGGCGGCATGAGCGCCGGCGCGGACCGCCGCGACGGCCGCCGCGCCCGGCTGCGGCGCGGCCTCGGCCTGCTGCTCGCGCTCTACCTCGCCAGCGCCGCCTGGCAGGCCTGGAAGCCCCTGCCGCCGGGCATCGGCGAGGCGCAGCCGCTGCGCGCCAGCGCGGACGTACGCTTCCTCGCCGACCGCACCTGGGTCGATGCCGAAGGCCGGCGCCACAGCGAGCAGGTCATCTTCGACGAGATCCTCGCGCTGATCGGGCAGGCGCAGCGCCTCGTCGTGCTCGACATGTTCCTGTTCAACGCCTTCGGCAGCGCGCCGGACGAGGACGGCCGCGCGCTCAGCAGCGAACTGAGCGAGGCGCTCGCCGCGCGTCTCGCGGAGGTGCCGACGCTGAAGGCGGTGCTGATCACCGACCCGGTCAACACCGTCTACGGCGGCGTGGCCGCGCCGCACCTGGCGGCGCTGGAGGCGGCCGGTGCGACCGTGATCGTCACCGACCTCGACCGCCTGCGCGCCCCCAATCCGCTGTGGTCGGGACCGTGGCGCGCCTGCTGCGCCTGGCTCGGCAACGATCCCCACGGCGGCTGGCTGCCCAGCCCGTTCGGCCCCGAGCGCGTGACCCTGCGCAGCTACGGCCACCTGCTGAACTTCAACGCCAACCACCGCAAGACCCTGGTGGTCGACGCCGGCGACGACTGGGTCGGCCTGGTGGCCTCGGCCAATCCGCACGACGCCAGCCGGGCGCACGGCAACGTCGCCCTGCGCTTCTCGGGGCCGGCCGTGCTCGACCTGCTGGACACCGAGCACGCGGTGGCGGCCATGTCCGGCACCGAGCTGCGCCTGCCGGACCCGCTGCCGGTCGATGCCCCCATCGAGGACGTGCTTGGTGCGCGGGTGCAGGTGCTGACCGAGGGCCGCATCCGCGACGCCCTGCTGTCGATGCTCGCCGCCGCGGGCGCCGGCGACCGCATCGACGTCGCCGCGTTCTACCTCTCGCACCGCGGCGTGATCGCGGCGCTGCGCGATGCGCATGCGCGCGGCGCCGCCGTGCGCGTGCTGCTCGACCCCAACCGCGACGCCTTCGGCCGCACCAAGAACGGCGTGCCCAACCGCCAGGTCGCGCGCGAACTGCATGCCGCGGGGGTGCCGGTGCGCTGGTGCGACACCCACGGCGAGCAGTGCCACGCCAAGCTCGTCCTGCTGCGGCGTGCGGACGGGGACGCCGAGCTGGTCGCCGGCTCGGCCAACTTCACCCGCCGCAACCTCGACGACCTCAACCTCGAGACCAGCCTGCGCGTGCTGGCGACGGAGGACGACCCGGCCGTGGCCGACGCCGCGGCCTGGTTCGAGGAGCAGTGGTCGAACACGCCCGAGCGCCGTTACAGCCTGCCCTACCCCGCCTACGCCGACGACGCGCGCCTGCGCGTGCTGCTCTACCGCATCGGCGAGGCGACCGGGCTGTCCACCTTCTGACGTACGGCGCGCGCGGGGCCCGCGGCCGGAACTAGACTCCGCCCGCTCCTTCCCACCGTCGGCACGCGGAGTCGCGCATGTACGTCCTGCACATCGCCAACAAGAACTACTCGTCGTGGTCGCTCCGCCCCTGGGTGCTGCTGCACGCGCTCGGCATCCCGTTCGAGGAACGCCTGCTGCCGTTCCCGCCGGACGGCGACTGGAGCGCCTTCCGGGCGCTGTCGCCGACCGGGCAGGTCCCGCTGCTGGAGGACGCCGGCACCGTGGTCTGGGACTCGCTCGCCATCGTCGAGTACCTCGCCGAGCGCCATTCCGGCGTGTGGCCGGAGGACGCCGCCGCGCGCGCCTGGGCCCGCTGCGCCGCCGCGGAGATGCACGCAGGCTTCCAGGCCCTGCGCGGGACCTGCCCGATGAACTGCGGCATCCGGGCGCGCTTCGAGCGCCTGCCGCCGGCGCTCGCCGCCGACGTCGCGCGCGTGGAGGCGCTTTGGAACGACGGGCTCGCGCGCTTCGGCGGGCCCTTCCTCGCCGGTGCCGCGTTCACCGCCGCCGACGCCTTCTTCGCGCCCGTCGCCTTCCGCGTGCAGAGCTATGCCCTGCCGCTGCGCGGTCCGGCCGCGGACTACGCGCAGCGCCTGCTGGCCCTGCCGGCCATGCGCGACTGGTACCGCGCGGCCCTGGCCGAGTCCTGGCGCGAACGCGGGCACGAGGCGGCGGTCGCGGCGGCGGTCGGCGAGGTCGAGGACCTGCGCGGGTGAGCGGCGGGACCGTCCTCGAAACCGCCCGCACGCGCCTCGGCGAACTGGTGGCGGACGACGCGCCCTTCGTCCTCGCCCTGCTGACCTCGCCCTCCTTCCTGCGCCACATCGGCGACCGCGGCGTGCACGACCTCGACGGCGCCCGCCGCTACATCGCCGACAGCGCGCAGGCCAGCTACGCGCGCCACGGCTTCGGGCTGTGGCGGGCGACGCGGCGCGAGGACGGCGCCGCCATCGGCCTGTGCGGCCTCCTCCGCCGCCCGGAGCTGCCCGCGCCCGACCTCGGCTTCGCCTTCCTGGAGACGGCGCAGGGCCAGGGCTACGGGCGCGAGACCGCCGAGGCGGTGCTGCGCCACGCACGCGCGGCGCTCGGCATCGGCCGCGTGCTCGCCATCGTCGCCGAGGGCAACGTCGCCTCGCTGGCGGTCCTGCGACACCTGGGCTTCGCCGACGCCGGCGAACACGCGCCGGGCGTGCGCCTGCTCGCGCACGCGGGCCGGCCGGCCGACGACGCGCAGCGGAGCCGACCGCCCGACTGCGCCCGCCCGGGCTGATCAGGTCGCCGAGCGCTGCTCGGCCTTCTGCTCGGCGACCTCGCGCCCGGCCTCGGCACGACCGGCCATCTCGGCCCCCGCGTCGCGCGGCAGGCGCCACATCATCCAGGCCGAACTGGCCGAGATCAGGCCGACGGTGAGGAAGGCGAAGCCGAAGTTGATCACCGCCTCGATGGGCGCCCCGGTGGCCACCGAGGCGAGCTGCAGGGCATAGCCGCCGACCGCGATGCCGAGGGTGAGCGACACCTGCTGGACCATGCCGGCGAGGCTCGACGCGTGGCTCATGCGCGCCTGGTCCACCTCGGCGTAGGCGATGGCGTTGAGGCTGGTGAACTGCAGCGAGCGGAAGCAGCCGCTGACCAGCAGCACCGCGACGATCAGGAGATGCGGCGTGTCGGGCCGGAACAGGCCGAAGCCCGCCAGCAGCGCCGAGGCGATCAGCGCGTTGACCACCAGCACGCGACGGAAGCCGAAGCTGCGGATCACGCGCGCGGCGATGGTCTTCATGAACAGCGCGCCGGCCGCCGAGGCGAAGGTCAGCAGGCCGGCCTCGAACGGATTCAGCCCGAAGCCCAGCTGCAGCATCAGCGGCAGCAGGAAGGGCGTCGCGCCGATGCCGATGCGGAACAGCGCGCCGCCGAGCACGCCCGCGCGCAGGGTCGGCAGGCGCAGCAGGCCGAGGTCGATCAGCGGGTGCGCGTGCCGGCGCGCATGCGGCACGTACAGCGCCACCGCGGCCACGCCCGCGACCAGGCAGGCCAGGGCGACGCGCACGTCCACCATGTGCTGGCTCAGCGTGGAGAAGCCGAACATCGCCAGGCCGAGTCCGAGCCCGGACAGGGCGAAGCCGGTCCAGTCCAGCGGCGCGCGCGGCTGGCGGATCTGCGGGATGAAGCGCCACGCCAGCCAGATCCCGGCGATGCCGATCGGCAGGTTGATCAGGAAGATCCAGCGCCAGTGCGCGTAGGTCGAGATGAAGCCGCCGAGCACCGGCCCCAGCATCGGCCCGACCAGGGCCGGCACCGTCAGCCAGCTCAGCGCCTGCACCAGTTCGTTCTTGGGCACAGTGCGCAGCAGCACCAGGCGACCCACCGGGACCATCAGCGCGCCGCCCGTCCCCTGCAGGAAGCGCGCGGCGACCAGCTCCGGCAGGGTGCTGCTGGCGGCGCAGGCCACCGAGCCGAGCAGGTAGACGCCGATCGCCGCCATGAAGGTGCTGCGCGCGCCGAAGCGGTCGGCGACCCAGCCGCTCACCGGGATGAACACCGCGAGCGCGAGCATGTAGGTGGTGAGCGCGAGCTTGAGCGCGATGGGCTCGGTGCCGAGGTCGGCGGCGATGGCGGGCAGCGACGTCGAGATCGACGTCGAGTCCATGTTCTCGATGAACAGCGCGCAGGCGACGATGAGCGGCAGCAGCCGCGCCGGCCTCATCGCTGGTGGCTCCGCATCGGCATGGACGCGCGAGCATGCCGCCGCGCGCGTCGAGGCCGCATGTGCGGCGGCGGCCTCATCGCGCGGGCCGCGCCGGCGGCCCGCATGGCGTCACGCCGCGAGGCCGTAGCTGCGCAGCAGGGCGTCCGGCTGGGGTTCGCGGCCGCGGAAGGCGACGAAGCTCTCCAGGGCCGGGCGCGACCCGCCGACCGCGAGGATCTCGCGGCGGAAGCGCGCGCCGGTCTCGGCGTCCAGCACCTGCCCGCCGGCGGCCGCGGCTTCCTCGAAGGCGGCGAAGGCGTCCGCCGACAGCACCTCGGCCCAGAGGTAGCTGTAGTAGCCCGCGGCGTAGCCGCCCGCGAAGACGTGGGTGAAGGCATTGGGGAAGCGGTGCCACGCGGGCGGCCGGATCACCGCCACCTCCTCGCGCACCTGGTCGAGGATCTCCAGCGCGCGCGCGCCGCGCGCCGGGTCGTACTCCAGGTGCAGGCGAAAGTCGAACAGCGCGAACTCGAGCTGGCGCACCAGGAACAGCCCCGCGTGGAAATGCCGCGCGGCGAGCATCCTGTCGTAGAGCGCCTGCGGCAGCGGCTCGCCGGTCTCGTGATGGCGGGCGAACAGGTCCAGGGTCTCGCGCGCCCAGGCGAAGTTCTCCAGGAACTGGCTGGGCAGCTCGACCGCGTCCCACTCCACGCCGCCGATGCCGCCGACGCTGGGCCAGGCGACCTCGGTCAGCAGGTGGTGCAGGCCGTGGCCGAACTCGTGGAACAGGGTCAGCACGTCGTCGTGGGTGAGCAGCGCCGGCTTGCCGTCCGCCGGCGGCGCGAAGTTGCAGACCAGGAAGGCGACCGGCATCTGCTCGCCGTCGGCGCCGCGGATGCGCGAGCGGCAGACGTCCATCCACGCGCCGCCGCGCTTGCCGTCGCGGGCGTAGACGTCGGTGTAGAAGCCGGCGCGGACGCTGCCGTCGGCATCGAGCACCTCGTAGTAGCGCGCGTCCGGATGCCACAGGTCCACGCCCTCGCGGGCGCGCAGGCGCACGCCGAAGGCGCGCTCGGCGACGGTGAACAGGCCCTGCATCGCGGCGTCGAGCGGGAAGTAGGGCTTGATGTCCTCCTCGCTGAAGTCGAAGCGCGCCACGCGCAGCTTCTCCGCGGCGTAGGCGACGTCCCAGGGCTCGAGCGTGTCGAGCCCGAGCTCGGCCTTCGCGAAGGCCGCGAGGTCGGCCAGCTCGCGCTCGGCGACCGGCCGCGCGCGCGCGGCGAGGTCGCGCAGGAAGCCGAGCACGCGCTCCGGGCTCACCGCCATCTTGTCGGCCAGCGAGAGGTGCGCGGCCGACTCGAAGCCGAGCAGGCGCGCGGACTCGTGGCGCAGCGCCATGATCTCCTCGATGCGCGCGGCGTTGTCGAACTTCGGATCGTGCGGACCCTGGTCGGAGGCGCGCGTGGCGGAGGCGGTGTAGACCTCGCGCCGCAGCTCGCGGTCGTCGGCGTAGGTCATGACCGCCTGCACCGCCGGGCCCTTCAGCGTGGCGAGCCAGCCTTCGCGTCCCTTGTCCCGGGCCGCCTGCGCCAGGATCGCGCGCGCCGAGGCGGGCAGGCCGGCCAGCTCGGCCTCGCTCACCGGACGGGTCCAGGCGTCGGTGGCGTCCAGCACCGCCTCGCCGAACTCGGTGGAGAGCTTGGACAGGCGGTTCTCGATCTCGCGGAAGCGCGCCCGCTCCGCGCCCTCCAGGCCCACGCCCGAGAGGCGGAAGTCGCGCAGGGCGTCCTCGACCAGGGTCTTCTGCGCCGCATCGAGCGCGCCGAAGCCCGGCCCGCCGCGCACCGCCTGCACGGCCTCGTACAGGGCGCGGTTCTGGCCCAGCTCGGTGGAGAAGTCGGTCAGCCTGTCCTGCGCGTCGGCATAGACCTCGCGCAACTCCGGCGAGTCCTTGACCCCGTGCAGGTGCCCGACCGGCGCCCACACGTGCGACAGCCGCGCCTCCCAGTGCTCGAGGGGCGCGATCAGACTGTCGAAGTCGCGCGCGGCGGGATCGTCGACCAGCCGCTCCACCGCGGCACGGTAGTCGGCGAGCACCGCGTCGACCGCCGGGCCGACATGCGCGGGAACGATGGCGGAGAAGGCCGGCAGAGCGTCGGCGGCGAGCAGCGGGTTGTCGGTCTGGGGCGTGGTCATGGGAGGGGAGGTGGCGGGGGGAGAGGGGGATTTCAAGTTTCGGGGCTCGCTTGGGAGCGGGGAACGAGGAGCAGGAGCGGGAAGCGGGAATGGGGAATCGGGAATGCAAGGTGGCCGCGTGGGGGCAGGCCTGCCAGCGAGGCGCCCCGCCGTTCCCCGCCCGCCCCCTGTCTCCGCTCCACTCCCGCTTCCCGCTTCCCGATTCCCGCTTCCCGCTTCCCGCCTCACCCCGATGTAGCATCCCCATCCCCCCACTCTCCACCGAGCCCCCATGCCCTCCCCGCTCCGCCCCTACCTCGACGCCCGGCCGCAGCTGGGGGCGCGGGTCTACGTGGATCCGGCGGCGACGGTGATCGGGGACGTGGCGCTGGGCGACGACGCGTCGGTGTGGCCGGGCTGCGTGCTGCGTGGGGACGTGAACCGCATCCGCATCGGCGCGCGCACGAACGTGCAGGACGGGACGATCGTGCACGTGACCCACGAAGGGCCGTTCACCCGCCCCGGCGGCATTCCGACCCTGGTCGGCGACGACGTCACCATCGGCCACGGCGTGATCCTGCACGCCTGCACCGTCGAGGACGCCTGCCTGATCGGCATGCGCGCCATCCTGCTCGATGGCGTCGTCGTGAAGCGCCACGCCTTCGTCGGTGCCGGCGCCCTGGTGCCGCCGGGCAAGACCGTCGGCGAGGGCGAGCTCTGGCTGGGCAACCCGGCACGGAAGGTGCGCATGCTCACCGACCGCGAGCTGGAGAACCTGCACTACTCCGCCGCGCACTACGTGCGGGTCAAGGACCGCTACCTCGGCATGGGCGAGGTCGCCGATTCCAGCGCCGCGAGGTAGGCGAGGGCGGCGTCGCGCGAGCCGCCGCACATCGACGCGCTGGGCTGGAGCGAGCCGCACACCGCCGGCCGCTCGGGATGCCCGAAGATCCGGCAGCGATTGGCCTCGTCGAGCTGCACGCAGCGGACGCCGGCCGGCTTGCCCTGCGGCATGCCCGGGATGGGCGTGGAGATCGAGGGCGCGATGCAGCAGGCGCCGCAGCCGCTCCGACAGGCGAGCGCGCGCACCCTCAGTCCGCGGTGGCGAGGGCGTCGGCGCGCGCGCGCAGGGCCGCGTAGACGGGCCCGGTGTCGGGACGGACGCCGTGCCAGCGCTGGAAGCTCTCGGCCGCCTGCTCCACCAGCATGCCGAGCCCGTCCACGGCATCCGCGCAGCCGGCGGCCCGCGCCCACGCGAGGAAGGGCACGGCGGCCTCGCCGTAGGAGAGGTCCACGGCGAGGCAGTGGCCCGGCGCGACCAGCCCGAACGGCAGGCCCACGCGCGACTGCTCGCGTCCCAGCGAGGTCGCGTTGACGATCATCCCGAAGTCGCCGAGCGCGTCGAGGTCGTCCCAGTAACGGGCACGGGCGCGCGCGGGTTCGCCGAGCGCCAGGCACAGCGCGTCGGCGCGCTCGGCGGTGCGGTTGACGACGATCAGCTCGGAGACGCCGGCGTCCAGCAGCAGGGGCGCGACGCCGCGCGCGGCGCCGCCGGCGCCCAGCAGCAGGCAGCGGCGGCCGCGCAGGTCGTGCCGGCGGCGTTCGGTGAGGTCGCGGACCAGGCCGGCGCCGTCGGTGTTGTCGCCGTGCCAGCCGCCGCCGGTCCAGGTGAGCGTGTTCGCCGCGCCGGCCGCGCGCGCGCGCGGCGTCGCCTCCGCGCAGAGAGCGAAGGCGCGCTCCTTGTGCGGCAGGGTCACGTTGAGCCCGCGCCCGCCCTCCGCGACGAAGGCGGCGAGCACCGCCTCGAATTCCTCGGGCGCGGCCTCGATGGCGGTGTAGGTTAGGGCGATGCCGGTCTCGCGCGCGAAGGCCGCATGGATGCGCGGCGACAGCGAGTGGGCGATGGGCCGGCCGACGACGGCATAGCGTGCGGGGGTGGTCATGGCGGCTCCTGCGGCGCGAGGCGGACCGCGTCCAGCCTACGCCCGCGCCCACGACGCGTCATGCCCGAGGGCGCCGGTGCGGCGCCGACGGCGGGCACGCCGCGCTCAGCCCTCGCGCAGCCAGCGCGCGGCGTCGAGGGCGGAGTAGGTCAGCACGCCGTCGGCGCCGGCGCGCTTGAAGCCCGTCAGCGCCTCGAGCACGCAGGCGCGCTCGTCGAGCCAGCCGTTGGCGGCGGCCGCCTTGAGCATCGCGTACTCGCCGCTGACCTGGTAGGCGAAGGTCGGCACGCCGAAGGCCTCCTTCACCCGTCGCACGATGTCGAGGTAGGGCATGCCGGGCTTCACCATCACCATGTCGGCACCCTCGGCGAGGTCCAGCTCGACCTCGCGCAGCGCCTCCTCCGCGTTGGCGGGATCCATCTGGTAGGTGGATTTGTCGCCCTTGCCGAGGTTGCCGGCCGAACCGACGGCGTCGCGGAACGGGCCGTAGAAGGCCGAGGCGTACTTGGCGGCGTAGGCGAGGATGCGCGTATGCACGTGGCTGCCGCCCTCCAGCGCCTCGCGGATGGCGCCGATGCGGCCGTCCATCATGTCCGAGGGCGCCACGATGTCGGCGCCGGCCTCGGCGTGCGAGAGCGCCTGCTTCACCAGCGCCTCGACGGTGACGTCGTTCGCCACGTAGCCCTCGGCATCGACGATGCCGTCCTGGCCGTGGGTGGTGTAGGGGTCGAGCGCGACGTCGGTGATGACGCCCAGCTCCGGGAAGCGCGCCTTCAGCGCCCGCACCGCGCGCTGCGCGATGCCCTCCGGGTTCCACGCCTCGGCGGCGTCGAGCGACTTGGCCCCGGGATCCGTCACCGGGAACAGCGCCAGCGCGGGAATCCGCAGCGTGGCGGCCTGCTCGGCCACGCGCAGCAGCTCGTCCAGCGACAGCCGCTCCACGCCCGGCATCGACGCCACCGGCGCCCGCCCCTCCCGCTCGTGCACGAAGACCGGATAGATCAGGTCGTCGGCGGTGAGAGTGTGCTCGCGCATCAACCGGCGCGAGAACGCGTCGCGGCGCATGCGGCGGGGACGGACGGCGGGAAAGGTCATGACGCGGCTCCTGGGGGAGCCGGACATGATACGGGTTGGGGAGCGGGCAGAGGGCAGAGGGCAGAGGGCAACGGGAAGCGGGAATGCGAGGCTGTTCCATACTGCCGGCGGCGTTCCAGCCATGACGGCCCAACCATTCCCCATTCCCTCTTCCCGAGTCCCGCTTCACCCGACCGCCCCATTCCCTCTTCCCGATTCCCGCTTCACCCAACACACCATGCCCCGCCCCCCGCCCCCGCTCGTCGTCGCCTGCCTCGCCACGCTGGGCGTGCTGCTGGTGCTGGTCTGGATCGGGCCTGTGCTGCTGGGGGTGGATCCGCATGCGCCGGACTGGGATGCGCTGTCCCTGCCGCCGCTGGCGGATGCGGCGCATCCGCTCGGCACCGACGCCATCGGGCGGGACGTGCTGGCGCGCAGCCTGGTCGGAGGCCGGCTGTCGCTGGGGATCGGGGTGCTGGCGAGCGCGATCGCGCTGGCGATCGGCATGGCCTGGGGCGCCGTGGCGGGCTATGCGGGCGGGGCGGTCGAGCGGGCCATGGTGCGCGTGCTCGACGTGCTCTCGGCCCTGCCCTTCCTGCTCATCGTGATCCTGCTGCTGACCCTGTTCGAGCGCTCGCTGTGGCTGATGCTGGCGGCCATCGGCGGCTACGTGTGGATCGACCTGGCGCGGGTGGTGCGGGCCGAGGCGGCGCGCCTGCGCGAGACGCCCTTCGTGCTCGCCGCGCGGGCGAGCGGGGCGCGCTTCGACCAGGTGCTGCGCTGGCACCTGGTGCCCAACCTGCTGCCGATCGCGCTGGTCTACCTCGGCCTGATCCTGCCCCAGGCCATCCTGGTCGAGAGCTTCCTCGGCTTCCTCGGGCTGTCGGTGGACGAACCCTCGGCGAGCTGGGGCACCCTGCTGGCCGAGGGCGCCCAAGAGCTCGATACCGCGCCGTGGACCCTGCTGGTGCCGGCGGTGTTCCTCACCGCGACGCTGGCGGCCTTCCAGTTCCTCGGCGACGGCCTGCGCGACTGGCTGGACGTGCGCGGCGGCGGCGCGCTGCGCGACGCGGCGGCGACGGCATGAGTGACGCGCTGCTGCGCCTGGACGACCTCGTCGTGACCGGCCCGCGCGGCAGGCTGCTGGGACCGCTCGACCTCGACCTGCGGGCGGGCGAGTGCCTCGGGCTGGTGGGCGAGTCCGGCAGCGGCAAGAGCCTCGCCACCCTCGCCCTGCTCGGCCTGCTGCCGCCGGAGCTGGCCGCACGCGGCGCGCTGCGCGTGGACGGGGCCACGGTCGCGCTCGGCAGCCCGGCGCACGCCGCCCTGCGGGGGCGCACCCTCGGCTGGGTTCCCCAGGACCCGCTCGCGAGCCTGCACCCCATGCGCACCGTCGGCGCGCAACTGCGCGAGACGCTGGTGCGGATCGGCGGCGCGGCCCGTGCCGCCGCCCGCGCCGAGGCCGCCGACCTGCTCGCCCGCGTGCGCCTGCCGGCGCCGGACGCGCTGCTGGCGCGCTTCCCGCACCAACTCTCGGGCGGCCAGCGGCAGCGCGTCCTGATCGCGCTCGCGCTCGCAGCACGGCCGCGCGTGCTGATCGCCGACGAGCCGACTTCGGCGCTCGACCCCAGCCTCGCGCGGGAGGTGCTCGACCTGCTCGACGCCCTGCGGCGCGAGCTCGGCCTGGCCCTGCTGCTGATCGGCCACGACCTGCCGCAGGTACGCCGCGTGGCGCAGCGGGTCGCGGTCCTCCGCCGCGGCGAGGTGGTCGAGCGGGGCGCCACGGCGGCGGTGCTGGAAGCGCCCGCGCACGCCTACACCCGCGAGCTGCTCGCGGCCGCGGCGCTGCCGACGGCAGTGGCGACGACGCCCGGCCCGCGCCTGCTCGAAGCGGAGGCGCTGCGCGTGCGCTACCCCCGCGCCGCCGCCGACGCGGTGGACGGGGTGGACCTCGTCCTGCACCGCGGCGAGTGCCTGGCCCTGCTCGGCGAATCCGGCAGCGGCAAGAGCACACTCGGGCGCGCCCTGCTGCGGCTGGCGCGCAGCCACGGCCGCATCCTGCTCGACGGCCAGCCCATCGAGGCGCTGGACGCGCGCCGCCTGCGCCCGCTGCGGCGGCGCATCGGCATCGTCTTCCAGGATCCCTACGCCTCCCTGGACCCGCGCCAGCGCATCGCGGAGATCGTCGCGGAGCCGCTGCGCGTGCACGGGGTGGGCGACGCCGCCGCCCGGCGCGCGCGCGCGGCCGAACTGCTGCGGGCCGTCGGCCTGGACGCCGACGCCCTGCCGCGTTACCCGCACCAGTTCTCCGGCGGCCAGCGCCAGCGCATCGCCATCGCCCGCGCACTCGCCACCGATCCCGACCTCCTGGTCTGCGACGAAGCGGTCTCCGCGCTGGACGCCCACCACCGCGCCGGCATCCTGCGCCTGCTCGGCGACCTCCGGACCGGCCGCGGGCTGGCGCTGCTGTTCATCACCCACGACGTCGACGCGGCCCGCGCCCTGGCGGACCGCATCGCCGTGATGCATGCCGGCCGCATCGTCGAGACCGGCCCCGCGGCCACCCTCCTCGCCGCGCCCGCGCACCCGGCGACGCGGGGGATCGTCGCTGTGGCCGGGGGATAGGCACGGGGCACGGGGCACGGGGCACGGGGCACGGCAGGAGCATCCAGCATCGCCGCCCTGGCCCCAAGCCCCCAGCCCCAAGCCCCAAGCCCCCAGCCCCCGAGCCCAATGCCCCAAGCCCCACGCACCAACGCCCCACCCTCGGGTCACCACCAGATGGCGCGCCGTCGCGGGGCACGCGAAGCTGCGGCGGCGTTCCACCACTGGGCTCGACCTCATGGACGGTATCCACGCCGGGATCGGCAGTGTCCCGACCTTCTTCGCCGCCGCCTCGCCGCTCGCGGCCTCGGCCCTGCAGCTGCGGGCCGCCGCGCCGGACGACCTGGGCGGACACCTGCAGGCGCTGGCGGAGGCCGGGCGCCTGCCCGAGTTCCTCGACAGCACCGCCCTCGCGCTCGACCTGGCGGCGGCCGACCCCACCTTCGCCGCCGAACTGGACGACCTGCTCGGCCGCATCCGCGACGCGCTCGGCGAGCTCGACCTCTCGCGCCTGCCGCGGGTCGACCGGGACCAGGCCGAGGACGTGGTCGCGCGCATCGAGGACCATCTCGGCCCCACGGCCCAGGTGCCCGGCGGCGGACTCCAGGCCCACGAGGACGCCGGCGGCCACCTGATCGAGCGCCACGTCGGGTGGACCGAGGCCCAGCTCGTGGACCGCGTGCGCCGCGAGAACATCAGCGCCGCCTCCAGCTTCGCCGACCTGCCGTCCGCCGAGGCGCTGGTCGCGGCGACCCAGCAGGAGAACGCCGGGCGCATCGACGCCTGGCTCGACGGCCAGGGCGGCAACCGTCTGGTCGTGAACGCGCAGTTCGACGCGGTCACCGGCATCTCCGTCGCCCGCGGCGAGAACCAGGCCACCGAGGTGCACTCCGTCCGCCTGGTGCTGGAGCGCTCCGGCGCGCTGGACGTCGGCTATAGAATCGTGACCGGCTATCCCAACGCACCCTGACGCATGAGCGCGCACCCGACGCTTGAGAACTTCTTCTCCGCCTACTTCCACCAGGACTGGACGCAGGAGCAGGACAGCCCCGAGGGCGTCGTGGCCTACTACGTCGCCAACGAGTCCGAGGACGAGGTCGAGGGCCTGCGCGAGGACATCGACCGGCTGCGCGCGGAGGATCTCGACGAGGACGCGCTCGAAGCCCTGTTCCTGGACTACGGCTGCAGCTACGACCCGGCCGCCGACGGCATGACCCGCCGCGAGTGGCTGGACGACCTGGCGCGCCAGCTCGCCGAATAGCCCGCCGCGGCACCCCGCGCGGCGCCCGCCGCGTACGCGCCCGCCCGCGCCGGCCACCTTTCCAAGTTCAACGGAACCCGCCGTACCCGCGGCGGGCGCGATCGCGTGCGTCCGAAGCTGAACCGCGCCGCCACGTTGACAGCGCGGTTCATCGGTGGTTGACGCGAAGGTGGTAAGTTTATCGTTAACTGCAATTCAACTTGCAGAACACTTCTGCGCAGCAATCTTAATTCTTACCATTAAGTGACTGAAGAATAAGAAGATGTTGTACGCGATCGCCGCCCTCATCGTCGTCCTGCTCGTGCTGTCGGCCCGATGGGTGCCGGAGGGTCAGGTCCATACCGTCCACCGCTTCGGGCGCTATGCGCGGGCCCTGCCGCCGGGCATCGGCTTCGTGATTCCCGGTATCGAGCGCATCGCGCAGCGCATCTCGCTGATCGACCATCACCTCGAAGTGCCCGCCCCCGCGCTCGGCAGCGACGGCACCAGCGCCGACCTCTACTTCCAGATCCTCGGCCCGCGCCAGGCCGGCAGCGCCCTGGAGCAGGTCGACGCGGTGATGCGCCAGCACGCCGACGCGGCCCTGAGCGAACTCGCCCAGACCCGCACCGACGACCAGCACGCACCGTCCCTCAGCGAGGCCCTCAAGAGCGCCCTGAACCGCCGTGTCTCCTCGATGGGGCTGCGGGTGATCCGGTGCGCCCTGCACAGCTGAGCGGGTGAAGCGGGAACAGGGAAACGGGAATCGGGAACGGGCGCCGTGAGGCGCCGGACGCGCCGCTCAGCCTGAAGGACGCCTGCGCCCCAGGCGGGATCCAGGCCGTGTCACGCTAGACTGCACGGCTTTCCTCGCGCCGTGCCTGCCGTGACCGCCCTGGCCGACCTCCAACCCGACCTCGAAGCCGGCCTCGCGACCCTGGGCATCGACCCGGCGCACGCGCCGCGCCTGCTCGACTTCCTCGCCCTGCTGGTGCGCTGGAACGGGACCTACAACCTCACCGCGGTCCGCGACCCGCGGGAGATGGTCATCCGGCACCTGCTCGATTCGCTCAGCATCGCCCGTCACGTGCCCGACGGACTGCTGGTGGACATCGGCACCGGGCCGGGCTTCCCTGGCATTCCGCTGGCCATCGTGCGGCCGGGCATCCGCGTCACCCTGGTCGAGTCCAACGGCAAGAAGACCCGCTTCATGCGCGAGGCGGTGCGCAGCCTCGGGCTTCCCAACGCCCAGGTCGCCGAGAGCCGTGCCGAGGCGCTGCCGGACGCAGGCCGCTTCGACCGCCTGACCGCGCGCGCCCTCGGCACCCTGGCCGAGCTGGTCCGCCTCGGCGGGCACCTCGTCGCGCCGCAGGGCCAGATCCTGGCGATGAAGGGCCGCCGGCCCGACGACGAGATCGCCGCCCTGCCGCCGGGCTGGGAGGTGCGTACCATGCATCGCCTCGACGTGCCCGGCCTCGAGGGCGAGCGCCATCTGGTGGTGCTGGGGCGCGACCACACTTCCGACAGCCTGGGGACCGGGACCAATGCCTAGCGCGCGCATCTTCGCCGTCGCCAACCAGAAGGGCGGCGTCGGCAAGACCACCACCGCGGTGAACCTGGCCGCGGCGCTCGCGCAGGCGCCGCGCAGGGTGCTGCTGATCGACCTCGATCCGCAGGGCAACGCCACCATGGGCGCGGGCGTCGACAAGCGCGAGCTCGAGGTCTCGGCCTGCGAGGTGCTGCTGGGCGAGGCCGAGGCCGGGCAGGCGCTGCTGCGCACGGCCGAGGACTACGACCTGCTGCCGTCCAACATCGACCTGACCGCCGCCGAGGTGCGGCTGATGGACGTGCCGCAGCGCGAGCTGCGCCTCAAGGCAGCGCTGGTGCCGCTGCGCGAGCGCTACGACTACATCCTGATCGACTGCCCCCCTTCGCTGTCGCTGCTCACGCTCAACGCCCTGGCCGCGGCCGACGGCGTGGTCGTGCCGATGCAGTGCGAGTACTACGCGCTGGAGGGCATCTCGGCCCTGGTCGACACCATCGAGGCGGTCAGGGCGCGGCTCAACCCGACGCTGCGGATCGAGGGCATCCTGCGCACCATGTTCGACGTGCGCAACAACCTCGCCAACGCGGTGTCGGGGGAGCTCATCACCCACTTCGGCGACCGCGTGTTCCGCTCGATCGTGCCGCGCAACGTGCGCCTGGCCGAGGCGCCCAGCCACGGCCAGTCCATCCTCGGCTACGACCGCGCCTCGCGCGGCGGCGTCGCCTACCTCGGCGTCGCCGGCGAGATCGTGCGCCGCGAGCGCGCCGTCGCCACTTCCACGGAGACGCCCTGATGGCGGTGAAGAAGCGCGGCCTCGGCCGCGGACTGGATGCCCTGCTCGGCGGCCCGGCCACCCCCGCCAGCACTGACGAGGGCGCCCCCGCGCCGTCCGCCGAGGCGCTGACGACCCTGCCGATCGACGCCCTGCAGCCCGGCAAGTACCAGCCGCGCACCGGCATGGACCCGGAGAAGCTCACCGAACTGGCCGACTCCATCCGCAGCCAGGGCCTGATCCAGCCCATCGTGGTGCGCCCGGTCGGCGGCGACCGCTACGAGATCATCGCCGGCGAGCGCCGCTGGCGCGCCGCCCGCGAGGCCGGGCTGACCGAGGTGCCGGTGGTCAGGCGCGAGGTCGAGGACCGCGCCGCCATCGCCATGGCGCTGATCGAGAACATCCAGCGCGAGGACCTCAACCCGCTCGAGGAGGCGCTCGCCCTGGCGCGCCTGATCGAGGAGTTCGGGCTGACCCACCAGCAGGCCGCCGAAGCCGTCGGTCGCGCGCGCTCGGCGGTGTCCAACCTGCTGCGCCTGCTCGACCTGCCCGAGCCCATCCGCCGCCTCGTGGAGGCCCGCCGCATCGAGATGGGCCACGCCCGCGCCCTGCTGAGCCTGCCCGAGAAGCAGGCGGTCGCGCTCGCCCAGGAGGCGGCCGACGACGAGCTGTCGGTGCGCGAGGTCGAGCAGCGCGTGCAGCGCCTGACCCAGGGCCTGCCGGCGCCGGCGCCCAAGCCGGCGGCACTGCCCGACGCCGACATCGCCGCGCTGGAGCGGGAGATGTCCGAGACCCTGGGCACCCGCGTGGCCGTGCAGCACGGCAAGGGCGGCAAGGGCAGGCTGGTGATCCATTACCACGGCCTCGACGCCCTCGAGGGCGTGCTGGAGCGCCTGCGCCGCCGCGGCTGAACACGGCGGCAGCCGCCGTTCACGCGCAAGCGCTTGCGCGGCAAGAGAAAACCGCGCATGATGCGCGGCTCGCTCCGTCCAGCCGACAGGCCCGGGCGCCCGGAAACACGACTCCGGCGCCGCAGGCGAGCGACTTCCCGCGTCGCGTACGACGGCATTCCGCCGCCGTGGGGCCGATGTCTCCCTGGCCAAAGGGGGATCAACCCAATCCTATCGAGGTGCGTATGGCCCGCGTGTGCCAAGTAACCGGTAAGGGTGTGCAGACGGGCAACAACGTCTCCCACGCCAACAACAAGACCCGCCGCCGCTTCCTGCCCAACCTGCACGAGCGCCGGTTCTGGGTCGCCAGCGAGAACCGCTGGATCAAGCTGCGCGTGAGCACCCACGCTCTGCGCACCATCGACAAGAAGGGCATCGACTCGGTCATCGCCGAGCTGCGCGCCCGTGGCGAGAAGATCTGAGGAGGACTGAATCATGGCAGGCAGCAAGAGCGACAAGATCCGCCTGATCTCCTCCGCGGGGACCGGCCACTTCTACACGACCACCAAGAACAAGAAGAACACGCCGAACAAGTTCGAGTTCATGAAGTACGACCCGGTGGTCCGCAAGCACGTGATCTACAAGGAAGGCAAGATCAAGTGAGCCGGCCCCGGCCGGCCACCCCGCGCTGACGGGATGCCTCCTGACGAAACCCGCCGTATGGCGGGTTTTGTCGTTTTGGAGAAGAGGCGGGAATCGGTGGCCGGGAATGGGGACCTGGAGGTCTCAAGCCGCCCGCGGCCTGCACCACTGCCCACGCCGGCTCCGTTCCCGATTCCCGATTCCCGCTCCTCGCCCCCGCCCCACCCCCTACACTACCTCGATGCCCACCCACGCTCTCCTGATCGTCGGCGGTGGCGCGGGGGGCGCGCTCGTCGCGCTGCACGCCCTGCGCCGCGCGCCTGCCGGCGCCCGCATCCTCCTGGTCGAGCCGGCGGCGACGCTGGCGGCCGGCATCGCCTACGCCACGCGCTGGCCGGAGCATCTGCTCAACGTGCCGGCGGGGCGCATGAGCGCGTTTCCCGACGCGCCGGGCGATTTCGTGGCGGCGCTCGCGGAGGACGGACACGCCGACCCGGACCATCTCGCGCACGTCTACGCACCGCGCCGCGACTACGGCGCCTACCTCCGTGCGCGGCTGTCGGCAGCCCGGGCGGCCTCGGCGGCCCGGTTCGAGGTCGTGCACGGGCGCGCGGTGGCGCTCGACCCCGCGACCGGCGGCATCGTCCTGGACGACGGCAGGCGGTTCGAGGGCGACACCGTCGCCCTGGCCCTCGGCAACGCACCGCGGCGCCTGCGCGCGGACGGCGTGCAGGCGGTCGAGGCCTGGGACTACGACGCGATCCGCGGCATCCCCGTCGACGCGCGCGTCGCCATCGTCGGCGCGGGACTGAGCATGGTCGACGCGCTGCTGAGCCTCGACGCGACCGGCCATCGCGGTCCGGTCGAGGTGCTCTCGCGTCACGCCCTGCTGCCGCGCCCGCATGCCGCGCACGGCCCGGCCTTCGCGGCGGACCTCGACGCCCTGCTCGCGCTGCCGGGCGTGCGCGCGCGGACCCGCCTGCTGCGCCGGTGGGTGGAGGCCGCCGCCGCGCAGGGCCTGCCCTGGCAGGCGGTGATGGAGGCGCTGCGCCCGCACGTGCAGCGGCTCTGGCGCACGCTCGGCGCGGCCGAGCAGCGCCGCTTCCTGCGCCACGCCGTGCGGCACTGGGACGTCCACCGCCACCGCATCGCGCCCGAGGTGCACGCGACGGTGCAGGCAGCCATCGACGCGGGACGCGTGCGCCTGCACCGTGGCCGCGCGCTGGCGATCGCGCGGGACGCCGGCGGCCTGCGCATCGAGACCGGGGCCGGCCCCCTGCGCGCGGACGTGGTGGTCAATGCCACCGGCGTCGAGAGCGCGGCGGCGCGGATGCGCAACCCGCTGCTCGACGACCTGCTCGCCCGGGGCGCGGCACGTCCGGGTCCGCACGGCATCGGCGTGGACACCGACGCCGAGGGCGCGCTCCTCGATGCCGCCGGCACGCCGCAGCCGCGCGTGCGCGTGGCGGGCAGCCTGCGCATCGGCACGCTGTGGGAGAGCCTCGCCGTGCCCGAGCTGCGGGTGCAGGCCGCCGCGATCGCCGCGCATGCCTTCCCGGGCTGAACCGGCGCCGCCCCGCCCGCACGGGGCTACACTCGGGCACGCCGTCGAACGGGGGACTTCGGGGTGATCACCGGCTGGCTGCTGCTGCTCGTCTCCGCCGCCTACGTGGGCGTGCTGTTCGCGGTCGCCTGGTGGGGCGACCGCCGCCCCCTCTATCCCGCCCGCACCTGGCTGCGGCCGGCGGTCTACAGCCTGGCGCTGGCGGTCTACTGCTCCTCGTGGACCTTCTACGGTGCGGTCGGCACCGCGGCGCGCAGCGGCCTGGGCTTCCTGCCGATCTACCTCGGGCCGGTGCTGCTGCTGATCTTCGCGTGGCGCGTGCTGGAGCGGCTGGCGCTGATCGCGCGCGAGCAGAACACGGTCTCCATCGCCGACTTCATCGCCTCCCGCTACGGCCGCGCGCGGACGCTGGCGGCCCTGGTCGCCTTCATCGCCGTGGTCGCGGCGATTCCCTACGTCGCGCTGCAGTTCAAGGCGGTGGCGATGAGCCTGGACGTGCTCGCGGGCACCGCCTCCGCAACGGGCCAGCACGCGGTGCTGGCCGACCCGGCCTTCTACGTGGCCGGGCTGTTCGCGGTGTTCGCCATCCTGTTCGGCACCCGCAAGCTCGACGCCACCGAGCACCACCACGGCATGATGCTGGCGGTCGCGCTGGAGTCGCTGGTCAAGCTGCTGGCCTTTGTGGCGGTCGGCGTGTTCGCGATCCTGCACCTGCCCGGCGGCGAAGGGCTGGGCGAACGCGTGCTCGAGGCCGGCCGCGAATTCGCCGGCAAGGGCATCCCGCAGGGCTTCGTCGCCCAGACCCTCCTGGCCTTCGTCGCCATCGTCTGCCTGCCGCGCCAGTTCCAGGTGGCCGTGGTGGAGTGCGAGGACGTCGGCGACGTGCGCCGCGCGCGCTGGCTGTTCGGCATGTACCTGGCCATCGTCTGCGTGATGGTGCTGCCGATCACCGCGGCCGGCCAGGCGCTGCTCGCCGGCGTCGCGGAGCCCGACGTCTACGTGCTGGCGCTGCCCCTGTCCGAAGGCGCCACCACGCTCGCGCTGGCCGCCTACATCGGCGGCTTCTCGGCGGCGACCGGCATGGTGATCGTGGCGAGCGTGGCGCTCGCGACCATGGTCAGCAACGACCTGGTCATGCCCCTGCTGCTGCGCTGGCGCCGGCGCGCCGGGGGCGGCACGGCGGGCTCCCCCATCGGCGCGCAGGTGCTGTGGGTGCGGCGGGCGGCCATCGTCGTCATCACCGCGCTGGCCTACAGCTACTACCGCCTCGCGGGCGAGACCGAGTCGCTGGCCGCCTACGGCCTGCTCGCCTTCGCCGCGGTGGCGCAGTTCGCGCCGGCCCTCATCGGCGGCCTGTACTGGCGCGGGGGCAGCCGCGCCGGCGCGCTCGCCGGGCTGGCGGCGGGCTTCCTGGTCTGGGCCTACACCCTGCTCGTCCCGGTGCTGCTGCGCGGCATCGGCGCCGACGCGGCCTGGCTCATCGACGGCCCGCTGGGCATCGGCTGGCTGCGCCCGGAGAGCCTGTTCGGCCTGCAGGGCTGGGACGCCATCACCCACGGCACGTTCTGGTCGCTGCTGGCCAACGTCGGCGCCTTCCTGGTGGTGTCCGCACGCTACCGGCCCAGCTTCGACGATCGCCTGCGCGCGACGCCGTTCCTCGACCCCTACTCGATCCGCCCGACGCTCGCCGGCGGCGTGTGGCGCGGCGGCCTGACCGTGGGCGACCTGCAGGCCCTGGCGGCCCACGTGATCGGCGAGCGCAACGCCCGGCGCGCGTTCTTCGAGCACTTCGCCGGCAAGGGCGTGAAGTCGGTGCCGCCCCAGGCCGCGGCCGATCGTGCGCTGGTGCAGTTCACCGAGCGCCTGCTGGCCGCCTCCATCGGCGCGGCCTCCGCGCGCCTGACCCTCACCACCGCGCTGCGCGGCTCGGGCATGGAGCTCGGCGAGGTGATGGCCCTGCTCGACGAGGCCAGCCAGGAGCTCCGCTTCAACCGCGAGATCCTCTCGGCGACGATGGAGAACATGTCGCAGGCGGTCAGCGTGGTCGACCGCGACATGCGCCTGGTGGCGTGGAACCGCCGCTACCAGGAGCTGTTCGAGTACCCCGACGGCATGCTCTACGTCGGCCGCCCGGTCGCCGACCTGATCCGCTACAACGCCGAGCGCGGCGAGTTCGCCAGCGACGACGTCGAGGCCCAGATCGCCAAGCGCATCGGCTACATGCGCGCCGGCACCAGCCACCTGTTCGAACGCGTGCGCGCCGACGGCCGCACCATCGAGATGCAGGGCCGGCCGCTGCCGCACGGCGGCTACGTCACCACCTACAACGACGTCACCGACTACAAGCGCGTCGAGCGTGCGCTGCGCGAGGCCAACGAGAACCTCGAACGCCGCGTCGCCGAGCGCACCCGCGAGGCGGAGGCGGCGCACCAGTCCAAGACCCGCTTCCTCGCCGCACTGAGCCACGACGTGCTGCAGCCGCTCAACGCGGCGCGCCTGTTCGCCTCGGCGCTGCGCGCCACCGACGACGGACGCGAGCAGAAGCGCCTGGCGGAGCGCGTCGACGTCTCGCTGCGCGCGGCCGAGGAGCTTCTCGACGGCCTGCTCGACATCTCCCGCCTCGACGCCGGCGCGCTGGAGACCGAGATCACGGACTTCCGGCTCGACGAGCTGCTGGCCGGGGTCGGCGAGCAGTACGCGCCGCTCGCGGCCGAGCGCGGGCTCACGCTCACGGTGCGCACGCGCGCGATCACCGTCACCAGCGACCGCCGGCTGCTGCGCCGGGCGGTGCAGAACTTCGTGTCGAACGCGCTGCGCTACACCGAACGCGGCGGCATCGTGCTCGGCGTGCGCCTGCGCGGCGACGCGGCGCTGATCGAGGTGTGGGACACGGGCCCGGGCATCGCCCCGCGCCACCTGCGGCACGTGTTCGAGGAGTTCCGCCGCTTCGACCAGCCCTCCCCCTGGGGCGAGCGCGGCCTGGGCCTGGGACTGTCGATCTGCCAGCGCGTCTCGCACGTGCTCGGCCATCCCATCGCGGTGCGCTCGCGCGAGGGCCGCGGCAGCGTGTTCTCCATGCGCGTGCCGATCGCGCGCACCGCGATGCCCAGCTCGCCGCGGCGTCCGCCGCCGCCGGTCAAGGGCGACCTCGGCGGCATGCGCGTGCTGTGCCTGGACAACGACCGCGAGATCCTTGCCGGCATGCGCGCCCTGCTGGCGCGCTGGGAGGTGGAGGTGTTCACCGCCGAGACCGTCGACGACGCCGTGGAGATCGCCAGCGACGCCCAGCCCGACGCCCTGCTGGTGGATTTCCACCTGCACGAGGACGCCGACGGGCTCGAAGCCCTCGGCCGCCTGCGCAGCGTATGCGGCACCGACACCCCGGCCGCCCTGGTGACCGCCGACGGCAGCGACGCGGTCAAGCGCAAGGCCCGCGAGCGCGGCTGCACCCTCCTCACCAAGCCCGTGAAGCCGGCCTCCCTGCGCGCCTTCCTCACCGCCCAGCGGAAGCGGGCGGAGGCGTAGCTGCGGCGCGCGCTGCCCGCAGGCGCGCGACCACAGCCGCCTCCACGCCGCCTTCGGCGCGGACGCGACGCAGCACGGCGTCGTCCCAGTCGGCCGCCACCCGACCCCCCTCGATCACAACCACCCTGTCGAACGCGGCTGCGGCGAAATCGATGCCGTGCGTGGCCAGGAGCACGCTGCAGGCGCCGCTGGCTGCGAGTCCGCGCAGATGATCGCGGCACTCCACGGCCGCGACGGGATCGAGACCGTTCATCACCTCGTCGAGCAGGACCAACGGCGGTCCGCCAACGATGGCCAGGACGATGGCAAGCTTCTGGCGCATGCCGAATGAATAGGTCCCGACGGGCCGGTCGAGCCATCGGGCCAGATCGAGGCGCTCAGCGAACTCCAATGCAGCCGCGTCCGGTCGTGAGAGACCGCGGCTTTCTGCGAACAGCTGCAGGCACTGGCTGCCGTCGAGCACTGCAGGGAGCAGTGCCGGATCCACCGCATAGCCCAGGGCGGTGCGCGCCTGCATGCCGGCGCGCACCACGTCGTGCCCGTCCACTGCGATATGCCCCTCGAAGCCGCGCAGAAGCGTCGCCACGCAGCGCAGCAGGCAGCTCTTGCCCGCACCGTTGGCGCCGACGAGACCGCAGAAGGTGCCACGCGGCAGGTTCAGATCGACACCCGCGAGAACGTCGCGCCCGCCCAGCCGCAGACACAGGCGTTCGACCGAGAGCAGCGCCGTCACGGCCGGCGCGCTCGGCGCCACAGCCAGGCCGACTGCAATGCGTAGACCATGGGAACGGCAGAGGGCAGCACCTGCCATGTGCCCGCGAGCAGGGCGAAGTGCAGCAGTTGACGCAGCCGCGGCGATCGGCGGTCTGCCGCTGATGCAAAGACGCAGGCGGCCTGCAGCACTGCGACGCCCGCGCTCCCGAGCAGCACGATCAGCGCCAGGCGCAGATCCGTGACGGCGGCGACCCCACCCAGGAGTACGAGTGCGCATCCCAGCACGCTGGCTGGCAGTGCCAGCCAAGCGGTGATCCGGCGGCCCGGCGGGTACGGCGCCGCCCGCAGGAGCTCCGCGGCGCTCAGCACGCAGCGCAGCGAGGTCAGCCACAGCGTGCCCAGCGCCATTGCACCGAACAGCAGGAACAGCAGGAGAAGCAGACGGCCGCCGCCGACTCCTGCAGGCACCAGGAGCAGGACGGGAGCGACCCGGAACCACAGGCCACGTCCGCGCCAGCCTTGTATCGCGCTCAGCAGTTGATGGGCAGCAGCCGGCGGAAGACGATGCGCCACGACAGCACCCCGAGGAGCGCTATCGCCGGCGCCCCTCGTGGCAGCCGCCGGCTGCCCTCCCGCACGTGCCACATGACGCGCCGCGAGCGTGGGGAGGATCGCGGCCGCGACAGCGAGCATGGCGATCAGTTGCGGCCATCCCGCCGCGTCGGGATGCAGCCACCGAAGCACCAGCGCTGCTACGGCGAGCACCACGAGACTCCACGCGCTGTCCCGCAATGCGGCGCGGCGCAACGCACGGGGGATCGCCGCGTCGATCTGCGGCAGCGCGCCGAGCCATCCTCCCCGCCAGCGGGCCGCACGTGCGCGCGACCGCAGATGCGCGAGCAGACTTCCGGCCACAAGAACGGTGACGCTCACCGCAATGCCATGGCGCTGGAAGGTCGCACCGAGCGTGGGGGCGAGCCGATCCAGCAGCAGCACGAATAGGCCGAGCGCGCCGCACCAGGCGAGGCCCTGCGCCGACAGGGCGAGCGCCGCCCGGCCCGGGTCGAGGCGACGTCGGTGTCGCAGCACGTCGGCGACCGCTGCGGCACGCGCCGCGATCGGATCGAAGCCTGCTGCCCGCGCACCGTCCACGGGGCGCGGCCCTAGCCCTCGTCCTCGTGCCCGCCTTCCGGGATGCTGATGCCGTCCAGCGACAGCCGGCCGGCGAGCAGGACGGCCTGGGTGCGATTGGAGGCGCCGAGCTTGCGCAGCACGGCGGTCATGTGCGCCTTGACGGTGGCCTCGGAGACGTCCATCGCGTAGGCGATCTGCTTGTTGAGCAGGCCTGCGCCGAGCATGGAGAGCACGCGGTACTGCTGCGGGCTGAGCTCGCGGATGCGCTGGGCGATCTCGGCCTCCTCGGGGCCGATGCCGGCGGCGCCGGCGGTCTGCGGCGGCGCCCAGGTGTCGCCGTCGAGGACGGCGCGGATGCCGGCGTGGATGCTGGCGGTGTCCGCCGACTTGGGGATGAAGCCAGCGGCGCCGTGGTCGAGGGCGCGGCGCATGGTGGGGGGGTCCTCGCGCGCGGAGACCACCACCACCGGCAGCTGCGGCTGGGCCGCGCGCAGGTGCACCAGGGCGCTGAAGCCGTGCGCGCCGGGCATGCCGAGGTCCATCAGCAGCAGGTCGGCGTGCGGGTGCGCGTCGGCCGCGGCGAACAGGTCGTCCGCGTTCTCCGCCTCGACGATCTCCGCGTCGGGCAGGAGCGCCGCGACCGCGCCCCGCAGGGCTTCCCGGAACAGCGGGTGGTCGTCGGCGATCAGGATGGTGGGCATCGCGGCCATGGGGAGGACGAAGGAGCGCGTGCGGCGGTGCCGCACGCGCCTTCGACTTTACTTGACCTTGCGCTCGTCCAGCAGGGACTGCACCACCGACGGATCGGCGAGCGTCGAGGTGTCGCCGAGCTGGTCCGGCTGGTTCTCGGCGATCTTGCGCAGGATGCGGCGCATGATCTTGCCCGAGCGGGTCTTGGGCAGGCCGGGCGCCCACTGCAGGTGGTCGGGCGAGGCGATCGGCCCGATCTCCTTGCGCACCCAGGCGACCAGTTCCTTGCGCAGTTCCTCGCTCGGCTGCTCCCCGGCGTTGAGGGTCACGTAGGCGTAGATGCCCTGCCCCTTGATGTCGTGCGGGAAGCCCACCACCGCGGCCTCGGCGACCTTGGCGTGCGCGACCAGGGCGCTCTCGACCTCGGCGGTGCCGATGCGGTGGCCGGAGACGTTGATGACGTCGTCCACGCGGCCGGTGATCCAGTAGTAGCCGTCCTCGTCGCGCCGGCAGCCGTCGCCGGTGAAGTAGCGGCCGGGATAGGTCTTGAAGTAGGTGTCGATGAAGCGCTGGTGGTCGCCGTAGACGGTGCGCATCTGCCCCGGCCAGGAGTCCTTGATGACGAGGTTGCCCTCGGTGGCGCCGTCGAGCTCCTGCCCGTTGGCGTCGACCAGGGCCGGCTCGATGCCGAAGAAGGGCAGCGTCGCCGAGCCCGGCTTGAGCGTCGTGGCGCCCGGCAGCGGGGCGATGAGGATGCCGCCGGTCTCGGTCTGCCACCAGGTGTCGACGATGGGGCAGCGGCTGTCGCCGACGACCTCGTGGTACCAGCGCCAGGCCTCGGGGTTGATCGGCTCGCCGACCGAGCCGAGCACGCGCAGGCTGGCGCGCGAGGTGGACTTCACCGGCGCGTCGCCCTCGCGCATGAGCGCGCGGATGGCGGTGGGCGCGGTGTAGAAGACCGTCACCCTGTGCTTGTCGATGACCTGCCAGAAGCGCGAGACGTCCGGGTAGTTCGGCACGCCCTCGAACATCAGCGACGTGGCGCCGTTGGCGAGCGGGCCGTACACGAGGTAGCTGTGGCCGGTGACCCAGCCGACGTCGGCCGTGCACCAGTAGACGTCGTCCTCCTTGAGGTCGAACACCTGCTCGTGGGTGTAGCTGGCGTACACCAGGTAGCCGCCGGTGGTGTGCAGCACGCCCTTGGGCTTCCCGGTCGAGCCGGAGGTGTAGAGGATGAACAGCGGGTCCTCGGCGTTCATGCGCGCCGGCGCATGCGTGGCCGGCTGCTCGCCGACGACGGCGTCGTACCAGCGGTCGCGCGGCATCTGCATGTCCACCGCGCCGCCGGTGCGCCTGACCACCAGGACGGTCTCGACGCTGTTGGTGCCGGGCCGCTTGAGCGCCTCGTCGACGTTCTTCTTGAGCGGGATCGTCTTGCCGCCGCGCACGCCCTCGTCGGCGGTGATGACCAGCTTGCTGCCGCAGTCGGCGATGCGCCCGGCGATGGAATCCGGGGAGAAGCCGCCGAACACCACCGAATGCACCGCGCCGATGCGCGCGCAGGCGAGCATCGCGTAGGCGGCCTCGGGGATCATCGGCAGGTAGAGGGTGACGCGGTCGCCCTTGACCACGCCGAGGTTCTCCAGCGCGTTGGCGAGCCTGCACACCTCGGCGTGCAGCTCGCGGTAGCTGATGTGGCGCGCGGGCACCTCGGGATCGTCCGCCTCCCAGATCAGCGCGGTCTTGTCGCCGCGCGCCTCGAGATGGCGATCGAGGCAGTTGACGCTGGCGTTGAGCTCGCCGTCGGCATACCAGCGGATGCGGAAGTCCTCCAGTGCGTAGCTGACGTCCTTGATCTGCGTGGGCGCCTTGAACCAGTCCAGGCGCCCGGCGACCTCGCCCCAGAACGCGGCGGGATCGCGCACCGATTCGGCGTACCGGCGCGCGTAGTCGTCGGCGCGCAGACGGGCGGCGGCGGCGAAGTCGGCGGAGGGCGGATAGGTCTCGGGCATGGCGGCTCCTGCTGGCTCGGGCCGGCTGCGGACATCGCGCCGGCGGCAGGTTCGGGAGTGTGCACGCTCATCCGGGCCCGTGGAGGCCGCGCGATTTCGACTTTCGTCGAAGTGGCACTTCGACCAATGGCGAATGGAAGCCGTTGCGGGCTGCGCGCAAGCTCGGCCGGCGCCGCCCACGTTGCCAACTATTCATCCACACCGGCGTCACCTGAGGAGGGGAGCGTTCCCATGTCATCCGTCACCACACGTCCGCATCCGCGCGTCCGGTCCCTGGCCGTCGCGCTGACGCTCGCGCTCGCGGTCCCGGGGGTCGCGTCCGCGCAGACCGCGAAGGAACGCGAGCTCGAGGCCCGCATCGCCCAGCTCGAGCAGATGGTCGAGCAGCTCGTCGCGGAGCGCGCGGCGGCCCCTGCCGCGGCGCCCGCGCCGGCTCCTGCGCCCGCAGCGGCCCCGCCGCCGGCCGGCGCGCAGCCGATCCAGAACACCACCATCATGACCGCCGCCAACCCGGGGACGAGGTTCTCCTACGGCGGCTTCATCAAGATGGACGGCATGTTCACCGACACCAGCGACGGCCGCATCGCCGACGGCTCCGCGGGGCGCCTGTTCTATCTCCCCGGCGCGATCCCGGTCGGCGGCCCGGGTGCCGACGGCGGCGATTCCTATGCCGACTTCCACGCCCAGTTCTCGCGCTTCTGGCTGAGCGCGGACCACGTCACCGACGGCGGCGACACCTTCAAGGCGATGATCGAGGCCGACTTCTTCGGCGGCGGCAACCTCGCCCTGGCCGGCAACGAGGTCGCGACCAACACCTACGCGGTGACCCTGCGCCACGCCTACGTCACCTGGAACAACTGGCTGGCCGGCCAGACCTGGTCCAACTTCCTCGATGCCGCGGCGCTGCCCGACGCGGTGGACTTCGTCGGCACCACCGACGGCACCGTGTTCGTGCGCCAGGCGCAGATCCGCTACACCAACGGCCCGTGGTCGATCTCGCTGGAGAACCCGGAGACGACGGTGCAGCCGGCCGCGCCCTACGCGCTCACGGCCGCCGCGCGCGTCAACACCGGCGACAACACCTATCCCGACCTCACCGCGCGCTGGATCACCCGCGGCGACTGGGGCCACTTCACCGTCGCCGGCCTGCTGCGCCAGTTCAAGTACCTGGGCGAGACCGACACCGGCGGCGCGCTCAGCGTCTCGGGACGCTTCAACCTCGGCGCGAACGACGACATCCGCTACGCCGTCAACGCCGGCAGCGGCATCGGCCGCTACCTCGCCTTCGGCCTCGGCCCGGACGTGGTGCAGGACGTGGACGGCAGCCTCAGCGCGGTCGACGGCTACGGCGCCTTCGTCTCCTGGCGCCATGCCTTCAGCCCGCAGCTGCGCAGCAACCTGATGTACTCGGCCGCGCACTTCGACAACGACCCCGCGGTCGTCGGCTGGGGCGTCACCGAGCGCTCGCAGTCCTGGCACGCCAACCTCATCTACTCGCCGTTCCCGAAGCTCGACATCGGCGCGGAGCTGATCTACGGCACGCGCTCGCTCGAGGACGACCGCGAGGGCCGCCTGCGCCGCCTGCACACGCACGTGAAGTACAGCTTCTGACCGCCACCGGCCGCGGCGGCGCGTCATGCGCCGCGGCCGTCGCGACACCGGAGGAGCCGGCGGGCGCCGGCCCCTTCCGCAGTACCCAGCACCCTCAAGCGGCGCCGCGGCATGCCGGCGGCGCCCCTCTCAACGACGGGAATCGAGCACGGGGAACGACATGACACTCGACAAGACGGCAAGCAACTACTGGAAGGCGAACCTCAGGATCATCTTCATCTGCATGAGCATCTGGGCCCTGGTGTCCTTCGGCTTCGGCATCGTGCTGCGGCCGCTGCTGGCGGGCATCCCCGTCGGCGGCACCGACCTCGGCTTCTGGTTCGCGCAGCAGGGATCGATCCTGGTCTTCATCGCGCTGATCTTCTTCTACACCTGGTACATGAACCGGCTCGATCGCGAGTACGGCGTGGACGAGCAGTAAGGGGCCGACGACCATGGACCAGTTCACCATCAACCTCATCTTCGTGATCGGCTCGTTCCTGCTCTACATCGGCATCGCCGTGTGGGCCCGGGCCGGTTCCACCTCCGAGTTCTACGCGGCCGGCCGCGGCGTGCACCCGATCGTCAACGGCGCGGCGACGGCGGCCGACTGGATGTCGGCGGCCTCGTTCATCTCGATGGCGGGCCTGATCGCCTTCGTGGGCTACGGCAACTCCACCTACCTCATGGGCTGGACCGGCGGCTTCGTGCTGCTGGCGCTGCTGCTGGCGCCCTACCTGCGCAAGTTCGGGCGCTACACGGTGCCGGACTTCATCGGCGACCGCTTCTACAGCCGCGGCGCGCGCCTGGTCGCGGTGGCGGCGCTGCTCATCATGTCGATCACCTACGTGATCGGGCAGATGACCGGCGCCGGCGTGGCGTTCTCGCGCTTCCTGGAGGTCGACGCCACCACCGGCTTGCTGATCGCCTCGGCGGTGGTGTTCGTGTACGCGGTGCTCGGCGGCATGAAGGGCATCACCTACACCCAGCTCGCGCAGTACATCGTGCTGATCATCGCCTACACCATCCCGGCGGTGTTCATCTCGCTGCAGCTCACCAACAACCCGGTGCCGCAGCTCGGCCTGTTCTCCACCCACACCGAGTCCGGCGTTCCGCTGCTGGCGCGCCTCGACCAGGTGCTGGTCGAACTCGGCTTCCAGGACTACACCGGGCACCACGGCTCCACGCTCAACATGGTGCTGTTCACGCTGTCGCTGATGATCGGCACCGCGGGCCTGCCGCACGTCATCATCCGCTTCTTCACCGTGCCCAAGGTGGCCGACGCACGCCGCTCCGCCGGCTGGGCGCTGGTGTTCATCGCGCTGCTCTACACCGTCGCCCCGGCGGTGGGCTCGATGGCGCGCCTGAACATCATCACCACGATCTACCCGGAGGGCACCTCGGCCGAGCCGATCGCCTACGAGGCGCGTCCGGACTGGATGCGCAACTGGGAGCAGACCGGCCTGCTGAGGTTCGAGGACCTCAACGGCGACGGCCGCATCCAGTACTACAACGCGGGCAACGAGGCCTTCGCCGAGGAAGCCGCGGCGCGCGGCTGGCAGGGCAACGAGATGGTGACCTTCAACCAGGACATCCTGGTGCTGGCCAACCCGGAGATCGCGCAGCTTCCCGGCTGGGTGATCGGCCTGATCGCGGCGGGCGGCCTGGCCGCGGCGCTGTCGACGGCGGCGGGCCTGCTGCTGGCGATCTCCTCGGCCATCAGCCACGACCTCGTCAAATCGACCTTCAAACCCGACATCTCGGAGAAGGGGGAGCTGATGTGGGCGCGCGTCTCGATGGCGGTCGCCATCATCGTCGCCACCTATCTGGGACTGAATCCACCCGGATTCGCGGCGCAGACGGTGGCGCTGGCCTTCGGCCTGGCCGCGTCCTCGCTGTTCCCCGCGATCATGATGGGCATCTTCTCGACGCGGATGAACTCGTCCGGCGCGATCGTGGGCATGCTGGTCGGCCTCGGCTCGACCGTGCTGTACATCTTCACCTACCTCGGCTGGTTCTTCATTCCGGGCACCAACATGCTCGAGAACACGCCGGACAACTGGCTGTTCGGCATCTCGCCGCTGTCCTTCGGCGCGGTGGGCGCGATCCTGAACTTCGTCGCCGCCTACATCACCCTGAAGCTGACCCGCCCCGCTCCGGACCACATCCGCGAGCTGGTGGAAGGCATCCGGGTGCCGCGCGGCGCGACGGCGGCGGTGAACCACCACTGATCCCGGCCGTGTGGTGAGATGATCGTGGCCCGCCCCCTCACGGGGGCGGGCCATGTCGTATCGGAACCCAGCAGAGGGAGGGCCGGCATGCACGCGACGTCCGAGGACACCCTCGCTTTCCTGCGCGCGGTGCCGCCGTTCGACCGCCTGCCGCCGCCCGAGCTCGAGGCGCTCGCGCAACGCTGCGAGCGCAGCGTCCACGAGGCCGGCAGCACGATCTACAGCGCCGGTGCGCCGATCGCGCACCTGTACGTACTTGAATGCGGCGAGGTCGAGATCCGCGACGCCGACGGCGGGCTGGTCTCGGAGCTCGGTGCGGGCGACTGCTTCGGCGAGCGCGGCCTGCTGCGCGACGGCGTCGCCGCGACCACGGC
The DNA here is from genome assembly GCF_042654365.1 of Coralloluteibacterium thermophilum. Lineage (NCBI taxonomy): Bacteria > Pseudomonadati > Pseudomonadota > Gammaproteobacteria > Lysobacterales > Lysobacteraceae > Coralloluteibacterium > Coralloluteibacterium thermophilum. The sequence continues at coordinate 46,148 of NZ_JBHSGG010000030.1, forward strand.
ACGCACGCGGACGCCCGCGGTGCTGCTGCAGGTGCCGGCGGACGCGTTCGCCCGCCTGATGGCCAGGCATCCCGCCGTCGCCGGCCATTTCGCGCGGAGCGGCGCGCGGCTCACGCGCTCCACCGGCCTGGCGACCGTGCGTGCGCGCGACCTGATGCTGCGCGTGCCGGTCACCTGCCCGCCCGACCTGCCCGCGGACGACGTCGCGCGCCTGATGCGCACGCACGACATCTCCTGCGTCGTAGTGGTCGATCCCGCGCGGCAGCCGGTGGGCATCGTCACCGGCGGCGACCTCGCGCGGCGCGTGCTGGCGGACCGGCGCGACCCGGCGACGCCGGCCCACGAGGTGATGACGCCCGACCCGCGCGCACTCCCTCCCTCGGCGCTGGGCTCGGACATCCTGCGCACCATGCTCGAGGCGCGCATCGGCCACCTGCCCGTGGTCGAGGACGGGCGGCTCGTCGGCGTGATCACCCAGACCGACCTCACCCGCTACCAGGCGCTGCTGGCCGCGGGGCTCGTCGCGCAGGTGAACGCCTGCCGCGATAGCGCGGCCATGGCCGCGGTCACCGCGCGGGTGCCGGCGCTGCTGATGCAGCTCGTCGAGGCGGGAACGCCGCACACGACGGTCACCCGCCTGGTCACCGACGTCGCCGATGCGGCCACGCGACGGCTGATCGCCCTGGCCGAGGCAGCGCTCGGGCCGGCACCGGTGCCCTACGTGTGGCTGGCCTGCGGCTCGCAGGGCCGGCAGGAGCAGACCGGCATCACCGACCAGGACAATTGCCTGTTCGTGGACGACAGCGCCGGCGAGGCGGACATGGCCTACTTCGAGCGGTTCGCGCGCAGCGTCTGCGACGGACTGCACGAGGCCGGCTACGTGCACTGCCCCGGCGGCATGATGGCGATGAACCCGCGCTGGTGCCGCCCGGTGCGCACCTGGCGGCGCTACTTCAGCGACTGGATCGCCACGCCCAACCCGGAAGCGCAGATGCTGGCGAGCGTGATGTTCGACCTGCGCCCGATCGCCGGCACCGCGGCGCTGTTCGAGGGCGTGCAGGCGGAGACGCTGGCGATTGCCGCGGCGCGGCCGATGTTCGTCGCACACATGATCGCCAACGCGCTGCGCCACGCGCCGCCGCTGGGCATCCTGCGCGGGCTGTCCACCATCCGCTCCGGCGCCCACCGCAAGCGCGTGGACATGAAGCACGGCGGCGTGGTGCCGGTGGTCGACCTCGCCCGGCTCTACGCGCTGCAGGCGCGCATCCCGGCGGTCAACACGCGCGCGCGGCTGGAGGCCGCGGGCGCCGCCGGCACGATCAGCGCCTCGGGTGCGCGCGACCTGGTCGAGGCCTACGACCTCATCGCGACCCTGCGACTGGAGCACCAGGCGCGGCTGGTGCGGGCCGGTCGCCCTCCCGACAATTACCTCGCGCCCGCCGACCTCTCCGACTTCGAGCGCGGCCACCTGCGCGACGCCTTCGTCGTCGTGCGCGGCATGCAGTCCGCCATCGGGCATGGCCGCAACGCGTTCACCTAGCGCCTCCACCACCCGCCTTCCGACCACCCACACCAGGAATCCAGATGCTGCTCGAGTTCATCGCCATCGTCGCCGCCGGCTTCGCGCTCGCCGGCATCGCCCTGACGCTCAACCTCGTGGTCGGGAAGCGCCTGCCCGGGTGGATCTTCCCGGCCTCCGCCGGCGTCGGCATGCTGGCGATGGCGATCTGGCTCGAATACTCCTGGCTCGACCGCGTGACCGACGGCTTCCCGCAGGAGGTGGAGGTGGTCTCCACCAACCGCCAGCGCGTCTGGTACCGCCCGTGGACCTTCGTGGTCCCGCAGGTGAACCGGCTGATCGCGGTCGACCACCGCTTCGAGCGGCGCAATCCTGCGCTGCCGGACCAGGTGCTGACCAGCGTGCTGCTGGCCGGCCGCTGGGAGCCGTCGCGCCAGTTCGGCGTGGTGGTGGACTGCGCCGGGCAGCGCCGCGCCGACCTGGTGGACCAGGTGGTGTTCGGCGAGGACGGCGCGCTGGAACGCGCCCGCTGGCTGCCGCTGGCCGCGGACGACCCGCTGCTCCGCGCCGTCTGCCGGGGATGAATCGCGTGGGGCTGCGCCTCCGTGTCTTCCTGTTCTTCGCCCTGCTCGGGCTGGGCAGCGCCGCGGCCATCGCGACGGGCGCCTGGTTCGCCGCCGGGCGCACGGAGGCGGGCGACGCCCTCCCCGCACTCGTCCAGGCGGCCCTCCTCGCGGGCGTGCTCGTCCTGGTGCTGGTGACCTGGGTCTGGCTGCTGTTCGACGCCCACGTCGCCCGTGCGGTGGAGACGCTGGCCCACGGCCTGCGCGCCCGTGCGCACGCCGCGGAGGACGCCGAGCTGGACGCCGAGGCCGCCCGCTACCTGGGCGACCTCGCGCCGGCGGCGGCGGAAGTCGCGCAGGGCCTCGCGATCACCCGGAGTGCGCTGGCCCAGGCCACGGCGCGCGAGACGGCGCGCCTCTCGGTCGAGAAGGCCCGGCTGGACGCCCTGCTCGCCGACCTTCCGGTCGCCGTGCTGGTCTGCACGGCCGAGCACCGGCTCGTGCTCTACAACGCCCGGGCGCTGGCCCTGCTGGGCGCCGTCCCCGCGCCCGGGCTCGACCGCAGCCTGCTGGACACCCTGGAGGAAGGCCCGCTGGCGGCCGCCTACCGGCAGCTGCTGGCCGCGGCGGATCCCGAGGCCGCCTGCGGCTTCCGGTGCACCGCCACCGGGAGCGGCCGCCATCTCGCCGCGCGCATGCGCCTGCTGCGCGAGTCGGAGTGGGACGGCGCCGCGTCGGCACCGCCCTACGCGCTCGTCCTCCTCGATGCCGGGCGCGACGACAGCGCCGGGCCCGCACTCCTTCCGGCGACGGCCGGCGGCGCCCTGGCCTACGACTTCGACCTGCTGGCCCGCCCCTACGCGCCGGCGCTCGCCGCCACCCGGCTCGAGGCCCTGACCTGCGTGGTCTTCGACACCGAGACCACGGGCCTGGCACCGTCGGCCGACGCCATCGTCCAGATCGCGGCGGTGCGCGTGGTCAACGGCCGCGTGGTCGAGGGCGAGACCTTCGAGACCCTGGTGGATCCCTGCCGCCCGATCCCGGCCGGCTCCACCGCGGTGCACGGCATCACCGACGCCATGGTCGCGGGCGCTCCGCCGGTCGCGGAGGCGGCGGCGCGCTTCCACCGCTTCGCCGACGGCGCCGTCCTGGTGGCCCACAACGCGCCGTTCGACATGGAGTTCCTGCGCCGCACCGAGGCCGCCATCGGCGCGCGCTTCGATCATCCGGTGCTGGACACGGTGCTGCTCTCGGCCGCCGTGTTCGGCCAGCGCGAGGACCACTCGCTCGACGCGCTCGCGCGGCGGCTGGGCGTCGTCATCCCGGAGGGCGCGCGCCACACCGCCATGGGCGACGCCGTCGCCACCGCGGAAGCCTTCCTGAGGCTTGCGGCGATCCTGCGCGGCCGCGGCCTGGACACCTTCGGCGACGTGCTGGCGGAAATGCGCCGGCACGGCCGCGTGCTGCGGGGCTGAAGCCCGGGAGCGACGAAGCGGAGCAGTGAGCCGGGAGGCGTGGGAAACGAGGGGTCCAGCGCCTTGCCCGCGCCTCACCGCGGCGGCGCGGTCAGCTCCTGCAGCGTCAGCATCCCGTCCCCGTCGCGATCCATGCGCGCGAACATGCGCGCCAGCGCGCGCTCGCGCTGCACGCGCGAGACGGGCGCGGCCTCGGCGAAGGGCAGCTCGGCGCCCGCGAGGATGCCGTCGCCGTCGCGGTCCATGGCGTCGAAGGCCCGCAGGCCGTGGTCGAGGTATTCGCGCAGGGAGATCAGGCCGTCGCCGTCGGTGTCCATCCGGGCCAGGTACTCGGCGGGCGTGCGCGGGAGGTCGTCGGCCGGCGCCTGGGCGACGACGGCCAGGGGCAGCGCCAGCAACAGTCCCGCGCTCCGCCGCACTCAGCCCGCCTCGACGTGGCGCTTGAGCGCCTCGAGGCTGGTGATCAGCATGCGGTGCCGCTCGGGACTGGACGACAGCACCGGCGGGCAGGGGAAGGGCTCGTCCTCGCAGGCCAGCTCGACGCGCACGCGCGTGGTGTCCTTGGCGCTGCCGCGCAGCAGGCGCAGGGTGTAGCGCCGGGCGATTCCCTCGCCCCGGCGGCCGATCATGTTGAGGCCCAGCTCGCGCCCGGGCTCCCATTCGCTGACCTCGAAGGCCTGCTCCACCACGTCGCCGTCGAGCTGGCGGCGGACCAGCCAGCGGCTGCCGACGCCGAGCATCCCGCGGCTCAGCCACTCGATGTTGTGGATGTCGGGGACCCAGTCGCGCCAGCGCTTGATGTCGCCGATCGCGGCGAAGACCCGCTCCGGCGGCGCCTCGATCTGGAACTCGAAGGCGTTCGTGCCGTCCTCGGACGGCCGGACGATGTCCGCATTGCGTGCGCCGGGCGCGTCTTGGCGGCGGTTCGAGTGCATTGTCAGAGGGTGCGCGCCGGAATCGCCCGAATCAAGTCCGCGGCACGGACGAGGCCGCCCGGAGGCGGCCTCGTGGTCAGCGGGGATTCGGCGAGGGCAAGGCGACGCATGCGTCGTCGGAAGCGCCCGCCGGGCTCAGGCGGTGGCGCCGCGCGCAGGCGCCAGGGTGTAGCCCTTGAGCCGCTCCGAGAACTCCTGCAGCGCGCGGATGCCGCTGGCCTCGGCCTCGCGGCACCACTCCTGCAGCGCCTGCAGCGAGGCGGTGGCGTCGTGCTGGCGCGCTTCCAGCAGCGCCGCCAGGCGCGCCCGGTGCTCGACCAGCACCGCCAGGCGCGGCCGCGTCTGCACCCAGGCCTGCAGGCGCTCGCGGCCGGCGGCGTCCAGCCAGCGGCCGTCGCTGGCGAGGGCGCGGCGGATGCGCCGCGGCACGGACTTCAGGCTGTCGCCGGCGTCGCGGGCCTCCTCGCGCAGCGCGGGCTTGAGCACGGTGCGGTAGTAGTCGGTCATCGCCTGGAAGCGATGCGAGAGCAGCGCCCGGAGGGTCTCCGCGTCGGGCATGGCGATGTTCGGGCGGACGTCGATGGACGGCGCCACGCGCAGCACCTTGGCGAGGCCGAGCTTCTCCAGCCCCTGGATCACCACCCAGCCGATGTCGAACTCCCACTTGCGCAGGGCGAACTTCGCCGAGCTGGGGAAGGTGTGGTGGTTGTTGTGCAGCTCCTCGCCGCCGATCCAGAAGCCCCAGGGCGTGAGGTTGGTGGCCTTGTCGGCGGTCTCGAAGTTGCGGTAGCCCCACCAGTGGCCGAGGCCGTTGACCACGCCCGCCGCCCAGAACGGGATCCAGATCATCTGCACCGCCCACACCGCGACGCCGACCACGCCGAACAGCGCGACGTCGATGAGCAGCATGAGGGTCGGGCCCCAGTTGGCATGCTTGGCGTAGAGGTTGCGCTCGATCCAGTCGTCCGGGCAGCCCTTGCCGTACTTCTCCATGTCCTCGCGGCTGGCGCGCGCGTCGCGGTAGAGCTCGGCGCCCCTCCAGAACACGCGCTTGATGCCCAGCACGTGCGGGCTGTGGGGATCCTCCTCCGTCTCGCACTTGGCGTGGTGCTTGCGGTGGATCGCCGCCCACTCCTTCGTGATCATCGAGGTGGTGAGCCACGTCCAGAAGCGGAAGAAGTGCGCCAGCGCCGGATGGAAGTCCACGGCACGATGCGCCTGGCTGCGGTGCAGGTAGAGCGTGACCGAGAAGATGGTCAGCTGCACGAAGACCAGGAAGGTGACGAGGATGCCGACCCAGCCGAAGCCGGTCAGGCCACCGGTCAGCCAGTCGTAGAAAGCGGAAGACATGCGCGTGGGTACTCCGGACGGATGCCCCATGATGGCCGCTCGCTCCTGCCCGGGCCATCCCTGCGAAGGCGTATGGAGCCGTCGGGATTCAGCAACCTCAAGCCGGTGCCTTGTTGCCGGCCGGCGCCGCGCCCATCTGCGGACGGCATCCGCCCGAGATCCACCCGTGCCCGAGCTTCCCGAAGTCGAAACCACGCGCGCCGGCCTGGCGCCCCATCTCCTGGGCCGCAGCGTGACCGGCGTCACGCTGCGGCGTCCGGACCTGCGCTGGCCGATCCCCGCCGAGGTGGCGGAGACGCTGCCCGGCCAGCGCATCCTGGACGTGCGCCGCCGCGCCAAGTACCTGCTCGTCGACACGGCACCGGGCAGCGCCCTGCTGCACCTGGGCATGTCCGGCATGCTCCGGGTGCTGCCGCCGGAGACGCCGCCCGGCCCGCACGATCACGTGGACCTGAGGCTCGACAGCGGCCGGGTGCTGCGCTTCACCGATCCCCGCCGCTTCGGCTGCCTGCTCTGGCAGCCGGCCGGCGACACCCATCCACTGCTGCGGGAGCTCGGACCGGAGCCGCTGTCGGACGCCTTCGACGGCCGCCACCTGTTCCTGCGCTCGCGGGGGCGCAGCGCGCCGGTCAAGGCCTTCCTCATGGACCAGGCGGTGGTCGTCGGCGTCGGCAACATCTACGCCGCGGAGAGCCTGTTCCACGCCGGCATCTCCCCGCTGCGCGCGGCCGGCAGCGTGTCGCCGGCCCGCTACGGGCGCCTCGCGGAGGCGGTGAAGGCGATCCTGGCCCGTGCCATCGCCCGCGGCGGCACCACCCTGCGCGACTTCCTCAGCCCCGACGGCGCGCCCGGCTACTTCGAACAGGAGCTGTGGGTCTACGGACGCGGCGGCGAACCCTGCCGCACCTGCGGCGCCCGCCTGCGCGAGGCCACCATCGGCCAGCGCGCGAGCGTGTGGTGCGGGCGGTGTCAGCGGTGAGGCGGTGAGGCGGGGTCGGAGCCCGGGCTCAGGGCACGGGGCGCGGGCGTCAGGGGATTACCCGTTCCCGGTTTCCCGCTCCCGCTTCTCCGTGGCCATCGGCGCCACCCGGGCCTCGCCGCCCATCACGCGCTTGAACTCCGCGCGGCTGACCGAGACGTAGCGCTCGTTGCCGCCGATCTGCACCTGCGGGCCGTCGGTGACGACGTGGCCGTCGGCGTCCACCCGCACGACCATCGTCGCCTTCTTGCCGCTGTGGCAGATGGTCTTGATCTCGGTCAGCTCGTCGGCCCAGGCCAGGAGGTGGCGGCTGCCCTCGAAGAGTTCGCCGCGGAAGTCGGTGCGCAGGCCGTAGCAGAGCACCGGGATGCGCAGCAGGTCGACCACGTCGGAGAGCTGCCAGACCTGGTCGCGGCCGAGGAACTGCGCCTCGTCGACCAGCACGCAGTGCAGCGGCCCGTTCGCCGCGACGTCGGCGCGCACCACGGCGAGGAGATCGTCCTGCGCCGTGAACACGTGCCCGTCGGCGCGCAGCCCGATGCGGGAGGCGACGACGCCCGTGCCGTGGCGGTCGTCGAGGCGCGGGGTGAGGATCAGCGTGCGCATCCCGCGCTCGCGGTAGTTGTGCGCGCTCTGCAGGAGCGTGGTGGTCTTCCCGGCGTTCATCGCCGAGTAGTAGAAATAGAGTTTCGCCATCCACGGAGTGTAGAGCGTGCCGCGCCTCCGCGCGCCGTCTCCCTAGTCTCCCGAGGGGGCGTCCGGCGTCCGCAGGATCTCCAGCTCGCCGACCTCGACGCTGCCGCGCGGCGGTGCGTCCCAGACCTCGTCCTGCCAGGCCCAGTAGCGCTCCGGCTCCCAGAACTCGGGGTCGTAGAAGCGGCTGCCGTCGATCTGGCGCATGCGGCCGTCGGGCCCGGGAATCTCGACCTTGAGCGCATTGCCGCCGAAGCCGGTGCGCGATCCGGTCATCCGCTGCCGCGCACGGCGCAGCACCCGCTCCAGCCGCGGCTTGGCCACGACGTCGCCGTAGACCTCGTACATGTCGCCGCCCACCTCGATCGCGCGGGCGCGCTCCTCGTCCGACAGCGCCGCCCAGTACTGCTCGCGCTTGAGCAGGAAGGTGCGGTAGTGCCGTTCCGCGGCCAGGTCCATCCAGACGTAGCCGAGGGCGCGATCCCGCTCGACGCCCTGCCCCGTCCAGTACATCTCGGCGAGCATGGCCTGCGAGGGCTTGTCGGCATGGCGCGCGCCCCTGCGGAAGTACTCGAGCGCGCGCTCGGGGGCGCCCTTCCGCCACTGTTCGACCCCGTGCGCGCGCCACTTCATGTCCGGATGCGCGTCCAGGAAGCCCGCACTGCCCATGACCTCGGGATCCGGCCCGCGGCGCCGTTCCCCGGGTTCTCCGGCGACGGCGCCTGCCGCCAGCCACGCCCCTGCCAGCAGCGCTGCGATCCGCTTCATGCTTCCCCCTCGGCGTCCCGTCCACGGCCGATCATCGCGGCCCGGACGGGGGGAATCCAGTCCCGCCGGCTGACGCTGCCCCGGCCGGCTGCGACAATGCCGCCCGCTCTTCCGTCCCGCCCGCACCATGTCCCTCAACCCCCAGCAGCGCGCCGCCGTGGACTACGTCGACGGTCCCCTCCTCGTCCTCGCGGGCGCAGGCAGCGGCAAGACGCGGGTGATCACGGAGAAGATCGCGCACCTGGTCGATACCGGCCGGCTGCAGGCGCGGCACATCGCCGCGATCACCTTCACCAACAAGTCGGCGCGCGAGATGAAGGAGCGCGTCGCCAAGCGCCTGCCCGGCGACCGCGCGGACGGCCTGACGGTCTGCACCTTCCACGCGCTCGGCCTGCGCTTCCTGCAGATCGAGCACGCGAAGGCCGGCCTGCGGCGCGGGTTCTCGATCTTCGATTCCGACGACCAGCTGGGCGTGATCAAGGACCTCGCGCCCAAGGGCGTGAAGCCCGACGTGGTGGAAGCCCTCCGCCAGCTGGTGTCCAGGGCCAAGAACGAGGCGCTGACGCCCGGGGAGGCGATGGCCGCGGCGCGCTCGCCGCGCGAGGTGGAGGCGGCGACGGTCTACGACCTCTACCAGCAGCGGCTGGCGGCGTTCAACGCGGTCGACTTCGACGACCTCATCCGCCTGCCGGTGCGCCTGCTGGAGGCCGACCCCGAACTCGCCGCGGCCTGGCGCGAGCGCCTGCGCTACCTGCTCGTGGACGAGTGCCAGGACACCAACGGCGCGCAGTACCGGCTGCTGAAGCAGCTCGCCGGCCCGAAGGGCATGTTCACCTGCGTGGGCGACGACGACCAGTCGATCTACGCCTGGCGCGGCGCCGATCCGGAGAACCTGCTGAGGCTCGGGGCGGACTACCCGAACCTCAAGGTGATCAAGCTGGAGCAGAACTACCGCTGCTCGGCGCGCATCCTGCGCGCGGCCAACACGCTGATCGCCAACAACCCGCACGAGCACCTCAAGCAGCTGTGGTCCACGCATCCCGACGGCGCGCCGATCCGGGTGTGGCCCTGCCGCGACGCCGAGCACGAGGCCGAGCGCGTGGCGGCCGAGATCAGCTTCCGGCAGGAGTCGGAGAAGCTGCAGTGGAGCGACTTCGCCATCCTGTTCCGCAGCAACTTCCAGTCGCGCGAGCTGGAGAAGGCGCTGCAGCGGCTGCGCGTGCCCTACCACCTCTCCGGCGGCACCGCCTTCCTCGACCGCGGCGAGGTCAAGGACGCCCTGGCCTGGCTGCGCGTGCTCGCCAATCCGGACGACGACTCCGCCTTCCTGCGCGCCATCGCCGCGCCCAAGCGCGAGGTCGGCTCGGCCTCGCTCGCGAAGCTGGCGGAGCTGGCGCGCAACGCGCACATGCCCATGTCGCGCGCCTGCGAGTCCATCTCGCTGCTCAAGCAGCTGACGCCGCGCGCCGCCGCCGGACTGGATGCCTTCGCCTCCATCCTGCGCACGCTGCGCGCGGAGGCCGAGCGGCTGACGCCGGCGGAGCTGTGCCGCAGCCTGATCGAGCGCTCCGGCATGCTCGGCGCGCTCCGGGCGAGCTGCAAGGACGAGGCGCTGTTCCAGCGCCGCAAGGCCAACCTCGACGACCTCGCGAGCTGGTTCGAGGCCGCGCCCGGCATGAAGAGCAGGCCCGGGCCGGGCGAGCTGGCGGCGCAGCTGGCCCTGCTCACCCACGCCGACCGCGGCGAGCCCGGCAACCAGGTGCGGCTGATGAGCCTGCACGCCGCCAAGGGGCTGGAGTTCGAGGCGGTGTTCATCGTCGGCGTCGAGGACGGCGTGCTGCCGCACGAGGCCAGCATCGAGGAGGCCCGGCTCGACGAGGAGCGCCGCCTGTTCTACGTCGGCATCACCCGCGCCAAGAAGGCGCTGTGGCTGTCCTACTCCGCGAAGGCGAAGAAGTGGGGCGAGGTCGTCAGGCTGACCCCGAGCCGCTTCCTCGACGAGCTGCCGCGCGCCGACCTGTTCCGAGACGGCGACGACCCCGAACGCGACGCCCAGCACCGCCGCGAGCGCAGCCGCGCCCAGCTCTCGGCCATCGCGGCGCTGTTCGACGAGGACTGAACGGGCCGGCCTTCACGGCGCGACGACGACGACGCCCGGCTTCGGCGCTAGATTCCCCGGCATCGCGCTGCGGAGCATCGTGATGTCCACCCCGTCCGCCGGCCGCAACGGCCGCTTCCGTCGTCGCGTCGCCACGCTGCTGGAGACGGCCGACGTGCGCCTCGACGGCGACCGTGCCTGGGACATGCAGGTCCACGACGGCCGCCTGTATCGGCGCCTGCTGGCGCAGGGCTCGCTGGGCCTGGGCGAGAGCTACGTCGACGGCTGGTGGGACGCGGCCTCGCTCGACGGGCTGGTCTTCCGCCTGCTGGACGCGCGCCTGGACGAGCGGGTGCACGGCGCCGGCGCGATCCTGGACGGCCTCGTCGCGCGGCTGGTGAATCTGCAGACCCGGCGCCGCAGCCGCGTGGTCGGCGAGCGGCACTACGACCTCGGCAACGACCTCTACACCGCGATGCTGGGCCGGCGCCTGGTCTACAGCTGCGGCTACTGGCGCGACGCCGACGACCTCGACGCGGCGCAGGAGGCCAAGCTCGACCTGGTGTGCCGCAAGCTCGGCCTCGCGCCCGGCATGCGCGTGCTCGACATCGGCTGCGGGTGGGGCGAGGCGCTGAAGTTCGCGACCGAACGCTACGGCGTCGAGGGCGTCGGCGTCACCATCTCGCGCGAGCAGGCGGACTACGCGCGCACGCTCTGCGCGGGCCTGCCGGTGGAGATCCGCCTGGCCGACTACCGCGACCTCGACGAGCGCTTCGATGCGATCTTCTCCATCGGCATGTTCGAGCACGTCGGCGTGCGCAACTACGCGACCTTCTTCGACGTGGCGCGGCGCTGCCTCGCCGACGACGGGCTGTTCCTGCTGCACACCATCGGCGGCGAGCGTTCGACCCGCCACACCGACCCCTGGATCGCGCGCTACATCTTTCCCAACTCCATGCTGCCGTCCGCCGCGCAGATCGCGCGCACGGTGGAGGGCCGCTACGTGGTCGAGGACTGGCACAACTTCGGCGCCGACTACGAACGCACGCTGCAGGCCTGGCGCAGCAACGTGGAGGCGGCCTGGGACCGCCTGCCCCGCTACGACGCGCGCTTCCGGCGCCTGTGGCGCTACTACCTGTCGAGCTGCATCGCGGCGTTCCGGGCGCGGCGCATCCAGCTCTGGCAGCTCGTGCTCTCGCCGCGTGGCGTTCCGGGCGGCTACGTGGCGCCGCGCTGAGGGCGTCTCGCGACAGGCGGCGCGAGGCACGCTCGGGGACGCGCGGACGGTCCGGGTAGACTGCCGCCTCCATCCGCCGTACCGCATCGTCCATGTCGATCGTCCGTCTCCCCGCCCTCGTCCTCGCGCTCGCCCTGGCCGGCTGCGCCACGGCACCGCAGTCCGCCGCCCCACCCGCCACGGCGGCCGCCGCGGACGACAACCTCAACGCGGTCGCCTGGGTCCAGACCAGCGCCGAGTACCGGATGCTGGCGATGCAGACCTACCGCAGCGCCGCCGCGCTGCTGGACGCGGCGCTGGCCGACCCCGACTGGGACGCGCTGCTGCCCGAGGACCGCCTCGTCCCCGCCCGGGGGCTCGCGCCCGCGGTCGTGCTCGACATCGACGAGACGGTGCTCGACAACTCCCCCTACCAGGCCCGCCTGGTGCGCGACGGCGGCGAGTACGACGAGGCGAGCTGGGACGCCTGGGTCCGCGAGGAGGCCGCCGGCGCGGTCCCGGGCGCGCTGGCCTTCACCCGCGCCGCCGCCGCCCGGGGCATCGAGGTCATCTACGTCTCCAACCGGGCCGCCCACCTGGAGGCGGCGACCCTCGCCAACCTTCGCGCCCTCGGCTTCCCGGTCGGCGAGCCGGAGCGGGTGTTCTACGGCCTCGGCCGCCACATCGAAGGCTGCGAGCAGCACGGCTCGGAGAAGGGCTGCCGCCGCCAGGCGGTCTCGCGCGACTACCGCGTGCTGATGCAGATCGGCGACCAGCTCGGCGACTTCGCGACGATCGACGCCAACACGCCCGCCGCCCGCGCGGCGCTGCTGGAGGCGCACGCCGACTGGATCGGCAGCCGCTGGTGGGCCCTGCCCGGCCCCACCTACGGCAGCTGGGAGCCAGCCCTGTTCGGCAACGACTGGCGCCAGCCGCGCGAGGCACGTCGTGCGGCCAAGCGCGCCGCGCTGCAGTTCTCGGAAGGCTGACAAGCAGCATCAGTCACTTACGTCAACAACCTGATGCGTTGACTTCATAGTCGGACGCAAGTACCTTGCGCGACGCCAGCGCGGTGCCATGCCGCGATGGCCGTGTCTCCACAACACGAGCGAGTCCTCCGGCATGGCCGGATTTTGACGGGAGGCCCTCGGGCCTCCCGTTCTTGTGCGCGACGTCCAGTCAGGCGGGCGACGTGGGCGAACTGCTAGATTGTCGGGCCGATTCTTCCGGAGCAGACGCATGCGCGTTCCGCACCTTGCCCTGACCGGCCTCCTGCTCGCGCTCGTCGCGCTGGCCGGCTGCCGGCGCGACGACGACCAGGCCGGCCCGCCGCCGGTCGCGGCCACGCCCGATGCCGCGGTCCACGCGCTGGCCGCGCGCCTGCAGGCGCGCGACCTGCAGGGCTTCTCGCAGCTCGCCCTGCCCCCCGCGCTGCGCGCGCAGGTGGCCGAGCGCTGGAACGCCGAACAGGCGGCCAAGCCCGCGCCCAGCGCGGAGGACCAGGCCGAGTTCGCCGCACAGATGGAACGCCTCACCGCGCCCGGCGCCGAGGACGCGCTGTACGCGGAGCTGGAGCCGCAGCTGGCGCAGTGGGAGCGGGAGTTCGCCGCCCAGGCGCCCATCGCCATGGGCATGCTCACCGGCCTGGCCAACGTCGCCATCAACCGCAGCGAGACCCTGAGCGAGGCGCAGAAGCGGCACGCCAGCGGCATCGTCGGCGCGCTGTCCGGCTGGGCCATGGAGGCGCCGCTGACCGACCGCGAGCGCGCACGGGACGCCGTGGCGGTGACGGTCGAGACCGCCCGTGCGCTCGACCTTCCCACCGCCGACGATGTCATGGCGCTCGATTTCGATGCCGCCCTGGCCCGCGGCGGCGTGCTCTTGGACGGCGCCTTCCGGGTCGTCGCGCTGTACGGCCTCGACCTGGACGCCAGCCTCGACGGCATGGAGACCGAGATCGTCGCGCAGGAGGACGACACCGCGCTGGTGCGGGTGAACTACACCCTCGCCGGGCGGCCGCTGCAGTTCGACATGCCGATGGTCCAGCACGACGGCCTCTGGTACAGCGCCGACGCCATCGAGAGCGCCGAGCGCCGCCTCGCCGAGCCGCTCGACGCCGACGCACCCGACACCATCCCGACCGAGACGCCGGATGCCCCCGAAGCCGGCTCCGGCACGGTGCGCGCCGCCGCGCCGGCGCCCGCCAAGGGCTGAACGAAGGCATGATCGACCCCACCCCACGCGATCCGGCTCCCGGCATGGAACAGCCGCGCCTGCCCCTCGACGCGCCCGCCGGCACCGCGCTGGTCCCGGCGCGCCCGCCCTACGTCGCGCCGCCGCCGCGTCCGTCGCTGTGGCGGCGCTTCCTGGGGCAGCTGCTCGAACCGTGGATCGCGCTCAAGCGCGAGCCGGCGCAGCCGGCCGCGCTGCTCGATCCGGCGCGCCCGGTCTGCTACGTGGTGGAACATCACGGCCTGTCCAACGCGCTGATCCTCGAACGCGCCTGCCGCGAGGCGGGCCTGCCTTCGCCGCTGTCGCCGCTGCCGCACGAGGCGGTGGGCCGCCGGCGCAGCTACGTGGTGATGTCGCAGCGCCGACGCCCCGTCTCGGGCCGACCGGTGCCGCGCACCCAGCAGGAAGGGCTGGCGCGCCTGCTGGACTGCCACCTCGCGCACCCCGACCTCGACGTGCAGCTGGTGCCGGTGTCGATCTTCGTCGGCCGCGCGCCCGACCGGCAGACCGGCTGGTTCCAGGTGCTGTTCTCGGAGAACTGGGCCATCGTCGGCCGCTTCCGCCGCCTGCTGGCGATCCTGCTCAACGGCCGCAACACCATCGTGCAGTTCTCGCCGGCCTTCCCGGTGCGCGACATCCTCGCCGAGGGGCTGCCGCCGGAGCGCTCGGTGCGCAAGCTCGGCCGCGTGCTGCGCGCGCACTTCCGGCGCATCCGCGCCGCGGTGATCGGCCCCGACCTGTCGCACCGCCGCCTGTTCATCGACCGCATCCTCGACAGCGAGCCGGTGCGGCGCGCCATCGACGACCAGGCCCGCCGCGACAACACCACCCGCGAGGAGGCATGGAAGAAGGCGCACGCCTTCGCCTGGGAGATCGCGGCCGACTATTCGCATCCGGTGGTGCGCTCGCTGTCGTTCCTGCTGACGCCGTTCTGGAACCGCATGTACGACGGCGTCACCGTGCGCCACATGGAGACCCTGAAGGAGGTCGCGCCCGGGCACGAGGTGGTCTACACGCCCTCGCACCGCAGCCACATCGACTACCTGCTGCTCTCCTACATCCTCTACGGCCGCGGCGTGGTGCCGCCGCACATCGTCGCCGGCGTCAACCTCAACATGCCGGTGATCGGCTCGCTGCTGCGCCGCGGCGGCGCCTTCTTCATCCGCCGCTCGATCCGCGGCAACGCGCTGTACTCGACGGTGCTGAGCGAGTACGTCGCGCAACTGATCGGCGAGGGCTTCTCGATCGAGTACTTCGTCGAGGGCGGCCGCTCGCGCACCGGCCGCATGCTCGCGCCCAAGGGCGGCATGGTGTCGATGACGGTGCGCGCCTTCCTGCGCGCGCCGCGGCGCCCGGTGGTGTTCGTGCCGGTCTACATCGGCTACGAGAAGGTGATGGAGGGCGAGAGCTACCTCGACGAGCTCACCGGCCGCCCGAAGCAGAAGGAGACCGTCTGGGCCCTGCT
The DNA here is from genome assembly GCF_042654365.1 of Coralloluteibacterium thermophilum. Taxonomy (NCBI): domain Bacteria; kingdom Pseudomonadati; phylum Pseudomonadota; class Gammaproteobacteria; order Lysobacterales; family Lysobacteraceae; genus Coralloluteibacterium; species Coralloluteibacterium thermophilum. Next base: position 61,441 of record NZ_JBHSGG010000030.1, read on the forward strand.
CAAGGGCGTGGCCGGCATCCTGCGCAGGCGCTACGGCAAGGTCGCGCTGTCCTTCGGCGAGCCGATCCATCTCGACGAGGTGCTCGCGCGCCACGCGCCGGGCTGGAAGGACGCCGACCCCGACGCCAAGCCCGAATGGCTGGGCGGTGCGGTGGACGAGATCGCCGAGCGCATCGTGGTCAACATCAACAGCGCGGCCGACGTGAACCCGGTCAACCTGCTCGCCCTGGCCCTGCTCGCCACGCCGCGGCGCGCCATGGGCGAGGCCGACCTCGTCGCGCAGCTCGCGCTGGCCAAGACCCTGCTCGCCGCGGTGCCGTACTCGGAGCGGGTGACGGTCACCCCGCTGTCGCCGGCGGAGATCATCGACTACGGCGAGCGCATCGGCGTGCTCACCCGCACCCGGCACCCGCTGGGCGACGTGATCGGCTTCGAGCCCGAGACCGCGGTCCTGCAGAGCTACTACCGCAACAACGTGCTGCACCTGTTCGTCGCCGCGGCATGGATCGCCTGCTGCTTCCAGAACAGCCGGCGCATGAGCCGCGCGGGCGTGCTGCGCCTGGGCCGCGCCCTGTATCCCTTCATCCAGGGCGAGCTGTTCCTGCCCTGGGACGAGGACGGCTTCGCCGCGCGGCTGGAGCGCACCATCGACGTGTTCGTCGCCGAGGGCCTGCTCACCGCCATGCCGGCGACCGAGGGCGAGGGCGAGTGGCTGACCCGCGAGCCGGGGCAGACCGACGAGGTCTTCCGCCTGCGCGCCATCGCCCACAGCCTGCAGCAGGCCTTCGAGCGCTACTACATCGCCATCGCCATCCTGGTGAAGAACGGCCCCGGCGCGCTCACCGCGGCCGAGCTGGAGACGCTCTGCCAGCTCACCGCGCAGCGCCTGTCGCTGCTCTACGCGCCGGCGGCGCCGGAGTTCTTCGACAAGTCGCTGTTCCGCGGCTTCATCCAGCGGCTGCGCGGGATGGGCCTGGTGCGCGCCAACGACGAGGGCAAGCTGGTGTTCGACGAGCGCCTGGACACCTGGGCGAAGGACGCGCGGGTGATCCTCGGCCGCGAACTGCGCGCGACCATCATGACCATCTCGCCCGAGGCCGCGCGCGCCGAGGCCAGCCCGGCCGCCTGACCCGCGGGCACGCGTCGGCCGCGGGCGGCGGACGCCGGACAGCGGCCCCGCTACGCCGTCGCCACCGCCTCCTCGAAGCGCGCCGCATCCAGCCGCAGACGCCGGTCGAGTGCGAGCGCATCGAGCAGGGCCGGATCGTGGCTGACCACCAGCAACGCGCCCGGCCAGGCCCGCAGCAGGGCGACCAGCGCCTCGCGGCTGTCGAGGTCGAGGTGGTTGCCCGGCTCGTCGAGCAGCAGGAAGGGCGCCGCCGGCCGCGCCCAGGCGGCGCCCGCGATGGCCAGGCGCATGCGCTCGCCGCCGGAGAGGACGCCGACCGGCAGGCGCGCACGCGGACCCGGCAGACCCAGCAGGGCCAGCCGGTTCGACAGCACCGCGGCGCTCGTGCCGGGGCTCTCCCGCTGCAGCCAGTCGAGGGCATGCTGGTCGAGCGGCAGGTGGTCGAGATGCTGGTCCAGCAGACGCACCGGGACGTGGGCGTGCAGCCTGCCGGCCGCCACTGCGCCACGGCCGGCGATCGCGCGCAGCAGGCTGGACTTGCCGCTGCCGTTGGGGCCTTCCAGCCCGACGCGGACGGGGCCGCCCAGATGCAGGGTCAGCGCACGCGACGGATGCGAGGCGATGGGATGCACTGCCTCCAGGCTCAGCACGCGCGCCGCGTCCGGCAGCGCCACCGGCGCATCGACGAAGCTCGGCGCAGCCAGCGGCTCGCTCATGGCGAAGGCCTCACGCACGCCCGCATCGGCGGCCGCCAACGTCTCCGACAGCGCACTGCGCGCTTTCGACTGGCTGCGCTCGGCGGCGTCCCTGGAGGCGTCGAGCAGGATGCGCGCCTGGTTGCTCTCGCGTCCCGCGCGGTCGCCGCGGGCGCGTCGGCGATCCAGACGCTCCCGCTCGCGCGCCACCTCCCGGCGCGCCTGGGCCCGCGCGCGGTGCGCGGCCTCCAGCGCGTCCGCCTGCGCGGCCAGGCGCGCGCTGCGCTGCGCTCGCCAGCCCTCGAGGCCGCCGTCGCTGCGGACGATGCCCTCGGGCGTCAGCTCGTGGACGCGATCCAGGCGGCGCAGCCAGGCCGGATCGTGGGTGGCGACCAGGCAGGCACCGGGCCGCGCCGCGAACAGCGCGTACCAGCGCGCGGAGGCCGCGGCGTCCAGGTGGTTGGTCGGCTCGTCGAGCAGCAGCACGTCGGCGTCGGACCGCAGCGCCGCGAGCAGGCAGAGGCCTTGCCGCTCACCGCCGGAGAGGGCCGCCACCGCCTGGGCGGGGTCCAGGTGCCCGAGACCGGCTGCATCCAGCGCCCCGGCGACCCGCAGGCGCAGGTCCCAGCGGTCGTCGAGGCAGGCAAGGTCCTCGGGCGTGCCGCTGCCCGCCTCGAGCCGCGCCAGCGCGTCCAGCGCATCGCCCACGCCCAGCACGTCGGCGACGCGGCCACCGGCGCGCGCGGCCGCGTCCTGCTTGAGCAGGTGGATGCGCCCGGCCCGCAGCACCTCGCCCGCGGCGGGGGCGACGCGGCCGGCGAGCTGGCGCAGCAGGGTGGACTTGCCGATGCCGTTGCGACCCACCAGGGCGGAGACGCCCGCGGGCAGGTCGAGATCGGCGTTGCGGTAGAGACGGCGGCCGTCGGCGAGGACGGCAGCGAGACCACGGGCGACGAGCCCGGGCAGGGAGGCGGCGGACATGGAAGGCTCGCAAGGCAGGCGGACGATGCGGACCGCAGGCGGTCCCGTTCGGCGGATCCAGTGCCTTACTGCTTCACGTCACCCTGCTCCCTTCTCGCGGCTCCAGGGCGCGCATCCTAGCAGGTGGGCGGGCGCCCGCGCGGCGGCGGCAGGCGGGCCTATGCGTCGAGATCGGGGATCAGCTGGCTCTCCAGACGCGCGATGCAGTCCCTGAGCAGCAGCTTGCGCTTCTTCAGCCGGCGCAGGGCGATCTGGTCGGCGTCGCGCGCCTCCGCCATGCGGGCGATGGCGGCATCGAGGTCGCGGTGCTCGAGCCGGAGCTCGGTCAGCCTGCGCGCGACGTCGGCAGGGTCCGGTGGACGCAGCATGCACCCGAGCTTAGCCCAACCGGCGCGCGCCGGCAGGGCGGGCCGGGGCCGCGGGGCCGGTACACTATGCGGCCGCCTTCCAGCCGTCCGACCGCCATGTCCGCAGTCGCCGAACGCGTGCCCGATCCGCGCCGCACGCACGAGAACAACAAGCTCGCCAAGCGCCTGCGCCGCCAGGTCGGCCAGGCCATCGCCGACTACGCGATGATCGAGGAGGGCGACAAGGTCATGGTGTGCCTGTCCGGCGGCAAGGACAGCTACACGATGCTGGACATCCTCCTGCAGCTGCAGAGGAAGGCGCCGGTGTCCTTCGAGCTGGTGGCGGTCAACCTCGACCAGAAGCAGCCGGGCTTCCCGGAGCACGTGCTGCCGCAGTACCTCGAGTCGCTGGGCGTGCCCTGGACCATCCTCGAGCAGGACACCTACTCGGTGGTGAAGCGCGTGATTCCCGAGGGCAAGACCATGTGCTCGCTGTGCTCGCGCCTGCGCCGCGGCGCGCTGTACACGCACGCGGAGGAGCAGGGCTTCACCAAGATCGCGCTCGGCCACCACCGCGACGACATGGTGGCGACCTTCCTGATGAACCTCTTCCACCACGCCAAGCTGTCGGGCATGCCGCCCAAGCTCCGCTCCGACGACGGCCGCAACACGGTCATCCGCCCGCTGGCCTACGTGCGCGAGGACGACATCGCGGCCTACGCGGCGTGGAAGGGCTTCCCGATCATTCCGTGCACGCTGTGCGGCTCGCAGGAGAACCTGCAGCGCAAGCAGGTGCAGAGGATGATGCGCGAGTGGGAACGCGAGTCGCCCGGCCGCGTGGAGCAGATCGCGCGCGCGCTGGCCGACGTGCGGCCGTCGCAGCTCGCCGACCCCAGGCTGTTCGACTTCGCCTCGCTCGGGCGCCGCAGCGACGCGCCCGTGCCCGACGCGCACGCCTGGCTCGCGGGCGACGCCGCCATCGACGCGCGCACCGAGAGCTGAGCCCCCCTTCCTCCACCCGCGACCGCGCCGCGCGCGGCCGCCGGCGTGCCCATCCGATCCGAACGCCCGAGCGTCCCGATGTTCTTCAAGAATCTCTGCTTCTTCCGCTTCCCCACCTCGCTGACCTTCGACGACCTCGAGGAGCGCCTCGCCGAGCACCAGCTCAAGCCGGTCGGCCCCACCGAGCTGTCCTCGCGCGGCTTCGTCCCGCCGCTGGGCCGCGACGCGTCCGCGCTGACCCACAAGGTGGACCGCTGCATCTGGATCACGGTCGGCGGCGAGGAACGCCTGCTGCCCTCGGTGGTGGTCAACGACACCCTGCAGAAGAAGCTGGACGAGCTGGAGGAGGCCCAGGGCCGCCGCCTCGGCGGCCGCGCGCGCAAGAAGCTCAAGGACGAGATCGTGTTCGACCTGCTGCCGCGCGCCTTCGTGCGCCCGGTGCGCACCGACGCCTACCTCGACCTCGAGCACGGCTTCATCGCCATCGACACCTCCTCGCGCAAGCAGGCGGAGAACGTCGCCTCGCAGCTGCGCGAGGCCCTGGGCAGCTTTCCCGCCCTGCCGCTCAACGCCGAGGTCGCGCCGCGCAACGTGCTGACCGCCTGGCTGGCGGGCGAGGCCCTGCCGGAAGGCCTGGCGCTGGGCGACGAGTGCGAGCTCAAGGACGCCGCCGACAAGGGCGCCGTGGTCAAGTGCACCCGCCAGGAGCTGGATGCCGACGAGGTCACCAAGCACCTGGAAGTGGGCAAGCAGTGCACGCGCCTGGCGCTGACCCTCGACGACCACGTCGGCTTCGTGCTCGGCGAGGACATCATCGTGCGCAAGCTCAAGTTCCTCGACGGCGCCGTGGAGTCGCTGGAGAACACCGAGCGCGACGACCTGCACGCGGAACTCGACGCCCGCTTCGCGCTGATGTCGGGCGAACTCAAGAGTCTGTGGCGCACCCTGGAAACGGCGCTGAAGCTGAGCAAGGCGGAGGCGTAGGGAGGGCTTGGGGCTGGGCTGGGCTGGGCTGGGCTGGGCTGGGCTGGGCTCGGGGCTCGGGGCTCGGGGCTCGGGGCTCGGGGCTCGGGGCTCGGGGAGCGTGAGCCATCACGGAACCGCCCTCAAGCTCATTCCCGCCCCCTGGTCCTTGGTCCCTGCTCCCTGCTCCCTGCCCTAAGCCCTAAGCCCTAAGCCCCAAGCCCCAAGCCCCAAGCTCCAGGACCAGGCCCAAGCCGCCCCCCGACCCCATGCCCCCTTCCCCCTCCCGCGCCCTGCAGCGCGACAGCTTCACCCTGACGCTCGGCGACGGCCGGGAGGTCGAGGTGGCGCGCGTGCGCGATCCGCGGGCGCGGCGGATCAAGCTCTCGGTCGACGAGCGCGGGGCGCGGCTGACCCTGCCGGCGCGCGCGTCGCCGGCGACCGCCGAGCGCTTCGCCGTGGCGCATCGCGACTGGCTCGCGGCGCAGTTGCTGCGCTTCGCGCCCGCCGACGCCGCGCCGCCGTTCGCGCAGGGCGACCCCGGCCCGCTGCCGCTGCGCGGCCGTGCGCATCCCGTGCGCTGGGTGACGGCGCGCTACGTCGGCGTGACCCTCGCGGAGGACGGAGCTCTGGTGGTCGCCGCGCCGGAGCAGGCGCGCGAGGCGACGCTGCGGCGGGCTCTGCTCGAGTTCTACCGCGCACAGGCGCGTGCCGACGTGGGGCGCTGGCTGCCGCGCTACCTCGACGGCCTGCCGCGCCCGCCGCGCGTCGTCTCCTTCAAGGTCCTGTCCTCGCTGTGGGGCTCGCTGAGCCCGTCCGGCGCGGTCTCGCTGGATCTCGCGCTGGTGCTGGGCCCGCCGGACGCCTTCGAGTACGTGCTGGTGCACGAGCTCTGCCACCTGATCCACGCCGACCATTCGCCGCGGTTCTGGCTCGAGGTCGAGCGCCGCTGCCCCGACTGGCGCAGGCATCGCGCCTGGTTCCGCGAGCACGGTGCCGGGCTCAAGGCCGGGTTGCGCCGGTTGGTCGGCTAGCGCGGCGCCGGGGCTTCCGCGCCCGCTCCCGACCCGGCCGCTCAGGCCCGCGCGGCGCCGAGCACGTCCGCGAGGGCGGCGGCGACCGCGGCCGGCGTCTCCATGTGCAGGTGGTGGTGGCCGGGCAGCACCGTGCAGGCGCCGTCCCGCAGGCAGGCCAGGCGCGCGTCGCGGACCGCCTGCGCGAGCGCGGGCAGGGTCTCCGTCGCGGCGACCACGCGGACCGGACAGGCGATCGCGCCCAGGAGGGCGCGCACCGCGGCCTCCTCCATCCGCAGCGGGCTGGGCCAGGTCAGGCGCGGGTCGCTGGCCCAGACGAAGCCGCCGTCCACGGCGCGCGTGCCGCGCTCGACCAAGAGGCGTGCGGCGGTCTCGCTCAGGCCGTTGGCCTGGATGCGGGCGCGGCAGGCGACGTCGAGGTCGGCGAACACGCGCAGCGGACGCGGACGCGCGCGGCGACGCACGAAGGCGTCGCGCAGCCGCTCCGGCGCCTCCTCGGGCCGCCCCGAGAGCGGGCCGGCGGATTCGACCAGGGCGAGCGCGGCGATCCGCTCCGGCATCGCCACCGCGGCCATGACCGCGACCGCACCACCGAGCGAGTGCCCGAGCAGGGCCACGGGCGCATGCCAGTCGAGCGCGTCGAGCACGGCCGCCACGTCGAGCAGGTACTCGACGAAGGTGTAGTCGGCGGCCGCGGCACGGTGGAAGGAGCGGCCGTGGCCGGCCAGGTCGATCGCGACCAGCTCGACCCCCGGCAGGTGCGCGGCCAGCGGCAGGAAGCTCGCGGCGTTGTCGAGCCAGCCGTGCAGGGCGAGCACCCGCGGCATGCCCGGCGCGCCCTGGCGCAGGGCGGCGATGCGGCCGCGCGGCGTGTCGAGGACGACGTCGCGCATCAGGACGCGCTCCCCGGGTCCGGGCGCGCATCGACCCGCGTGGCGGGACGGCGGCGCGGTGGAACAGCCCGCGGCCGGGGCCGCCCCCGCAGGCGCACCGCCGCGACAGGCATCGCGAAACCCACGCCCGCTCCTACAGCCCGGGCCAGCCCGCGCCCTCGCGGCGCAGCAGGCCGGCGAGCGCCGCGGCGTGGGCGGGGCTGTCGTTCAGGGCCGGGATGTAGCGCAGGCGCTCGCCGCCGGCCTCGCGGAAGAGTTCGGCGTTCTGCATGGCGATCTCCTCCAGCGTCTCCAGGCAGTCCACCGCGAAGCCGGGGCAGACCACGTCCACGTTGCGCACGCCGGCCTTCGCCAGCTCGACGAGGGTGGCGTCCGTGGCCGGCTCCAGCCAGGCCTCGCGGCCGAAGCGCGACTGGTAGGTCAGGCGCCAGTCCTGCGCGTCGAGGCCCAGGCGCTCGGCGACCGCGCGGCTGGAGGCCTCGCACTGCTGCGGATAGGGATCGCCGGCGTCGGCGAAGCGCTGCGGCAGCCCGTGGTAGGAGAACAGCAGCCGCTCGCCGGCGCCTTCGCGCGCGCGCCAGTCGGCGATGCTGGCGGCGACCGCGTCCAGCCAGGCCGGCAGCAGGTGGTAGTCGCCGACGAAGCGGAGGTCCGGCACCCAGGGCCAGCGCCTGAACTCGCGCGCAATGCGGTCGAGCACCGAGGCCGCCGTGCTCTGCGAATACTGCGGATACAGCGGCAGCACCAGCAGGCGGCGCATGCCGGCCTCGCGCAGCGCGCGCAGCACGTCGGGCACGGAGGGATTGCCGTAGCGCATCGCCAGCCGCACCGCCGCGCCCGGCAGTTCGGCCGCCACCGCGCGGGCGAGCCCGGTGGAGAGGGCCAGCAGCGGCGAGCCGTCCTCGCGCCAGATCTCGGCGTACTTCTTCGCCACCCGCGGCGAGCGCAGCGGCAGGATGGCTCCGTGCAGCACCGGGCACCACACCCACCGGCTGAGGTCGACCACCCGGTAGTCGTGCAGGAACTCGCCGAGGTAGCGCCGCACCGCGGGCGCGGTCGGCGCGTCGGGCGTGCCGAGATTGACCAGCAGCACGGCGGTGCCGGACTGGGACATGGGGAACTCCGGAAGGATCGGGGCGCGCTGGCGCGACGGGGGCTATTCTAAGCGGCGCATGCCGGAGCGCCCGCCGCGGCGTCCGGCACGGCGCGTTCCCCTCGTGCGGTACCGTCAGATGCGATTTATCCGCGCTGCGACAGAATCCGCCGCGCGTCGCCCCCTTCACCCAATGGAGACCTGCATGCGCCTTCCGGCTCGAATCCTGGCCCTTCCCGTCCTGCTGGCGCTCGCCGGCACCGCGGACGCAGGCCCCCGCGAGGACCAGCGCGCGATCGAGGCGGTCCAGGTCCTCGACACCCTGATGCAGGTGCCGGAGAGCGCGATCCCGGAGGCGCTGCTGCGCGAGGCGCAGGCGGTCGCGGTCTTCCCCAACGTGGTCAAGGCCGGCCTCATCATCGGCGGCCGCCGCGGCCACGGCCTGATCTCGGTGCGCTCGCCGGACGGCACCTGGTCGCACCCGAGCTTCATCACCCTGACCGGCGGCAGCATCGGCTTCCAGGCCGGCGTGCAGGGCAGCGACCTGGTGCTGGTGTTCCGCAGCCAGCGCGGCGTGGATTCCATCGTGCACGGCAAGTTCACCCTGGGCGCGGACGCCGCCGTCGCCGCCGGCCCGGTCGGCCGCATGGCCCAGGCCTCGACCGACGAGCAGCTGCGCGCCGAGATCCTCGCCTACGCGCGCTCGCGCGGCCTGTTCGCCGGCATCGCCATCGACGGCGCGGTCATGTCCATCGACCACCGCTCCAACCAGGGCGCCTACGGCCCCAACACCACGCCGCGGGCGGTGTTCGAGAACCGCGTCGGCGCCGCCTCGACGCCCATCGTCGACTTCCGCGACCGCCTGGAGGAGTACAGCCAGCCGCGCGGCGCCGGCCGCGTGACCACGCCCGCCGGCACCGGCGGCCAGCCGCTGGAGCTGCGCACCATTCCCGCCGACGAGCCGCCCGCGGCGACCGAGGCCATCCCGCTGCAGCAGGGCCCGGCGCCGACCCAGGGCTTCGAGCCGGTTCCGGAGCCGCAGCCCCTGCCCGAGGACGACCGCGGCGGCTGGTGACGGCCGGAGTCACGGTGCCGGAACGGGGCGTGCGGTATCCTCACGCTCCGTTTTCCCTCCGCAGTGACCTCCCATGGGTTCCTTCAGCATCTGGCACTGGCTCGTCGTCCTGGTGGTCGTCCTGCTGGTCTTCGGCACCAAGCGCCTCCGCAACATCGGCGAGGACCTCGGCAGCGCCATCAAGGGCTTCCGCAAGGGCATGAACGACGCCGACGCCGAGTCCGGCAAGCCGGCCGCCCGCCTCGGCGACGACAAGGACGCCCTGAGCCCCGAGCAGCGCGCGGCCCGCGACGCCGCCCGCGAGCGCGACGTCCCGCCGCGCGACTGATCGCGCGGTCCCGCCGGTCATGTTCGGGATCAGCTTCACCGAGCTGCTGATCATCGGCGTCATCGCCCTGCTCGTGCTCGGCCCGGAGCGGCTGCCGCGGGCGGCGCGCTTCGCCGGGCTGTGGGTGCGGCGCGCCCGCGCGCAGTGGGATTCGGTGCGCACCGAGCTCGAGCGCGAGCTGGCGGCGGACGACCTCAAGCGCAGCATCGGCGAACAGACCCGGTCGCTGCGGGAACAGGCCCGCGAGCTGGGCGAGGCGCTCAAGCAGGACACCGCCGGCGTCCGCGCCGCGGCCGAGGACGGCCGGCGCGAGCTGGAGGCCGCGACCCGCGCGGGCGAGGAGGCGCTGCAGGCACCGCCGCCGCCCGCCACCCCGCCCGCGCCGCCGGCCGACGACGACGCCGCGGCGCCACGCCCCCGCCAGGATTCCGGACACCCCAGCCCATGAACGACATGGCCCCCGACGACCGCGAGGAGAGCCTGCTCTCCCACCTCGTCGAGCTACGCACGCGCCTGCTGAAGGCGGTCGCGGCGGTCGTGCTCGTGCTGATCGCCCTACTGCCGTTCGCGCAGCAGCTCTACACCTGGCTGTCGGACCCGCTGGTCGCGCGGCTGCCGGCCGGCAGCCAGCTCGTCGCCATCGAGGTCGCCTCGCCGTTCTTCGCGCCGATCAAGCTGGCCTTCTTCGTGGCGGTGATCCTCGCCATGCCCGTCGTGCTCTACCAGCTCTGGGCCTTCGTCGCGCCGGGGCTGTACCGGCACGAGAAGCGCCTCGCCATGCCGCTGCTGGTCTCGGCCACGCTGCTGTTCTACGCGGGCTGCGCCTTCGCGTACTACCTCGTGCTGCCGGTGGTGTTCGGCTTCCTGACCTCGGTCACGCCGGAGAACGTGGCGATGATGACCGACATCAGCCGCTACCTCGACTTCGTGATGATGCTGTTCCTGGCCTTCGGCGCCAGCTTCGAGGTGCCGGTGGCGGTGGTCATCCTGGCCGCGCTGGGCGTGGTCGACATCGCCCAGCTCAAGCAGGCGCGCGGCTACGTGGTCGTCGGCGCCTTCGTCGTCGCGGCGATCCTGACCCCGCCGGACGTGATCTCGCAGCTCATGCTCGCCATCCCCATGTGCCTGCTCTACGAGCTGGGGATCGTCGCCGCACGCTTCGTCAGACCCCAGGATGCCGCCGCGGCCCGAGCCCGCTGAGCCTGCGGCGGGCTTCTGGCCGCGCTGGCTGGCGTGGTCGCTGGACGCATCGGCGGTCGCGCCGCTGGCGGCGCTGCTGGCCTGGTGGCCCCTGCGGCCGGCCGTGCACGGGATCGACGCCGCCCTGCTGCGGCTGCGCGGCACGCTGGACGCCGCGCTCGACCGCCTGCTGATGGCGGGTGATGCCCTCCCCACGCCGCAGGCCCTGCTGTCCGCACTGGCGCGCGACCCGGCGGTGCAGGCGGCGGCCCTGGACCTCAATTCCGCCCTGCTGCACGCCCTCGCGCTGGCGCTGGGCGCCTGGCTGGCGGTCGCCGCGGCGTGGTGGATCGGATTCGAGGCCGCGCGCGGCGCCACGCCGGGCAAGCGCCTCGTCGGCATCGCGGTGCGCACGCGGACAGGGGCGCGGCCGGGGCTGCGTACCGCCGCACTGCGCTTCGCCGCCGGCGGGCTGTCGTGGCTGAGCCTCAACCTGGGCCACGCCATGGCCGCGCTCGCCCCGGCGCATCGCGCACTGCACGACCGCATCGCCGGTACCTCCGTGGTGCACGTCGACGCCGATGCGCAGCGCATGCCCCGCTGGGGCTGGCCCCTGATCGGCATGCAGGCCAGCGCCGCGATGCTGGCGCTGGCCTGGCTTGCACTGCGCTGGCTTCAGGCGGTCGCCGCCTGAAGCCGGCCGCCTCGGCGCGACGGTGCAGGTCGCGCCGGCGGGCCTCAGAACGCTGCGGTGGTCTCGTCCGGACCGGACGACGCCGCCGTCGGGGCCTGCGGGTCGAGCTCGAAGATCTCGCTGGCGGCGCGGTACATGGACGGGCCGACCAGGATCATGACGACCGCGAGCATCACCGCGTTGACCACGATCTGCACGACCAGGCCGAGGCCGGCGCCCAGCAGGCCGCCGAGAACGCCGACGATGCCGGCCGCGATCGTCAGCACCAGGCCGATCACGATCCAGCACAGCAGGTTGACGATCAGGGCGCCGATGTTGGCCCACATCGCCGAGAAGGCGCGGCGGATCGCGGTCCAGCCGCTCAGGCTCTCGTCGAGCATGGCCAGCGGCGTGGCGAGGAACAGGGTCCACCACAGCAGCAGGCCCACCGGGATGGCGACCACCATCGCCTTGAGCACGCCGGCGAGGAGGGCCATCGTCTCCGCCTGGCTCGGCTCGTTGCCGGCCATGATGCTCATCAGCGGCTGCACGCCCACCAGGCCCAGGAACACGACGAGGAGCACGAGGCTGACCACGACGTTGACGACGACGATCGGCAGCAGCCGCAGGAAGGCGCCCGGCCGCGAGAAGCCATCGAACACCTGCCCGATCTGGGCCGGCCGGCCCTCGACCTGGTCGCGCGTGGCGCTGACCATGCCGGCGTAGAACACGTGGTTCAGCATCCCCACGACGAGATTGAGGAGCGGCAGGGCGCCGATCGCCCCGAACACCACGGCGATGCCGGCGAAGCTGCCGAAGTTCTGGCGCACCACGTCGAACCCTTCGACGATCCAACCCGCGCCGCGGCCGGCGCCAACCTTGCGATGACTCATTTCTGCTCCCTGTGGGTGGTCGGCGCGGCCATCCCCATTGCGGCCGCGCACGGGCTCGCACTCTACACGCCGGCGGTGGCGGCCGGCAGGCGCCGTGCAGGCGGCCGCGGCGGCGCGGCTATACTGGCCCGCTGCCACCCGCGACACCTTCCATGGCCGCTCCCACCTTCCAGGAACTCATCCAGCGCCTCAACGCCTACTGGGCCGAGGCCGGCTGCGTGCTGATCCAGCCGCTCGACCTCGAGGTCGGCGCCGGCACCTTCCATCCTGCGACCTTCCTGCGCGCGCTCGGCCCCGAGCCGTGGAACGCCGCCTACGTGCAGCCCTGCCGGCGCCCGACCGACGGCCGCTACGGCGAGAACCCCAACCGCCTGCAGCGCTACTACCAGTACCAGGTGGTGATGAAGCCCTCGCCCGACGACATCGTCGAGCGCTATTTCGGCTCGCTGAAGGCCCTGGGCATCGACCCGCAGGTGCACGACCTGCGCCTGGTGGAGGACAACTGGGAGTCGCCCACGCTGGGCGCCTGGGGCCTGGGCTGGGAGGTCTGGCTCAACGGCATGGAGGTGACCCAGTTCACCTACTTCCAGCAGGCCGGCGGCCTGGAGTGCCGGCCGGTGCTGGGCGAGATCACCTACGGTCTCGAACGGCTGTGCATGTACCTGCAGAACGTGGACGACGTGTTCGACCTGGTGTGGACGCACGGCCCGGACGGCACGCCGGTCACCTACCGCGACGTCTACCACCAGAACGAGGTCGAGCAGTCGACCTACAACTTCGAGCTGGCCGACGTCGCCGAGCTGTTCCACCGCTTCGACGCCTGCGAGAAGGAGGCGATGGCGCTGGTCGAGGCCGGCCTGCCGCTGCCGGCCTACGAGCAGGTCTGCAAGGCCTCGCACAGCTTCAACCTGCTGGACGCGCGCCGCGCGATCTCGGTGACCGAGCGCCAGCGCTACATCCTGCGGGTGCGCAGGCTCGCGCAGTCGGTGGCCCAGGCCTACTTCGCGCAGCGCGAGAAGCTCGGCTTCCCCGGCCTCCGGCGCGCCGCCGGCGCGGCGGCCTGAGCCGCCGCGCCCGCCCTCCTCCTTCCACCGACTCCGACACCCGCGCAGCGATGAGCGACCGCAAATCCCTCCTGATCGAACTCGGCACCGAGGAACTCCCGGTCACCGCCCTGCCCGGCCTGGCGCAGGCCTTCTTCGAAGGCGTGGTCGGCGGGCTCGAAAAGCGCGGCATCGCCCTCGCCCGGGCCGGCGCGCGCGCGCTGTACACGCCGCGGCGGCTCGCCGTGCTGGTGCCGGAGGTCGCGCTGCGCCAGGCCGACGCCACGGACGAGCAGCTCGGCCCGCCGGCCTCGGCGGGCTGGGACGCCGGCGGCGCGCCGACCCCTGCCCTGCTCGGCTTCGCCCAGCGTTGCGGGATCGAGCCCTCGGCGGTGCAGACCCGGCAGACGCCCAAGGGCGAGCGCCTGTTCGCGCAGGTGTTCCGTCCCGGTGCGGCCACCGCGACCCTGCTGCCGGCCATCGTCGGCGAGGCGCTCGCGGGCATGCCCATCCCCAAGCCCATGCGCTGGGGCGCGCACGAGATCGCCTTCGCGCGGCCGGTGCACTGGCTGGTGATGCTGCTCGGCGATGCGGTCGTCGACGGCGAGATCCTCGGCGTGCGCGCCGACCGCATGAGCCGCGGCCACCGCTTCATGCACGGCAAGCCGCTGTGGATCGGCAGCGCCGACGAGTACGTCGAGTGCCTGCGCTCGGGCTGCGTGCTGGTCGATCCCGACGAGCGCCGCGCGCGCATCGTCGCCGAGGTCGAGGCGGCCGCCGCCAGCGTCGGTGGGCGCGCGCGCATCGCCGAGGACAACCTCGCCCAGGTGAACTGCCTGGTGGAGTGGCCGAGCGCGGTGCTGTGCGGTTTCGAGCCGGAATTCCTGGAGGTGCCGGCCGAGGCGCTGGTCCTCACCATGGAGACCAACCAGAAGTTCTTCCCGGTCCTGGACGCCGAGGGCCGCATGAGCCGGCACTTCGTCGGCGTGGCCAACATCGAGTCCACCGACGTGGCCGAGGTGCGCAAGGGCTACGAGCGGGTGATCCGTCCGCGCTTCGCCGACGCGCGCTTCTTCTTCGACGAGGACCGCAAGCAGGGCCTGGCGTCGATGAACGCGGGCCTCGCCGGCGTCACCTACCAGCAGAAGCTGGGCAGCCATGCGGACAAGGTCGCGCGCGTGGCCGCCCTGGCGGAGACGCTGGCGCCGGCGGCCGGCGTGGACCCCGCCCTGGCGCGTCGCGCCGCGGAGCTGTCCAAGGCCGACCTGCAGTCGCGCATGGTCGGCGAGTTCCCCGAGCTGCAGGGCATCGCCGGCCGCGTCTACGCCGCGGGCGACGCCGCCCTGGCGGACCTGCCCGAGGCGCAGCGCGCCGGGCTCGCGCTGGCGCTCGACGAGGTCTACATGCCGCGCAACGCGGCCGACGCCGTGGCGGCGAGCCCGCTGGGCCGCCTGCTCGCCGTGGCCGAGCGCCTGGACACCCTCGCCGGCGGCTTCGCGGCCGGCCTGAAGCCGACCGGCAACAAGGATCCCTTCGCGCTGCGCCGCAACGCGCTGGGCCTGGCGCGCACGATCGTCGAGGGCGGCCTCGAACTCGACCTTCCGCAGGCGCTGCACGCCGCTGCCGCGGCCCAGCCCTGCGGCGAGGCGGACGCCATCGCCGCCGAGCTCTACGACTTCGTCCTCGACCGCCTGCGCGGCTACTACGCCGAGCGCGGCGTGCCGGCGACGCATTTCGAGGCGGTGATCCAGACCCGGCCGGCCTCGCTGGGCGACCTGGACCGCCGGCTCGACGCCATCGCCGAGTTCGCGAGACTGCCCGAGGCCGAGGCGCTGGCCGCGGCCAACAAGCGCATCGCCAACATCCTGCGCAAGGCCGAGGACGCGGTGCCCGCCGCCATCGACCGCGCCCTGCTCAGCGAGCCCGCCGAGCAGGCGCTGGCCGAGTCCGTCGAGGCCGCCATCCGCGAGACCGACGAGGCGCTCGCCACCCGCGACTACGTCGCCGTGCTGCGCCGGCTGGCCTGGCTGCGGGCCCCGGTCGACAGCTTCTTCGACGACGTGATGGTGATGGCGGAGGACGCCGCCGTCCGCGGCAACCGCCTGGCCCTGCTGCAGCGCCTGCGCGACCGTTTCGGCGCGGTGGCGGACGTGGCCCAGCTCTCCGGCTAGCGCCGGCGGGCCCCGACGACGGGCGGAAGGCCGCGGCGCCGCCTCGGACCTCGTGTTCACATCGCGGAGGCTAGAACCCGCCGATGCACCCGCCCGAGCTCCGCCTGTCGCGCTCCTTCCTGGTCCTGGCGCCGGCGTTCTTCGCGCTCGGCGGACTCGCCGCGGCCTTCGCGCTCCTGGTCTTCCTGCTGGGCGGCGAGAGCGCCACGCTGTGGCTGGGCAATCCGCTGGCCATCGGCCTGGCGCTGCGCCTGCACCGCCGGGCCGCCATCGTCGCGGTGGCCTCGGTCGGCCTCGGCGAACTGGCGGCCGGCCTCGCGTTCGGGCTCGGCCTGCCCACGGCGCTCCCGCTGGCGGCGGTGAACCTGATGCAGGTGGTGGCGGGCCTGTGGGTGCTGCGCCGCCTCGGCATCGTGCCCGGACGGCTCCCGGACTTCGCCGGCTTCACCTGGACGCTGGGCCTGCTCGGCTTCGTGCTGCCCGCCCTCAACGCGGGCCTGCTGATCGGCATCCTCACGCTGGAGGGCGCACCCGCCGAACGCTTCTTCACCTACTGGTCGTCCAACGCGGTGAGCATGCTGCTGGTGCTGCCGATGATGCTGGCCTGGCGCAGCGAGCCGGCGGACGTGGCGCGCGGCCGCGGCGAGCCGCTGGTCCTGGTCGCGCTGGCGATGGGGGTCGCCGCGCTGGCGACCGGCCTGTTCGGGCAGCCCTACGTGCTGGTGCTCCTCCCGCTGCTGCTGACCGCCTTCCGCACCGGCGTGTTCTGGACCGCCGCGGCCTGCGCGGCCTCGCTGGGGGTGGTGGTGGGCCTGCGCCTGGCCGGGTTGCAGGGCTGGCTGCACGCGGAACCCGGCTCGGCGCTGGGCGTCGGCGAGACGCATTTCTATGCGGCGGTGACCGTCCTCGTGCCGCTCTACGTCAGCCTGCTGCTCGCGCGCGCCCGCGCCGCCGAGGCGCACCGCAGGCAGGCCCAGCGCCAGCTGCGCTCGATCGCGGACAACCTGCCCGCGCTGGTCGCCTACGTGGACGCGGACATGCGCTACCAGTTCGCCAACGCCCGCTACCGCGACTGGTACGGCCGCGAACCGTCCGACCTCATCGGCCGGACGCCCGCGGAGATCTTCGAGCCCGGCCTCGCCGCGGTGGTCGAGGACAGCCTGCGGCGCTGCCTGACCGGGGAGCGGGTGACGTCGGAACGGGCGCTGCCGAGCGGTCGCTTCGTGCACGCGATCTACGAGCCCGACCTCGGCGACGGCACGGTCGCGGGCGCCTTCATCCTGGTCAACGACATCAGCGAGCGGCGCGCGATGGAGGAGGACCTCTTCCGCGAGAAGGAGCGTGCCGAGATCACCCTCAACTCCATCGGCGACGGCGTGGCCGTGGTGGACGCCGGCGGCCGCGTGCGCTCCCTCAATCCTGCCGCGCGCGCGCTGGCCGTCCGCGGCGACGAGGCGCTCGGGCGCGCGGTCGAGGACGTCCTGCCCCTGTACGACGCGCTGACCGGCGCGCCGGTGCCCAGCCCCCTGCGCGAGGCCATGCGCGCCAACCGCGCGGTCGAGCCGGGCGCCGACGTGGACCTGCTGCGGGGCGACGGCGTGCGCATGGCGGTGGACCACAGTGCGGCACCGGTGCACGACCGCAGCGGCCGCGTGGTCGGCGGCGTGATGGTCTTCCACGACATCGGCGAGACGCGCGCCCTGCGCGAGCGCCTCGCGCACCTCGCCCGCCACGATCCGCTCACCGGCCTGCCCAACCGCACGGTGCTGACCGAGCGCCTCGCGCAGGCGCTCGCCCTGGCGCGGCGCAGCGAGCGCACGCTCGCGCTGATGTTCCTCGACATGGACCGCTTCAAGGCGGTCAACGACGAACTCGGCCACGCCGCCGGCGATGCCCTGCTGGCACAGGTCGCCGCACGCCTGGTCGGGGCCGCGCGCCGCAGCGACACCGTCTGCCGACAGGGCGGCGACGAGTTCATCGTGCTGATGCCGGACGTGGACGGCCCGGACGGCGCGCGCGCCATGGCGCGCCGGCTGCTGGACGCCTGCGCCGAGCCCTATCTCGTCGAAGGGCATCGCCTGCACATCCTCTTCAGCATCGGCGTCGCCCTGTTCCCCGGGGACGGCGAGGACGCCGAGACCCTGATGCGCAACGCCGACACCGCGATGTACCGCGCCAAGCTGGACGGCGGCAGCCGCTACCGCCTGCACGACGCCACCCTGGACGCCGGTCAGTAGACGTCGCGCCGGTAGCGCCCTTCCTCCACGAGCGCGTCCACGCGCGCCTCGCCGAGGGCCTCGCGCAGCACCGCATCGACCGCGGGCGCCATGCCCTGCAGGCTGCCGCAGACGTAGACCGCCGCGCCGTCGTCGATCCAGGCGCGCAGCGGGTCGGCCGCGGCCGCCAGGAGGTCCTGCACGTAGACGCGCCCGGGCGGATCGCGCGAGAACGCCAGGTCCAGCCGCGCGAGCAGGCCGTCGGCCTCCCAGGCGGCCAGCTCCTCGCCGAAGAAGCGGTCGTGGGCGCGGCTGCGCTCGCCGAACAGCAGCCAGTTGCGCCGGGCGCCGGCCAGCGCCCGCGCCTTGAGATGCGCGCGCAGCCCGGCGATGCCGGTGCCGTTGCCGACCAGGATCAGCGGCCGCGCGGGATCGGGCGGATGGAAGCCGCGATTGCTGCGGATGCGCAGCGCGATGGCCTCGCCCGGCGCGGCGTGGGCCGTGAGCCAGCCGCTGCCCAGGCCGAGCGCGCCGGCGGCGTCGCGCTGCTGGCGGACCACGAGTTCCAGCGCGCCGTCGCCGGGGACGGAGGCGATCGAGTACTCGCGATGCGGCAGCCGGGGCAGGCGCGCGACGTAGGCCGGCGCCGGTTCGCCCGCCAGCGCGGGCAGGTGTTCGCGTTCGGCCAGGACCTGCGCGAGCGGCTGCCGCTGCCCGTCGCACTCGATCTCCTCGTCGCCGTCCCAGCCCCGCGCGGCGAGCAGGGCGGCGACCCGCGCAGGCGCATGCCGCGGGCCCACCTCGGCGATGTCGCCGGCCTCCCAGGCCGGCAGCGGCGCCGCGTCCGGACGCAGCGCCAGATGGAAGGCCGGCGCGCCGGCGCTGCCGGGGTTGAGCAGGCGACGCGCATGCAGCCGCCAGCGCGCGTAGCGCGGCGGCTCCCAGTCCGGCAGGTGGGTGCCGGCGAGCTGGCCCAGGTGGTGCAGCCAGTGGCGCAGCGCGCCGGGATCGGCGTTGTCGACCTCGACCGTGTCGAACAGCGGCTGCGCGCCGTTGTGGCGCAGCCAGCTCTCCAGCCGGCGCCCGAAGCCGCAGAACGCGGCGTACTCGCTGTCGCCGAGCGACAGCAGGCCGTAGCGTAGGTGCGGCAGCGGCCGCGCATGGGCGAGCACCTCGCGCACGAAGCGCAGCGCGCCGTCGGGCGCGTCGCCCTCGCCGGTGGTGGACACGACGAACAGGGCCCGCGCCGGCGCCGCCTCCGGCGCGAACGCGGACAGCGGCAGCACGCGCGCGGGGACACCGGCACCGGCCAGCGCCTCGGCGCTGCGCCATGCCAGTTCGTCGGCGAAGCCGGTCTGGCTGGCGACGTAGATCGGCAGGGCATCCGCGTCGGATGCGCCCGCCGGCGTCCGCATCCGCCGCGTGCGGCGGCGCCAGCCGACCTGCACCGCGACCGCGCCGACGTAGGCCGCCAGCACCGTGCCGGCCAGAAGCCAGTCGCGCGCGGCCACGTCCGGCAGGCGCCACAGCGCCTCGCCCTGGAGGCGCGCGAGCGCCAGCGCCATGACCAGCAGCAGCCCCAGCGCGAGGCCGTTGCCGAGCACCGCCCGCATGCGCTGCGCCTGGCTCATCGGGCCAGCGCGCGGCGGAACTGCGGGGTCGTCCGCACCCGGAAACCGTCGCCGCGCCGCTCGACCAGCAGGGCGGCGAGCCCCTGGCGGCGCGCCCAGCGCCATCCGGCGCGCGGCCCGAGCACCATGATCGCCGCGGCCTGCGCGTCGGCATGCATGGCTTCGGCATCGAGGACGGTCACCGCGGCGAGCCCGTGGGCGACGGGCTCGCCGGTGCGCGGGTCCAGCGTATGCCCGTAGCGGCGGCCGGCGTGCTCGAAGTAGGCCCGGTAGTCGCCGGAACTGCCCGCGGCCGCGTCGCGCAGCGCGACGACCGCGGCCCGGCGACCCTCGACGCCGTGCGCGTCGGGCGGCAGCTCGACCGCGATGCGCCACGGGCTGCCGTCGGGCTTGCTGCCGCGCGCGCGGAACTCGCCGCCGATCTCCACCAGCGAGGCGGTCGCGCCGAGCGCGGCGAGCCGTGCGCCCGCGCGGTCCGCGGCGAAGCCCGGGACCAGTGCGTTGACGTCCAGCAGCAGCCCGCCCGGCTGGGTGGCGCCGCCGGTGGCGGGATCGAAGTCCAGCCGTTGCCAGCCGACCCGCGCCCGCGCCCCGGCGAGCGCCTCAGCGGACGGCGGCGCGGTGCGCGGGGCGCCGGTGCCGAAGCCCCAGGCCTCGGTGAGCGCGCCCACGGTCGGATCGAAGGCGCCGCCCGTGGCCTCGGCCAGCGCCAGCGCGTAGGCGAGCACGTCGGACAGCGGCGCGGGCAGGGCATGGCGGCTGCCGGCGGGCGCGGCGTTGAAGCGCGCGAGGTCGGAGTCCGGCTCCCAGGCGCTCATCTGCGCCACGATGGCGGCGAATTCCGCCTCGACCGCGCCGCGCAGGGTGTCGTCGTCCACGTCCGCCGGGGCGACGACCTGCACCGACCAGGTCGTGCCCATGCTCTCGCCCGCGAAGGCGCGCACGCGCTCGCCGGCGCCGGCCACGGATGCGGCGAGCGCCAGCGCCGCGAACAGCCAGGCGCGCAGGGCGTGGAGCGGACGCATCGCTTACTGCGGCAGGACCTCGAGGGTCGCGGTATAGGTCGCGCGACGCTTGCCGGCGCGCGGATGGCGCGTGCGCTCGTCCTCCACCGCGGCCTCCAGCCAGTACATGCCGGGTGCGTCCCAGGTGATGGCGAAGCGGCCCTCGGCGTCGGTGGTGAGCGTGGTCTCGTTCTGCGCGTCGCGGTAGCGCGTGCCGCCGGGCACCACCTCGACCTCGACGCCGGCCGCGGGCGCGCCATCGAGCAGCAGGGCGAAGGTCGCCTCCTCGCCCGCGAACAGGTCGTTCGGGTGGGTCACCGGCACCAGCTCCAGGCCGTTGCCGCCGGGCGCCAGCGCGCCGGTGCTGGGCGAACCGGCGGTCACGAAGCTCTCGATGCGCACGACGGTCTCGCTGATCTGGACGTCGGTCGCGTCCGCCGGCAGCTCGGCCTCCAGCCGATCGGCGCTCCCGCGCCAGCGCCGGCGCTCGCCGCCCTGCTGGTAGCTGGCGAACATGCCGTCGTTGACGATGGCCAGACGATAGGTGCCCGACTGCTGCAGGTGCAGGTCGAACACGCTGCGGTACTTGCCGGTGAAGGGGTTCTCGGCCTCGACGCGGCTGCCGTCCGGCGCGGTGATGGCGAGGCCGTCCAGGCGCAGCGGCACGTGGTTGAAGTAGAACAGGTCGTTGGAGACCGCCGCGTCCACGGTGATCCACTGGTCGTTGGCGAGCACGGTGGCGGAAGGCTTGATCCACAGCTTGTGGGCCTGCGCGGCCATGGGCAGGGCGGCGGCGAGGGCCACGGCGAGGGCGAGCGTGCGCTTCATGGGCGTCTCCTTGGGAATCGACGAAGTCAGGGGGTCAGTTCGAGCGCGATGGCGCCGAGTTCGCTCTCGCCCTGCACGGCGAGGGTCTCGGGCGCCTTGGGCGGCCAGGCGAAGGGCAGGCGCAGCAGTTCGCGCCCGCCGACCTCGCGCGCCGCCTCGACGACGAGGGTGTAGTCGCCCGGCGCCAGCCCCGCGAGCGGGCCGGAGGCGTCGCTGAAGCTCAGGCGGTGCGTGCCCACCGGGCGGGTCGCGCCGGTGACGCCGTCGACCGGCAGCTCCAGCGAGCGGCCGCTGCGCCGCCACCACTGGCGCATGTCCTTGAGCCACTTCTCGCCTTCGCGGTTGGCCATCCTGGTGTCGTACCAGACAGCGAGGTTGGTGACCTCGGCGGGCGTGGCGCCCTCGATCCAGATCGCCACGTAGGGACGGTGGTACTCGGCGACGTTGAGCCGCGGGATCTCGATGCTCAGGTTCATCTCGGCGGCGAGGGCCGGCGTCGCGAACAGGCCGCAGAGCAGGGCGAGGGCGGTGCGCATGGGTCGATTCCTAATGGATGAAGAGCAGGGCGAGGAGGACGGGCACCAGCAGGCCGAGGCCCACGGTCGGCCAGGTCATCGCCCGCTTGCCGCCGTGCAGTTGCAGCAGCACCAGGCCGGTGATGCAGAACACCAGGCAGGCGACCGCGAACACGTCGATGAACCAGCTCCAGGCGGCGCCGGCGTTGCGGCCCTTGTGGAGGTCGTTGAGGTAGGCGATCCAGCCGCGGTCGGTGCGCTCGTACTCGACGTCGCCGCTGGCCAGGTCGACGCTCAACCAGGCGTCGCCGCCGGGGCGCGGCAGCGACAGGTAGATCTCGTCGTCGCTCCATTCCGCGTCGCGCGCGCCGGCGCGCACGTCGAGCGCATCGGCGAGCCAGGCACGCAGGTCGGGCGGCAAGGGCGCCTCGGCGCCGGCGTCCGCGGCCGCCGCCTCGAGCGCGGCCCGCAGCGGCTCCGGCAGGACCGCGCTGCGGGTGACCACCTCGGGCGTGGCCTCGATGCGCGAGGCGTGGTTGAGCGTGATCCCCGTGACCGCGAACAGCAGCATGCCGACCAGGCACAGCGCCGAGCTGATCCAGTGCCACTGGTGCAGGGTCTTGAGCCAGTAGGCCCGGCGCTGCGGGTTGGGGGCGCTCGGCATGGAGTACGGCCGGTTCCTGATGAGGCGGGAGGGTCGGAGGCTCAACGCCGCGCGCGCGGGAATCCGTCGGCGCCCCCGGTTGCGGTCAGAAGCCCACGTTGAGCGAGACCCAGAGCCTGCGGCCGTCCTCGTTGTTGATGTGCGTGTTGGCGTAGGCGACGGTGCCCGCGGCGTCGCTGACGTAGGGCAGGTAGCGCACGAAGTCCTTGTCGAAGAGGTTGTAGATCGCGGCGTTCACGCTGACGTTCTCGCTGGCGCGCCAGGTGCCGCCGAGATGCCAGACGGTATAGGGCTTGTAGTCGCCGAGCTGGTCCTGCGCCGGGCCTTCGCCGCGGTAGCGCGCGCTGCGGTACTGGCCGCGCAGGTAGAGGTCGACGGCGTCGGTCACCTGCCACTGCAGCGCGCTGTTGAGCATGTGGCGCGGCGTGTTGAGGAGCGGCTGCCCGGCGGCGGCGCCGCTCTTCTGCTCGCTGTCGGTGAAGGTGTAGTTGGTCACCAGCGCCCAGGCCGGCGACAGCGGCAGGCGCAGGCTGGCCTCGGCACCGCGGGTCACCGCCTCGTCGATGTTGACGCTCTGGCCGAAGGTCGCGGCGTTGGGCCAGTAGCCCACGTCGACGCAGCCCGCCGTGGGGTAGCCGCCCGCCTCGTACTCCGCGCGGCTGAGCCCGAAGGTGCAGTTGGCCACGGGCACGCCGGTGGCGATCTTGTCCTTGAACTCGTTGTTGAACAGGCTGAGGCTGGCGTTGATGCCGGTGTCGCCCGCGTAGTAGGCGCCGATCTCGGTGGTGGTCGTGATCTCCGGCTGCAGGGTCGGCGTGCCCAGCAGGGGCAGGCGGCCCTGCTGGCCGAAACCGTTGATGCCCGGGGTGAGCTGTTCCACGCGCGGGGTCTTGTAGCCGCGGCTGACGCCGCCCTTGAGCACCCAGTTGGGGCTGGCGTTCCAGACCAGGTAGGCGCGCGGGCTGGTCTGCCCGCCGAACACGCTGTGGTCGTCGCGGCGGGCGCCGAGGGTCAGCTTCAGGTCGTCGGCGAGGCTCCACTCGTCCTCGACGAACAGGGCCCACTGGCGGAAGTCGAACGGATCCGAGACGACGCCGTCCACCAGTTCGGCCTTCCACCACTGGCCGCCGACGCTCAGCATGTGCGCGCCGAACGAGGTCACCAGCTTGGTGTCGAACACCAGGTTCTCGTTCTCGAGCCTGCGCGGGCCGCCGGCCCCGGCGACGCCGGGCGGGATCAGGCGGCCGATGGTCTCGGTGGTGCTGCGCGCGAGGCTGCTCTCGAGGGTGCCGAAGCCGAAGCGGGCGTCCCACGCCAGGATCGCCTGGTCGCGGTTGTAGCGCTGGGTCTCGGCGTAGCCGCCGGCACCGAGGGTGCCCATCTGTCCGTCGGAGTTGTCGTAGGTCTGGCGGTTGCGGTTGGCCTCGAGCCAGAGGTCGTGGTCGGGCGACGGCGTCAGGCTGAGGCGGGCGCCGAGGCTGAAGTTGTCGTAGGCGACCGGGTTCGCGCCCATCCACGGCACGATCTCCTCGCCGTCGAGGTCGCCGTAGGCGATCGCGGTGGCGTCGCGCTCGTGCACCGAACCGTAGACCGCGAGCCCGAGCACGTCGCGGGCCAGCGGCCCGTTGAGGTAGAAGTTGCCGCCGCGGCTGTCGCCGAAGCGGCTGTCGTCCTGGAGGGTCGTCTCCAGCATCACGTTGCCGCGCCACGCGTCGCCGACCTTGCGGGTGATGATGTTGACCACGCCGCCCATCGCGTCGGAACCGTAGAGCGTGGACATCGGGCCGCGGATGATCTCGATGCGCTCGATCGCCGACAGCGGCGGGATGAAGTTGTTCTGGGTGCCGTCGAAGCCGTTCGGCGCGACGTTGCCGGAGACGTTCTGGCGACGGCCGTCGATCAGGATCAGGGTGTACTGCGCGGGCATGCCGCGGATCGAGATGCTGGGAGCGCCGGTCTTGTCCACCGCGTCGCCGATGTCGATGCCCTCGACGTCCGCCAGCGCCTCCGCGATGCCGTGGAAGGGCTTGTTCTCCAGGTCCTCGCGGGTGATGACGCTGATGCTCGCCGGCGCCTCGCGGATCATCTGCTCGAAGCCCGAGGCCGTCACCACGACCTGGTCCAGCGTCCGCGGCGCCGCCGCCGGATTCGGCTCGGCCAGCGCCGGTGCGGCGGCCAGGGCGAGTGCGAGGAGCGACAGGCGCGGGGCGGTCGCGGCACGCGTGCCGCGGAGCGGGAGGGACATGGCGTGGTCCTTGGTGGTGGTGGAACGCCGCCGCCGGACGCGGGCGGGGTGTCGAGGCCGCGAACTATATTGAGAACGATTCGCATGCGCAAGATCGTCACATGGCGCTGACCGACGCCCGGGACCCGCCGGCTATTCTTCACGCCATGCCGAAGTCGCCGTTCCTCCCGCGCATCGCGCTCGCCCTCGCCGCCTGCACCGCCGCCGGCCCCCTCGCCGCACTCGAACTCGTCCGTGTCGACATCCGCGGCATCGACGAAGAGGCCCACCGCGACAACGTGCGCAGCGCGCTCTCGATCGAGAAGCTGGAGCCGGAGCGGCGGCGCAACCTGCGCGAGGGGCGGCTCGCCTACTACCTGCGCATCGCGCCCTCCGAGGTGCGTCGCGCGCTGGAGCCCTACGGCTACTACGACCCGGAGATCGAGGTCGAGGCGCAGCGCGACGGCGAGCGGGTGACCGTGGTCGTGCAGGTGGACCCGGGCGAGCCGGTGATCGTCCGCCGCCGCATCGCCCGCATCAACGGCGCGGCGACCGAGGACCCCGCGCTGGCGCCGCCCCTGGTCGGGCTGGAGCCGCGCGAGGGCGACGTGCTCGACCACCGCCAGTACGAGGCCGGCAAGACCCGGATCGACCGCGTGCTCAACGAGCGCGGCTACTTCGACCGCGAGCTGGTCACCCACCAGGTCGAGGTGACCCGCGCCTCGCGCAGCGCGAACATCGAACTGGTCTGGGAGAGCGGCGAGCGCTACCGCATGGGCGAGGCCGAATTCTCCGGCCACGTGTTCCGCCCCGGCCTGCTCGAACAGCTCGTCACCTGGACGCCCGGCGAGCCCTACCACCAGAGCCACCTGATGCAGCTGCAGGCCTCGCTGGCCGAGCTCGACTACTTCGCCTTCGTCGACGTGCAGCCCGAGCCCGAGCGCGCCGGCGACGACCTGCAGGTGCCGATCAAGGCCGACCTGGCGATGGCCAGGCGCAACATCTATTCGGCCGGCCTCTCCTACGGCACCGACAGCGGCGCGGGCGTGCGCGCCGGCATGGAGCGGCGCTGGGTCAACACGCGCGGCCACAAGCTGCGCGCCGAGGCCGACATCGCCCAGTACCGGCGCAGCATCACGACCAACTACCGCATCCCCGCCTTCGCCTGGCTCAACGGCTGGTACACCTTCGCGGCCAACCTGCGCGAGGAGGACGAGCTGGCGAGCGGCGACACCCTGGCGATCCCCTTCCGCACCTTCGAGATCGTCGGCAGCCGCAGCGGCCGGATCGGCAACTGGAACCTGGTCGCCTCGGTCCACCTGCAGCGCGAACGCTTCGAGATCGCCGGCGACACCCGCTTCGCCAACCTGTTCTACCCGGCCCTGCGTGCGCAGTACGCGCGCAGCGACGACCACCTGTACCCGCGCAACGGCATCGGCTTCAACGCCGAGATCATGAGCGGCCCGGAACTGCTCGGGTCGGACGTGTCCTTCAGCCAGCTGCGGCTCGGCGGCCGCTGGGTACGCGGCATCGGCGAGCGCAACCGGCTGCTGGTGCGCGGCGAGGCCGGCACCACCTGGACCGACGAGTTCGAGAACCTGCCGCCGTCGATGCGCTTCTACGCCGGCGGCGACCGCAGCGTGCGCGGCTACGCCTACCGCGAGATCGGCCCGCGCGTGTACGACCCCCAGCGCGAGCGCGACATCGTCATCGGCGGGCGCAACCTGTTCGCGGCGAGCGTGGAGTTCGAGCGCATGTTCACCGACACCTGGGGCGGCGCCGTGTTCGTCGACGCCGGCGACGCCTGGGGCGGCGCGCGCGACCTGGTCACCGGCGAGGCCGCCTCGGACTTCGATCCGCGCGTGGGCGTCGGCCTCGGCGTGCGCTGGCGCTCGCCGATCGGACCGGTGCGCGTCGACGTCGCCCGCGGGCTGGACGATCCGCAGTCCGCCTTCCAGCTCCACATCAACATCGGGACCGACCTGTGAGCGCGCGTCCGGACGACATCGCCGCGGCCGCGGCATCCGCACCGCCCCCGCCTCCACGGCGCCGACGCGGACGCTGGCTGCTCTGGCTCGCGGCGGTCGTCGTGGCGCTGGTCCTGCTGGTGCTGCTGGCGCTGTGGTGGGTGCTCTCGACCGGCGGCGGCCGCGACTTCGCCCTGGCCCGCGCGATGGCCGCGCTGCCGCCGGGCGCGCTGACGGTCGGCCGCTCCGAGGGCTCGCTGCGCGGGCCGCTGACCCTGTACGACGTGCACTACGACGACGGCGACGTGGTGGTCACCGCGCGCCGCGTGCACCTGGTGCCGGCGCTGCGCCAACTGCTCTCGCGCACCCTGGCGCTGCGCGCGCTGGAAATCGACGACACCACCGTGCGCCTGCCGCCGGCGTCCGAGGACCCGCCCGACGAGGCGCCCCCGGGCTGGCCCGACGTCCTGCCCGAGGTCGAGCTGCCGCTGTCCCTGGTGGCGGACGCGGTGGTCGTGCGCAACGCGGTGGTCGAGCAGGACGGCGCGCACCTGGTCGCGATCCGCACGCTCACCGCCGCGGCCGATCTCGCCGACGGTCGGCTGCACCTGCGCGGCCTCGACCTCGACAGCGACCGCGGCGCACTGCGGCTCGACGCCGACTACGCACCGCGCGAGAACTTCCGCACGCGCCTGGCCGGCAACGCCACCCTGCCGGCGCATGCCGGCCGGGACCCGGTCGCGCTGCGGATCGACGCCGAGGGCGACCTCGCGCGTTTCGTCCTCGACCTCGAAGGCGCGGCCCCGGGCCCGCTGCGCGTGCACGTGGACCTCGTCGACGGCGGCACCACCACGCCGACCTGGCGCCTGAGCGCCACCGCGCCGGCGCTGGAGCCCGCGCTGTTCGCCCCGCCGCCCGCCGATGGCGGGCAGGCCGAGGCGGCGCCGCTCGACATCGCCCTGGACGCCAGCGGCACCGGAGGCCGCGCCGAGCTGAGCGGGCGCGTCGCCCAGGGCGAGCTGGAGGTCGAGATCGCGCCCTCCCGCATCGCCTACGAGGCGGGCGTCCTGACGATGTCGCCGCTGGCGCTGCGCCTGTACGACGGCGAGGTCGCCCTGGAGGGCAGCGCCGACTTCAATCCCGAGGTGCCGACGCTGGACGCGGTGCTGCGCCTGGCCGGGCTGCGCATCGAGGGCGCCGAGGGCGAGGCCGTGGTGGTGCAGGAAGGCGCCTTCTCCGCGCGCGGCGCGCTCGACGCCTGGCGCGTGGAGGGCGAGGCCCGCGTGGCGCGCGGCGGCGACAGCGCGACCCTGCGCGTGGACGCGACCGGCGACACCGAGAGCGCGGTGCTCGACCGCCTCGCGGTCGACACCCCCAGCGGCGACCTCGACGGCCGCGGCAGCGTGCGCTGGAGCCCGGCGCTGGAATGGGAGCTCGCCGCCACCCTCGACGGCGTCGATCCCGGCTATTTCGCGCCCGACTTCCCCGGCGCGCTGCGCGGCGCCCTGACCACCCGTGGACGCCAGGACGACGCCGGCGTCCTGCACGCGCAGGCCGACCTGCCCGACCTGCGCGGCCGCCTGCGCGGGCACGCGCTGCGGGCCAGCGTCGCCGTGGACTGGCGGGGGGACGCGGGCACGGTCGATCTCGACGCCGCGATCGGCGACAGCCGCATCGCCGCCGAGGGCACCGTCGGCAACCGCCTCGACGTCGCCGTGCGCCTCGATCCGCTCAACCTGCCCGAACTGCTGCCGGACACCGCCGGCACCCTGCGCGGACGGGCGCGCGTGCGCGGCACGAACGACGCGCCCGACATCAGCGCCGACCTGGTCGGCTCCGGGCTGCGCTACGGCGACATGCAGGCCGAGCGCCTGAGCATCCAGGGCGACCTGCCGTGGCGCGGCAGCAACGGCGCGCTGGCCGTGCGCGCCGTGGCGCTGGACCTGGGCGCGGTCGCCTTCGACACGCTGGATGCGGACGTGCAGGGCGCGCTCGCCGCGCCGCGGCTGCAGGCCAGCGCGCGCGGCCCCGACCTCGGCGTCGACGTCGCGGCGACGCTCGAACAGACCGCGCGCGGCTGGCAGGGCGAGGTGGGCGCGCTGCGGCTGGCGCCATCCACCGGCGCGGCCTGGGCGCTGCAGGGGCCGGCACGCTTCGCCCAGGTCGGCGACGCCCTGCGCCTGGATCGCGCCTGCTTCGTGCCCGAGGGTGCCGGCGGCTCCCTGTGCGCCGAGGCCGACTGGCCGCGCAGCGCCAGCGTGCGCGGCCAGGACGTGCCGCTGTCCCTGCTCGATCCCTGGCTGAGCCGCGACGACGGCGCGCCCATGCGCGCCTTCGGCCTGCTCCAGCTCGAGGCCGACATCGCGCCCGCCGGCGACGGCTGGAACGGCAGCTTCGCCCTGACCTCGCGCGACGGCGGCGTGCGCCTGCGCGCCCAGGGCGAGCGCGAGGTGGTCGGCTACGACAGCATCGACCTGCGCGGGCGCATCGCCGGCGACAGCGTCGAGGCGACCCTGGCCCTGCAGATGGCCGACGCGGAAGGCCGCATCGACGGCCGGCTCGCCACGGGCATGGCGGAGACCGCTCCGCTCGACGGCGAGTTCGTCCTCGACGTCGGCGACCTCACCTTCATCGAACTGTTCTCGGTGGACGTCGCCGCGCCCACGGGGCACATCGGCGGCCGCGTGCTGCTGGGCGGCACCCGCGCCGCGCCGCAGCTCAGCGGCGGCCTGCTGCTGCGCGACTTCGGCGCCGAGCTGCCGGCGCTGGGCATCGCACTCAGCGAGGGCCGCATCGCGCTCGACGCCCTGCCTTCCGGCGAGGCCCGCATCGACGGCAGCCTGCGCTCCGGCGACGGCGTGCTGGCGATCGCCGGCGGCCTGCGCCTCGACGCCCCGATGCAGACGCTGGAGATGACCGTCCGCGGCGAGAACGTGACCGTCTCCGACACGGCGGAGCTGCATGCGCGGGCCTCGCCCGACCTCAGCATCCGCCTGCGCGAGGACGCGGTGCACGTGCGCGGCCGCGTCGGCGTGCCCTACCTGCGGCTGGACCTCGAAGGCCTGGAGAGCACGACCTCGCCCTCGGCGGACGTGGTGGTGCTGGACCCGATCGAGCCGGTCAGCGGCCCCGGCGCCCCGCTGGACCTCGACCTGACCCTCGCCATGGGCGAGGACGTGCGCCTGCAGGGCTTCGGCTTCGACGGCAAGCTCGACGGCACCCTGCGCGTGCGCCAGCACCCCGGGCGCGAGATGCTCGGCTCCGGCGGGCTCAACGTCACCGGCCGCTACGAGTCCTACGGCCAGGACCTCACCATCGAGTACGGGCGCCTGTCCTGGGCGAGCGCGCCGCTCGACAACCCGGCGCTGGACGTGCGGGCGGTGCGCGAGGTCGGCGACATCACCGTCGGCCTGCAGGTCCGTGGCACGGTGCTGCAGCCGGAGACCGAGGTGATCTCGGACCCCGCGATGGACCAGTCCGAGGCGCTGTCCTACCTGGTGCTGGGGCGCTCGCTGCGCACCGCCAGCGGCGAGGACAGCCAGCAGCTGGGCGCGGCCGCCGCGGCGCTGTCGGCGGGCAGCAACCTGCTGGCCGAGAAGATCGGCGCGCGGCTGGGCTTCGACGAGGCCGGCATCAGCGACTCGCGGGCCCTGGGCGGCAGCGCGCTGACGGTCGGGCGCTACATCTCGCCGCGCCTCTACGTCAGCTACGGCGTGTCGCTGCTCGGCACCGGCCAGGTCCTGGGCTTCCGGTACCTGCTGGCGCGCGGCTTCGACATCCAGATCGAATCCGGCCTGGAGAACCGCGCCTCGCTCAACTGGCGCACCGAGCGCTGAGGCGCCGGCGCGCCCCCGCCTAGGCCACCTGGCGCGCGGCCCGCGCCAGGTGGACGAGCAGCAGCGAGATCGCCGCGGGCGTCATGCCCGGGATGCGCTGCGCCTGCCCGACCGTCTCCGGGCGCACCGCGACCAGCTTGCCCTGCAGCTCGGCGGAGAGCCCGCGCACCGCGGCGTAGTCGAAGCCGGCGGGGATCGGCGTGGACTCGTGGCGCTGCTGCCGCTCGATCTCCACGCGCTGGCGCTCCAGGTAGCCTGCGTACTTGACGGCGATCTCGACCTGCTCGGCCACGCGCGCGTCCTCGACGCCCGGACCGATGCCGGGCACCCGCGCCAGCGCGGCGTAGTCGAGCTCGGGCCGGCGCAGCAGGTCGAGCGCGCTGTTCTCCCGCGATACCGCGACGCCCAGCGTCGCCTCGATGTCGCGGGCCAGCGCGTTGCCGGGCGCCGCCCACAGGCCGGAGAGGCGGGCGGTCTCGCGCTCCACCGCCTCGCGCTTGGCCTCGAAGGCCGCCCAGCGCGCGTCGTCCACCAGGCCCAGCGCGCGCCCGTGCGGGGTGAGGCGGGCGTCGGCGTTGTCCTCGCGCAACTGCAGGCGGTACTCCGCGCGCGAGGTGAACATGCGGTAGGGCTCGGTGGTGCCGTGGGTGATGAGGTCGTCGATCAGCACGCCGACGTAGGCCTCGTCGCGCCGCGGCGTCCACGGCGCCAGCCCCTGCGTCGCACGCGCGGCGTTGAGTCCCGCGATCAGACCCTGGGCCGCGGCCTCCTCGTAGCCGGTGGTGCCGTTGATCTGCCCGGCGAAGTAGAGGCCGGGCATGGCCTTGGTCTCCAGCGAGGCCTTCAGGCCGCGCGGGTCGAAGAAGTCGTACTCGATGGCATAGCCCGGGCGGGTGATGTGGGCGTTCTCGAAACCGCGGATCGAGCGGACCAGTTCGAGCTGCACGTCGAAGGGCAGCGAGGTCGAGATGCCGTTGGGATAGATCTCGGCCACGTCCAGCCCTTCCGGCTCGACGAAGATCTGGTGGCTGGTCTTGTCGGCGAAGCGCACCACCTTGTCCTCGATGGACGGGCAGTAGCGCGGGCCGACGCCCTCGATGGCCCCGGAGAACAGCGGGCTGCGGTCGAGGCCGGCGCGGATGATGTCGTGGGTGCGCTCGCTGGTGTGGGTGATCCAGCAGTCGACCTGGGGCGGATGCAGGTCGCGGCTGCCCAGGAAGGAGAACACCGGCCGCGGGTCGTCGCCCGGCTGGCGCTCCATCGCCGTGTAGTCCAGGGTCCGCCCGTCGATGCGCGGCGGCGTCCCCGTCTTGAGCCGGCCGACCCCGAAACTGCGCTCGCGCAGGCGCTCGGCGAGCACGGTGGCCGGCGGATCCCCGGCGCGCCCGCCGGCCGACTGC
This sequence comes from Coralloluteibacterium thermophilum, assembly GCF_042654365.1. Classification (NCBI taxonomy): domain Bacteria; kingdom Pseudomonadati; phylum Pseudomonadota; class Gammaproteobacteria; order Lysobacterales; family Lysobacteraceae; genus Coralloluteibacterium; species Coralloluteibacterium thermophilum. The sequence continues at coordinate 93,225 of NZ_JBHSGG010000030.1, forward strand.
GCCTGTCCCACGTGGATGCGCCCGGCGAGGAAGGTGCCCGCGGTCAGCACCACCGCCGGCGCGGTGAAGCGCAGGCCGCTCTGGGTGACCACGCCAGCGACCCGCTCGCCCTCGACGAGAAGATCGTCCACCGCCTGCTGGAACAGGTGCAGGCCGGGCTGCGCCTCGACCGCCCGCCGGATCGCGGCCCGGTACAGCGCACGGTCCGCCTGGCAGCGGGTCGCCCGCACCGCCGGGCCCTTGCGCGCGTTGAGCGTGCGCCACTGGATGCCGGCGGCGTCGGCCGCGCGCGCCATGATCCCGCCGAGCGCGTCGATCTCGCGCACCAGGTGGCCCTTGCCGATCCCGCCGATGGCGGGATTGCAGCTCATCTGCCCGACGGTCTCGATGTTGTGGGTCAGGAGCAGGGTGCGCGCGCCGGCGCGCGCCGAGGCCAGCGCGGCCTCGGTGCCGGCGTGGCCGCCGCCGATCACGATGACGTCGTAGCAGTACATGGTGCGAGGGACCGGTCAGGATGCGAGAGGACGCGCGGACGAGCGCGCATCGTGCGCCGGGGCGGCGGGACGCGGCCCCGGGGCGCGCGCAGTGTAGCCGGCGACGGACGGCGCGGCCTGAAGGTCGCCTGCCGCGCGGCGCCGGGGCCTTGACGGACGGCGGGCATCTTCACGTCGCCTCGACACATGGCACGAAACCTGCTGTATATCCCGTGCACCCACGGTGGCAAGGCGCCGGGGGGCGTCGGTCAGGATTGGGAACAGGGCTGGCCAACGCGCACCGTGGGGATGCCAAGGCCGGGAGTCGAGGGGGACTCCCGGCCTTTTTTTGTCCGCGTTTCGAGGGGGCGGGGCCGGATCCCGCGTCGCCTGCGCTGCTGCGCGCAGCGTGGCCGGAAAAAAAGCCGGCGCCCGACGGTCTTAGGAACAGGGGGAATCCAGAGGACCAGGTCGGGCACCGGGCAGATGGGCCTGCATGTGCAGGCTGCGTCGCTCAGTGTCCAATAGCGACGCGATTGGTCAGTCGTCGAGGCAAGAATGCGCGCGTCAGGTTTCCGGCGCAAGTCAGAATCCCGACTCCCCCGGTGATGCGCGTCACAGATTTGACGCCTGCTCCGCCCGGCCCGCTCACAGCTCCCTGGTGCGCCCGCGGGCCGAGGGACGTCCTCCGCGCGGCTCGGCCCGCGCGGGCGGCGCCGGACGCGCGGCGGGCGCGGCAGGCCGCACCGCCTGCGGACGCGGCCCCGCGCG
>NZ_JBHSGG010000031.1:0-77505 GCF_042654365.1 Coralloluteibacterium thermophilum
CAGGCAAGACCAGAAGTTCTCAGCCCTTTTACAACCGTCCGTGATTTCGGGGTAGAACCCCGGAGGGATGGATGAGGCGTTCGATCGCCATCTGCCGGTAATGGCGGGCCTCCATCGCGTGCATGCGCTTGAGGACCGGCTTGGCGCGGTCCGCGGCCTCGTCGTCCGGCGCGTACACGAAGACGAAGGCGCCGCCGCGCTTGGCGTGCTCGATGTCGTTCTCGATGTAGCTGTGCTCGGTGCCGATGGCCGCCGAGATCGCGGCCTTCACCTTGTCGAAGGTGCCCTCGGGCTCGGCCTCGAGCTTGCGCGTGACGAAGCTGCCGCTGGCGGCGGCGACGTCGTCCTCGGCGAACCCGGCTTCGCGGAACGCCTTCACCGCTTCTTCCGCCCGGCCTTCGTTCTCGAACGCGGCGACGATGTAGTTCTTCGGGTAGAACAGGCCGAAGGCCGTGTCGCCGTCCTTGAAGAAATCCCAGTGGTAAGGCATTGCGCTGCTCCGGTCTTGGCTCGTCCGGATGCTGGGCGGCGGGGCGTCAATGAGGTGCGAAACGGGTGAGGGCGGAAATCGGGAATGGGGAATGGGGAATGGGGAATGGGGAATGGGGAATGGGGAACGGCAGGCCACCTCGGCGTTTGGATGGCGGTGCTCCGGGCGCAGCGTGATCTTCGGAGATCATCAGGACACCCTTCGATTCCCGATTCCCGATTCCCGATTCCCTGCTCCCGTCCCCCACCACAAACGACGACGGGCGGATCGCTCCGCCCGTCGTCGTGCCGCCTGTCGCCGTCGCGCGCGGTCAGCGTGCGGAGTTGCCTCGTCCGCCGTCGCCGCGCTGGCCGTTGCGGCCGCCGCTGGGCTGCTTCGGGCGGGGACCGGCGTGGGCGTGGCGGGGCGCCTGCGGGTGCGGGCGACGCGCGTGCTTGCGCGGCGGCTGTTGGCCGCCGGGCGCGCCCGAGGGACGTCGGCGGCCGCCGGAGGACTCGCCCGACTCCAGGCGCAGCGGCACCTGCGGCTCGTAGCCGCTGACGTTCACCAGTTCGATGTCGGTGCGGATCAGGCGCTGGATGGCGCGCAGCAGCTTGGCCTCGTCGCTCGCGACTAGGCTGAGCGCCTCGCCCTTCGCGCCGTTGCGGCCGGTGCGGCCGATGCGGTGCACGTAGTCTTCCGCGACCATCGGCAGGTCGTAGTTGATGACGCGCGGCAGCGAGTGGATGTCGAGGCCGCGCGCGGCGATGTCGGTCGCCACCAGCACGCGGGTCTTGCCCGACTTGAACTCCTTCAGCGCACGCGTGCGCGCGCCCTGGGTCTTGTTGCCGTGGATCGCGTCGACGGTGATGCCGGAGGCGCCGAGGAAGCGCGCGAGCTTGTCGCTGCCGTGCTTGGTGCGCGCGAACACCAGGGTCTGGTCCTGGTTGGCGCCGAGCAGGTGCAGCAGCAGGTCGCGCTTGCGGGCGCCGTCCACCGGGTGCACGCGATGGGTGACGGTGTCGGCGACGGCGTTGTTCGCCGCGATCTGGACCTCGCGCGGCTCCGGCCGCATGAAGTCCTTGGCCAGCGCCTTGATCGGCGCGTCGAAGGTCGCGGAGAACAGCAGGGTCTGCCGGTTCGAGGGCAGGCGGCCGAGAATGCGGCGGATGGCGGGCAGGAAGCCCATGTCCAGCATGCGGTCGGCCTCGTCGAGCACCAGGATCTGGATGTGCGACAGGTCCACGCTGCGGCGGTCGATGTGGTCGATCAGCCGGCCGGGGGTGGCGACGAGCACATCCACGCCGCGGCGGAGGGCGTCGAGCTGCGGGGTCATGCCGGCGCCGCCGAAGATGGCGGTGGTGGACAGCCGCAGGTGGCGGCCGTAGGCGCGCAGGTTGTCGTGCACCTGCAGGGCCAGCTCGCGCGTCGGCGCCAGCACCAGCGCGCGCGGGCGCTTCGGGCCGGCCGCCCGCACCTCGCCGTGGGCCAGCATGTCGAGCATGGGGAGGCCGAAGGCGGCGGTCTTGCCGGTGCCGGTCTGGGCGCCGGCGAGCAGGTCGTGGCCCGCCAGTACGTGCGGGATCGCCTGCGCCTGGATCGGGGTGGGGGTGGTGAACTTCTGTTCTGCGAGTGCACGCAGCAACGCGGGCGACAGCCCGAGGGTCTCGAACGACATGGAATGCTCCTGGCGTAGTGTCGCGCGCCACTCCGGGCGCGCCGCCCGGTCCGGTGGACTGGCGGGCATGACGACTCGAAGCGTTCCCTGGACCGCGCTGCGAGCTTGGGATGCGGACGCCGTCGACGTCCGACGGGTCCGGGTCTGCGGCAGCGGGCGTGCGGTGGGGCGCGGCGCGGTTCGCGTGGTGCGAGCCGGTGGCGGCGGCCGATGGGGACGGCTGTGCGCTGCAGCAAACCGCACCAGTCTACGCCATGGCGGGCGGAGCGGCCAGCGCGGTGGCGGTTGTGGCCCCGTCGGGTTCAGGGTGCGCCGCGCGCTTCCGGCGGCATGGCGGCCCTCGGCGGTGCGGCGCCGAGGGTGGGGGCGCTCGCCCCGAAGGGCAGGGCACGACCCGGCAGGGTGACGAACGTCCTCTGTCCGCGACCGTCGCGCCTGGCGTATGGTCGTGCTCCGGCGCGGCAGGTGCAGCCGCGGACGAGGCAGGGAGGCAGGCGGTGCGCATCACCTTCGAGCTCGAACCGGTCGACCTGGCGCGCTTCCACGAGGCGCTGGTGCGGGCCGAACGCCGCGTCGCCTGCGCCGAGGCCTGCGAGATCGTGGACGCCGCGCGCCATGCGCTGGAGGCGGTGCCTCCCTGCACGCCCGGCTTCGTCCGGCGCCGCCTCGACGACGTGGAGCGCCTCATCGCCATGCTCGAGGACGAGGCCTGGGCGCTGCCGCAGGAGGAGCGCGCGCAGGTGCTGCGGGTGCTGGCCTACTTCGGCGACCCGGAGGACATGATCCCCGACCACGTCGAGGTCATCGGCCTGCTGGACGACGCGATCATGCTCGAACTGCTCATGAAGCGGCTGCGGCACGTGTGCGAGGCCTATGCCGACTTCCTGCGCTGCCGGGCGCAGCTGGGCCCGGCACCGGCGGAGCGCGCGACGCGCCAGACGTGGGTGCGCGCGCTGGCGCGGCGGCGGGCGGCGCTGCATGCGCGCATGCGCCGCCGGCTGGCGCGCGAGACGGTGCCGGCCGCGGGCTGAGCCGCGGCGGTCCGCGCTCGCCATCCGCCCGCCCCGCGGGCACCATGCGGCGCAGATCCCGACGGAGTCCGCGCATGACGCCGAACCGCACCGCCCGCCGCCCGCCGGAGTCCCGCGCATGAGCGGCCGCCAGCACGCACTGACCTTCCGCTTCCTGGCCGAGCCGACCGACGTCAACTACGGCGGCAAGGTGCACGGCGGCGTGGTGATGAAGTGGATCGACCAGGTCGGCTACGCCGCCGCGGTGGGCTGGAGCGGCAAGTACAGCGTGACCGTCGCGGTCGGCGGCATCCGCTTCGTCGCGCCGATCCGCATCAGCGACGTGGTGACGGTCACCGCCACCCTCGTGCATACGGGCACCACGAGCATGCACTTCGCCATCGAGGTGCGCGCCCGCGACCCGGGGCTGGAGGGCAGCGAGACGGCGGAGCGGCTGTGCACCCACTGCGTCATCGTGTTCGTCGCGCTCGACGGCGTGGAGGGCCGGCCCGTGCCGGTGCCGGCCTGGGAACCGCGCGACGACGCCGACCGCCAGCTCGCGGAGTACGCGCTGAAGGTGATGGCGCTGAGCAAGGGCATCGAGGACGTCGTCGCCCGCTTCGGCGAGCGGCAGGGCTAGGCGCGTGGGCGGCGGAACGCGTCCGCGCAGCGAGGCCGCCTGCGGCATCCCCGCATCCCGGGCCGGCGGAGCGCCGGACGCCCGGCCGCGGGCGGTCGAGGTCCCGCGCCGGGCGCCCCCGTTGCCCGCGCTCCTGGCGATGGAGCCCGCCGCAGCCGGCCCCGCCGCGACCGGCAGGTGCCACTGACCATGCGCTGGCTGTGGCTCGCGGCGGCCTACCTGTTCCTCGTGCTGGGGCTGATCGGCGCGGTGCTGCCGGGCATGCCGACCACGGTGTTCATCCTGCTCGCGGCCTGGGCGGCCACCAACGGGTCGCCGCGGCTGCGCGCGTGGCTGATGCGCCACCGCGTCTTCGGTCCCACCATCCGCGACTGGGAGGCCCACGGCGCCGTCGGGCGCCGCGCCAAGTGGATGGCGACGCTCGCGATGGCCGTCTGCGCGGTGATCGCCTTCCTCTTCGCCCCGCGCTGGGCGGCATGGCTGTCGGTGGCGGTCATGGGCGCCGTCGCCACCTGGCTCTGGTATCGCCCGGAGCCGCCACCGGACGCACCGGAGCCCGGCGAGCGCTGAGCCTCAGCGCCAGCCGAGCCAGGTCAGCGCCACCAGCGCCAGCACGGCCGTGCCCGCCGCGGCGAGCGTGCCGAGGCGGGTCTCCGCGGCGGCGATGGCCGCCTCCAGCCGCGCGCCGAGGCGTTCGGGCGGACGCCACGCCGGCGGTCGGGGCAGGCGCTGCGCCGCCGCCGCGAGCGCAGCGAGCAGGGCCAGGATGGGGTGGAGGACGTCGCCCTCGGGAACGCGCCCGACGATCCGGTCGGCCAGCGGGCGACAGGCGCGCGTCCACGCCCAGGCGAGGAGCGCGGCGAGCCCCAGCGGCCAGGCCGCCGCCCAGACCTCGTAGGGCGCGGGCAGGGCGGCGAGATCCAGCGGCGCGGCCCACAGCCACGGCACGACCACGCCGGCCAGCACCAGCATCGGCAGGGCGGGATGCACGCGCGGCGGGGCTTCCCCGCCCTGGCGCGCCAGCGTCCAGGCGCGCCACATCAGCAGGGTCGTGCCGACGGAACTGAGCGACAGCAGCGTCAGCGTCCACGCCGGCATCTCCACCGCCTCGATGCCGGCCTTGAGGCCGGTCTTGGCGAGCGCACCGCTCAGCAGCGGCAGGCCCGCCAGCGACAGCGCCGGCAGCCAGAACAGCACGCCGCGCAGGGCGCCCCGCAGCGGCACGTGCCCGGCGGCGAGGAACAGGGCCGCCTTGTTGAGCCCGTGGTGCAGCACCAGGAGGGTGACCAGGGCCAGCGCCGCGTCCGCCTCGGGGCCGGCGAGCGCGAGCGCCGCGGCCGCGAAGAGCAGGCCCATCTGGCTGACCGTGGAGTAGGCCAGCACGGTCTTGAGCCGCGTCTGCGGCAGGCCCGTCGCCACCGCGTAGAAGGCGGTGAACAGTCCCAGCCCGACGAGGACGGGGACGGCGCCTTCGGGCAGGGCCGCGCCCGGCACCAGGCGCAGCAGGCCGAGCAGGCCGGCCTTGACGATCACGCCGCTGAGGACGGCGCTGGCCGGCACCGGCGCGGCAGGGTGCGCGACCGGCAGCCACAGGTGCAGGCCGGCCACGCCGACCTTGACCCCGAAGCCGGCGAGCAGCAGCCATGCCGCCGCCGTCGGCGCCGCGGCGCCCGGCACGTCGGCCAGCAGATGGATGCCGCTGCCCGCGAGCGCGAGCACGCCGGCCAGCAGCGCGCCCTCTCCGAGCAGGGTCATCGCCAGGTAGATCCGCGCCGCGCGGACCGCCGCGGGCGTCCGCGGATGGGCGACCAGGCCGTAGGCCGAGAGGCTCATGGCGGCGTAGCCGAGGTAGAAGGACGCCAGGTCGCCGGCCAGTGCGGCGAGCTGGATGCCGGCCAGCGCCAGCAGCCACCAGGCGGCGAAGCCGCGCAGGCGCGCTTCGACCCGGTCGGCCGCGTAGGCACCCGCCAGCGTCCAGGCGATGCCGACCAGGAGCAGCAGGGCGCGGCCGATGTCGCTGGTCTCCAGGCGCGTGCCGAGCAGCAGCCAGGGCAGGTCGAGGGTGCCGGACGGGTCGAGGCCCAGCGCCAGCGCGGGCAGGCCGGCGGCCGGCAGGGCGATGCGCAGCACCTGCCGCGCACGCGCCTCGCCGAGCGCCGGCAGCAGCGCGCAGACGAGCAGGGGCGCCAGGAGGGCGAGGCCGGCGGCGAGCGCGAAGGCGTTCATCGGCCGCTCCTCGCCACGATCAGCTCCACCCAGCCCAGCGGACTGAGCGCGAGCCCCGCCAGCACGCCGGTCGCGATCACCGTCGCCGCGGTCAGGACCGGCGGCACCGCGAGCGCCGCGAAGGCCACGCGCCCCAGCGCCTGCGGATGCGGCCAGGCCTCGGGCGCCGGCGCGAACCAGATGCGCCGCAGCACGGGAAGGAAGTAGGCCGCGTTCAGCAGCGTGCTCGCCACCAGCACGCCGACCACCCACGGCTGCCCGGCCTCCAGCGCCCCCAGGCCCAGGTACCACTTGCTGACGAAGCCGGCCAGCGGCGGCAGCCCGATCATGCCGAGCGCGCCGACGGTGAAGGCGGCGCTGGTCCAGGGCAGGCGGCGGCCGACGCCGTCGAGCTCGCCGACGCTGTGGATGCCCAGGCGCTCCGCGAACACGCCGGCGCAGAAGAACAGGGTGATCTTCATCAGGCCCTGGTGGACCAGGTGCACCAGCCCGCCGACGAGCGCCAGCGGGCCGCCGAGCCCGACGCCCAGGGCGATGTAGGAGACCTGGCTCACCGTCGACCACGCCAGCCGGCGCTTGATGTCGGACTGGAACAGCGCGCGCGTCGAGCCGTAGACGATGGTGACCGCCGCGAGCACCGTCAGCGCCTGCGCGCCGCCCAGGCGCGCGGCGACCTCGATGCCGAACACGTCCTCGACCACGCGCACCAGGCCGAAGGCGCCGGCCTTCACCACCGCCACGGCGTGCAGCAGGGCGCTCACCGGCGCCGGGGCGACCATGGCCTTGGGCAGCCAGCCGTGCAGCGGCACCAGCGCGGCCTTGACGCCCATGCCCGCCACCAGCAGGGCGAAGATCCAGCGCAGGTCGGCGTCGCGCTCCGGGTCGAGCCCGGCCACGCTGCCGCCGGCGACGAACTCCGCGCTGCCGGCGATGCCGTACAGCCACACCAGGCCGACCAGGAACAGCGCGCTGCCGCCCAAGGTGTAGACGAGATAGGTGCGCGCGCCGCGCAGCGAATCCGGGGTGCCGCGGTGCGCGACCAGCGGCCAGGTCGCCAGCGTCAGCAGCTCGTAGAACACGAAGAAGGTGAACAGGTTGCCCGCCGCGGCGATGCCCATGGTCGCCGCCACGCACAGGCTGAAGAACCCGAAGAAGCGCGCCCGTTCGCGGCCGTGCTCCAGATAGCCGATGGCGTAGATGGTGGTGAGCAGCCACAGCCAGGCCGACAGCGTCATGAACAGCAGGCTGAGCGCGTCCGCCGACAGCACCAGGTCCAGCCCCGGCAGCAGCGGAAGGCGGAAGCCGAAGGTCCCGCCGCTGCGCACGCCGTCCACCATCACCGCGATCAGCACCAGCTTGACCACGGCCGCGGCGAGATTCACCACGGTGCGCGCGGTCCTGCGCGGCTCGCCCAGCGCGAAGATGACGATGCCGGCCAGCATCGACACCAGCACCGCCCACAGCGGCATGGCGGTGTAGAGGAAGGACGTGCTCATGGCGTCTCCTCGACCACCGGCAGCGAGGGATCCACCACGGGGAAGGGCGGGCCTGCGTCGAGCAGGCCGAACACCGGCGCCGAGGCGAAGCCGGCGGCGATGGCCAGGGCCGCGAGCGCGAGCGCGGCGAGCTCCATCGTGCGCGGCAGCGCGACCGGCGGACGCGGCGCGTCGTCGGCGGGCGCGGCGAACATCGCGCTCAGCGCGCGGAACACGTAGACCGACGCCAGCAGGCTGCCGACCAGCAGCACCGCCATCCAGCCCCAGCCCGCCCCCATCCACGCCGCCTCCAGCATGAGCCACTTGGCGAGAAAGCCGCCGCTGGGCGGCAGCCCCATCAGGCTGACCCCCGCCACCGCGAAGGCGAACACGCTCAGCGGCAGGCGGCGTCCCGCGCCGGCGAGATCCGGCAGGCGGTCGCTGCCCAGCCCCTGCAGCAGGTTGGCCGCGGCCAGGAACATGGCCGACTTCGCCAGCGCGTGCGCCAGCAACTGGTAGATGGCGCCGTGCCAGGCCACCGCCCCGGCCCCTGCGGCGGCGGCCAGCGGGAACACCAGCATCAGGTAGCCCAGCTGGGCGACGGTCGAGTAGGCCACCATGCGCTTGAGCCGGACCTGCACCAGCGCCGCGACCGAGCCGTACAGCGCCGCGGTGCCGCCGAGCGCGCCGAGCAGCACGCCCACCGCCGCCGGCTGCGCGCCGTCGAGCGTCCAGAACCACAGGCGGTAGAGCAGGTAGAGCGCGGTCTTGACCACCAGCGCCGACAGCACCGCGCTGACTGCGCCCGGCGCGCGCGCATGCGCCGGCGGCAGCCAGATGTGCAGCGGGAAGATCGCGCCCTTGAGCAGCAGCGACACCACCGCCAGCGCCAGCGCGGTGCGCGTCGCGCCGCTGCCCTCGCCCGCGACGCCGGCCAGGAGGTAGAGGTCGAGCGTGCCGTGTTCGCTGTAGAGCAGGGCGACGGCGAGCAGGTAGGCCAGCGAGGCCAGCATCGCCAGCAGCAGATAGCGCATGGCCGCGCGCAGCGCCGCGGCCTTGCCGCTCCACGAGACCAGGGCCACGCCCGCGAGCGTCACCAGCTCGATGGCGACGTAGAGGTTGAACAGGTCGGCCGACAGGAAGAAGGCGTTGAGCCCCGCCATCATCAGCAGCCAGACCGGCCAGAAGCGCGTGCCGGCGACGGCCTGTGGCGGTTGCGCGCGGAAGGCGTGCAGCCCGGCGCCGGCGCCGACCACCGCGACCAGCCACAGCATCACCAGGGCCAGCGCGTCCAGCCGCAGGCCGATGCCCAGCGGCGGCACCTGCCCGGCGAGCGCGAGCTCGATCACCGGCTGCGCGCGCAGGGCCAGGGTGGGCGGCACCAGCAGCGCGAGCGGCGCGAGGAGGGCGGCCAGCACGATGCCGGCGCGCAGCCGCGGCAGGCCGCCGCCGAGCAGCACCAGCGCGGCGGCGGCGGACAGGGGCCCGAAGACCAGGGCTGCCAGCGCCGCCTCAGTCGTCATCGTCGTCCACGTCCAGGCGGGTGTCGCCGGCCACGCGGGCGAGGCGGTCCAGCAGGCCGAGCGCGAAGGCGGTCATCGAGACCGCGACCACGATGCCGGTCAGCACCAGGGCCTGCGGCACCGGGTCAGGCGCCTCGCCGCTGCGGCCCGCGAGCGCGACGAGCAGCAGGAAGACGCCGCCGCCGAGCAGGTTGAGGCAGAGCAGCTTGCGCATGAGGTGCGCGGCCGTCAGCAGGCCGTGCACGCCCGCCCCGATGATCGCGGCCGCGGCCAGCACGTAGAGCGTCGCCTGGCTCATGGCCGCTGGCCTCCGCGCAGGCCGCTGCCGCCCGCGAACAGCAGCACCAGGGTGAGCGCGATGGAGAGCAGCATCGCGGTCTCGATGGCGTAGATGGCCCAGCCGCCCGGCAGGGTCAGCATCGCCTCGCCGCGGCCGAGTGCGGCCAGCCCGATGCCCGCGAACACCGCGATGCCGAGCACGAGCCCGATGCGCTCGGTCCAGCCCAGCGAGGACGCCGGGCGCAGCCGTGCGGTGAGCACGAGCAGCACGCCGACCGCCGCCAGCACCGCGCCGCCCTGGAACGCGCCGCCGGGCGCGTAGCCGCCGGCATAGAGCAGGTAGCCGGCCACCAGCACGCCCAGGGGCACCAGCGCCGCGAGCAGGGCGGCGACCAGCGGCTGGCCGGCCGGCGCGGGCGCCGGCAGCTCGGGCGCGCCCGCGGGTCCCTGCACCGCGCGCATGCCGAGCAGGGCGACCAGCAGCACCATCAGTTCCATCAGCGTGTCGTAGCCGCGGAACACCAGCAGCACCGCGGTGACCGGGTTCTCGACCGGCAGGTCCGCCATGGCCGCCAGCGCGCGCTCGCCGGCGCTGCCGGGGCCTGCCGGGAGTTCCAGCGCGAAGGTGCCGAGCGTCGCGACCAGCCCGGCCGTCAGCAGCGCGATCGGCGCCGCCAGCCGGTTGCCGCGCCGCACCGGCCGCGCGGGCGGGCCCTTGGCGCGCAGCAGGCGGCGGTAGCCCACCATCAGCAGCGCACCGGTCATGCCGGCGCCGATGGCGGCCTCGGCGATGGCGAGGTCCGGCGCCGACAGCCGCGCCCAGACCAGGGCCATCACCAGCCCGAACACCACGAACATCACGATGCCGCGGAACAGCACCCGGTCCAGCGCCACCTGCAGCGCCAGGCCGACCAGGGCCAGCGCGAGCAGGCCGTCGAGCACCAGCGTCATCGGCCGTCCTCCCCGCCCGGCAGCGCCGAGCGCGCGATCAGGTGCGCCGAGACCGTCGCCGCCAGCAGGGCCAGCAGCCAGACCACCAGCAGCAACGCCGCCGTGCGCCAGGAGCCGGCCAGCAGCGCCAGCCCGGCGCACAGGCAGCCCAGGCCCAGGTTGTCCGCCTTGGTCAGCGCGTGCAGGCGCGAGTGCGCGTCCGGGAAGCGCAGCAGGCCCACGGTGCCGGCGAGGAAGAAGAAGGCGCCGGCCAGCAGCAGCGGAGCCGCGAGCCAGCTCACGGCACGTCCTCCTCGTCGGTGCCGCGGCCGCGCGGCAGGCCGACGAAGGCCACGCTGAGGATGGCGGCCAGCATCACGAACACCAGCGCGGCGTCGCGCAGCGCCGGCAGCGCGGCGAGCTCGGCGAGCACCAGCAGCACGGCGACCGTGGTCGAGCCGAACAGCAGCGCCGCCGACATGCGGTCGGCAGGCGTCGGCCCGCGCCACACCCGCAGCAGCCCCGCGGCGAGATTCAGCAGGAGGAAGACCGCCAGGGCGGCGAGCAGCGCGTTCATGCGCGCCTCCCCGCGGCCGCCGCCGGCACGGGCGCGCCCGGCCGCGCCTCCAGGCCGAACAGGTGCGCCACGCGGCGCTCCAGCGGCGCGAGCGTCCTGCCGGCATCCGCCGAGAGCGCATGCACGCGCAGCAGGCCGTCGTCGCCGATGTCCACCGAGAGCGTGCCCGGCAGCAGGCTCACCATCGCCACCATCAGCGTCCGTGGCGCGCCCGCAGGCAGGCCGATGCGGTAGTCGAGGAGGGTCGGTTCCACCGGGCACGACGGCGCCAGCGCGCGCCGCGCGACGTCGATCCCGCCCAGCACCGATTCGCGCAGGAAGTACAGCGCGAAGCCCGCCAGCCGCAGCGGCCGCCAGCGGTAGTCGTCGCCCGGCGCCAGCCAGCTTCCCGCCAGCGCTCCGGCCACCGCGAAGGCCAGCCCCACCAGTGGCGCCGACGTCCCCGCGAGCACGAACCACAGTGCCCACGAGACCAGCGTCACCTGCACGACCCAACGGATCCGCCCCCGCACGCCGGGTGGCGCGGACGTGGCGGAGCGGGGTGCGGGGGAGGGCGGCGACATCGGCGGCAGGCGGAGTCCGTCGGGGCGACGTGGCAGTATCGGGGGCGTCGCGTGATGGTGCGGTTCTTGGTGGAGGGGACGGGGCGCCGGCGCGCTCGCCCGGACGTCATGGGGCGGCCGCAGTCTCCGTGCCGGCCGGGATTATGCGCCGGCCGCCCCGGCGGTGCCGCCGCGCTCGCAGCGTTCCTCGCCGTCCCCGCGACTTGCGCGGACCCGGCGCGCGGGGAGAATCCCCGTTCCGGCACCGCCCGCCGCGCAGAACATGAGGAAGCACATCGCATGACAGCATCGACCGACCGCACCCGCCTCACCACCGGCGCCCGGTTCTTCATCGGCGCCGCGACGCTGCTGGCGCTGGTCAACGTCGCGAACTTCGCCTTCTACGGCAGGGAGTGGCACAGCCTGGTGTCCGCCGTCGGCTTCGCGCTGATGGCCTACGGCACCTACCGGGGCGGCGGGCCCAACACGCGCGCGGCGGACGGGCGGCTCGTGGTCGACAGGAAGGCGCGCATGCTGCTCATCCTGGGCATGGTCCTGGCCCTCGCGGGCATGGTCGCCCGGCACATGGGCTGAGCCGTGGGCATCGACCGGCGGGCCGCGCCCGCCGGCATTCCGGCGGAAGCCCTGCGCGCCTGCGGGCTTCTCCGCGATGCGCTCGGCGACGCCGTCCGCGCGGTCTACCTGTTCGGATCGGCCGTCGCGGGCGGGCTGCGGCCCGACAGCGACGTCGACGTGCTCGCCGTGGTGGACCGCCCGCTGGAGCGCGACGCAGGCAGGGCCCTGGTCGCGGGGCCGGATCGCGGTGGCCTGAGCCGGCCTGCCGGTCGCTATCCTCCCTTCGAATGCGTGCCGTGAGGGCCGATGGCGTGGCGATGCGGTTTGCAGGACGGATCTCGGACTGGAACGACGACAAGGGGTTCGGCTTCGTCACGCCGAACGGCGGCGGCGCGCGCGCCTTCGTCCACATCGGGGCCTTCCAGGGCGGCGGCCGCCGACGTCCGCTGGACGGCGACCTGATCTCCTACGAGATCGCCCGGGACGCCAGGGGCCGCAGCACTGCCGTGCGTGTCCGCTTCGCCGGCCAGCGCCGGGAGCGCCGTGCGCCGCGACGGCGCGTTCCCCGCGCGGCCCTCGGCGGCACGGCGCTCGCCGTCGTCGCCGCCGGCGGGCTGCTGGGCGTGCTGCCGATGCCGGTCGCCGGCCTCTACGGTCTGCTCAGCCTCGTCTCGTTCTGCATGTACTGGCTGGACAAGACCGCCGCCGGTGCCGGCCGTCGCCGCACGCCCGAGAAGACCCTGCATCTCGTCGACCTGCTCGGCGGATGGCCCGGTGCGCTCCTGGCGCAGCACCGCTTCCGGCACAAGACGGCGAAGGCGTCGTTCCAGGCGATCTTCCGGGTGACGGCGGTCGCCAACGTCGGCGTCGTCGGCTGGCTCGTGTGGAGTGGGCGCGCGTCGATCGGGGCCGCCGGCTGGCCGTAGACACGCGGCTCGGAGCGCGCGCCGCCGCGTGGTCGTCGCTGCCGGCGTTCCGGGCGGCGCGCGCTCGTGCGTCCGCCGCGCACCCGGCGTTGCGGCAGGCCCGTCGTTTCAGTGCAGGACGCGGCGCGCGCCGAGGAAGTTCTCGCGCCACCAGTGGCCGTCGAGGCGGTCCATGCGCACCGTGCCGCCGCTGTTGGGCGCGTGCACGAAACGGCCCTCGCCGACGTAGATGCCGACGTGGCTGGCCTGGCGCCCGCTGCCGAAGAACACGAGGTCGCCCGCCGCGATGTCGGCCACGCGGATGCGCGGCGCGTCCAGTTCGTGCATGGCCTGCGAGGTGCGCGGCAGCGCGACGCCGACGGCGTCGCGGTAGACGTAGACCACCAGGCCGCTGCAGTCGAAGCCGCCTTCCGGGGTGTTGCCGCCGTAGCGGTAGGGCGTGCCGACCAGGCCGAGCGCGCGCATCAGCACGTCGTTGGCGCGCGGCGAGACCGGCGTGGGGCGGTCGTAGCCCTCGCTGTGCCAGTCGCGCATGGGCTTGGGCGCGCCGGTGGGCCGGGTGTCGCGGCCGCCGCAGGCGGCCACCGCCAGCGCGACGGACACGACGAGGATGCGGGCGGCTGCGCGCGCTGCTGGCGTGCGCGCACGGGCGCCGGGATAATGCGCGGTCTTGTTCACGGCCACCGATGATGCCGCAGTCCGCGGTGTCGCGGCCACGTCCCGGGATAGACGAATGAAGATCGAGAAAGACAGCGTCGTGCGTTTCCACTACCGCGTCAGCGAGGGCGGAAACGAGGTGGAGACCTCGCACGGCCGCGAGCCGCTGACCATCCTGGTCGGGCACGGTGCGATCATCCCGGGCCTTGAGAAGGCGCTGATCGGTGCCGAGGCGGGCGAGACCGTCTCCGTCGACGTGGCCAGCGACGAGGCCTACGGCCCGCGTCGCGAGGGCATGACCCAGCGCGTGGCGAAGAAGCTGTTCGGCAAGCAGAAGCTCGTCCCCGGCGCGCAGGTGGTGGTGCAGACCAACCAGGGCCCGCGCGCCGTCACCGTGCAGAAGGTCGGCCTGTCGGTGGTCGACGTCGACCTCAACCACCCGATGGCCGGCAAGGACCTGCACTTCGACGTCGAGATCGTCGAGGTCCGCGCCGCCACGCCGGAAGAGATCGACCACGGCCACGCCCACGGCGAAGGCGGTCACCAGCATTGAGCGGGGAGTGAGACATGAGGAGCGGGAAACGAGTCCGGGGCAGCAGTGCCTTCCCCTCGTTTCTCGTTTCCCTTCACTCGCTTCCCGAGGCTGGATGCACTGGCCGCTGCCGCCCGCGCCGTGCTGAGCTAGGCGCCTCGCCGTCGAGCCGGGGAGCTCGCATGTCCATGCCTTCCGTTCCGTCGCGCGGCACCGCACGCCGGTGCCGCGCGTACCCTGAGATCCGCCCGTGACGGCCGCCGCCGACGGTGCGCCGCGCGGGCGCATCGAACTGCTCGACGCGCTGCGCGGCGTGGCCCTGCTCGGCATCTTCCTGATGAACGTCGAGTGGTTCTCGCGCCCGATGCAGGAGCTGGGCATGGGCCCGCCCGCGGATGCCGCGGGCCTCGACGCGCTGCTCGGCTGGGGCATCTTCGCGGTCGTGCAGGGCAAGTTCTGGGTGCTGTTCTCGCTGCTGTTCGGCATGAGCTTCGCGGCGATGGAGGCCGCCGCGCCCGCGCGCGGCTTCGTGCCGACGATGCTGCGCCGGCTCGGCATGCTCGCCGCGCTGGGCGTCGCCCACGCACTGCTGCTGTGGCCGGGCGACATCCTGCTGGCCTACGCCGTGGCGGGGCTCGGGCTGCTGCTGTTCCGCGGCATCGACGCGCGCGTGCTGGCCGGGCTCGGCATCGCGGTCTACATGGCGATGGCGCTGCTGGGCCTGCTTGGTTCGCTGATGATGGTCGGCATGCCCGAGCAGATGGCGGACACGCTCGACGGGCTCGCCGCCGATCGCGCCGCAGGCGTGGTGCGCGGCGAGGTCTACGCCACCGGCGGCTACGCCGCGGTGACGGCGGCGCGCTGGCAGGACTTCGTCGCGGTCACGCTCGCCGGGCTGGGCAACAGCGCCTCCACGCTGGGCGTGTTCCTGGTCGGCGTGTGGTTCTTCCGCTCCGGCGTGGTCGCCGATCCCGCAGCGCACAGGCGCACGCTCGGCTGGATCGCCGTGCTCGGGCTCATGGTCGGCGTGCCGCTGGTATGGGCGGCGACCGCGCGCGCGATGGCGCTGGAGGCCGGCGACATCGGCGGCCAGTACCTCGCGCTGTCGATCATGCTGCTCGGCAACCTGCCGGTGGCGCTGGCCTACCTCGCGCTGCTGGCGCTGGGCCTCTCCGCGCCGCTGGCGCGCGGGCTGCGGAGCGCATTGGCGCCGGCGGGGCGGATGGCGCTCACCAACTATCTGATGCAGTCGCTGGTCGCCTCGCTGGTGTTCTACGGCTACGGTCTCGGCCAGTGGGGGCAGATGGGGCGCACGGGACAGTGCGCGCTGGTGCTCGTCGTGTTCGCGGCGCAACTGGCGCTCAGCCGCTGGTGGCTGGCGCGCTTCGCCTACGGTCCGGTGGAATGGCTGTGGCGTGCGTTCGCCCGCCAGGCATGGCCGCGCTGGCGCGCGGGGGCCGCAGGCTGACGCGTACACTCTGCGCGCATGAGCCAGCCCTCCGACGACATCCTCATCCTCGGTGGCGGCGCCATCGGTCTTTCCTGTGCCCTCCACCTGCTGCGCGCCGGCCGCGGGGTGCGCGTGCTCGACCAGGGACGCGCCGGCTGCGGCAGCTCGCACGGCAACTGCGGGACCATCACCCCGAGCCACGCCGCGCCGCTCGCCGGGCCGGGCACCCTGCTCAAGGCGTTGAAGTGGGTGGGGCGTCCCGACGCGCCGCTCTACATCCGCCCGCGCGTGGACCTCGACCTCGCCGACTGGCTGCTGCGCTTCGCCCTGCGCTGCAACCGCCGCGACTGGCGCGCCAGCGCCGGGGCCAAGGCGCGCCTGCTGCTGGCCTCGCGCGGAATGATGGAGAGCCTCGTGGCGGAGGAAGGGCTGGACTGCCACTTCTCGCACGACGGCCTCTGGTACGTGTGCCGCGATGCCGCGGCCTTCGAGCGCGAGGCGCGCGACGCCGAGGCGCTGCGCGAGTTCGGGGTGGACGTGCGCCTGCTGTCCGGCGCCGAGGCCGAGGCCGGCGAGCCCGCGCTGCGCCCGGGCGTGGCCGGCGCGATCGCGTTCCCGGGCGACGCCAGCCTGCGTCCCGACTGCTACGTCGCCGAGCTGGCGCGGCGCGTGCGCGAGCGCGGCGGCGTCGTCGAGGAGGACTGCCGCGTGCTGGGCCTGGAACAGGACGGCGGGCGCATCGTCGGCGTCCACACCGAGCGCGGCCCGCGCCGTGGCGGCGAGGTGCTGCTCGCGCTGGGCGCCTGGAGCCCGCAGGTGGCACGCGGGCTCGGCCTGACCATCCCGGTGCAGCCGGGCAAGGGCTACTCCATCACCTACGACCGCCCGGTGCTGACGCCCTCGCGCCCGCTGGTGCTGAAGGAGCCGCAGGTCTGCGTGACCGCGTGGCGCGACGGTTTCCGGCTCGGCAGCACCATGGAGTTCTCCGGCTACGACGCCAGCCTCAACCGCACCCGCCTCGACGCGCTGGTGCGCGGCGCGCACGCCTTCCTGCACGAGCCGGTGGGCCCGGTCCTGCGCGAGGAGTGGTACGGCTGGCGGCCGATGGTCTACGACGACCTCCCGCTCATCGGGCGTGCGCCACGCTACGCGAACCTGTGGCTCGCGACCGGGCACGGCATGCTCGGCATGAGCATGTCGGCGATCACCGGCCAGATGGTGGCGGACCTCGTCGCCGGGCGCGCGCCGCCGGTCGATCCCAGACCCTACGATCCCGGACGCTTCGCATGACCCAGACCCACGATCTCATCGTCCTCGGCGCCGGTTCCGGCGGCATGGCCACCGCGCAGCGCGCGGCGGCGCACGGGGCGAAGGTCGTGGTGGTCGAGCCCGGACCGGTCGGCGGCACCTGCATCCACGTCGGCTGCGTGCCCAAGAAGGCGACGTGGCTGGCGGCGCAGCTCGCCTACGCGCAGGGGCTCGCACGCGAGTACGGCTTCCCGCTGACGCCGGCGGGGCTGGACTGGCCGCGCTTCGTGGCGCGCCGCAGCGAGTACATCCGCGGCATCGAGGGCCGCTACCGGGAGCGCTTCGAGACGCTCGGCATCGGGATCGTCGCCGAGCGCGGGCGCCTGCTCGGCGCGGGCCGCGTGCAGGCGGGCGCGCGCACGCTGAGCGCGCCGAGCATCCTCGTGGCGACCGGCTCCGCCCCGGTCCGCCCGGAGGTGGCCGGCGCCGACCTCGGCGAGGATTCCGACGGCTTCTTCGCCTGGACCCGGGCGCCGAGGCGGGTTGCCTTCATCGGCGGCGGCTACATCTCGGTGGAACTGGCCGGCATGCTCTGTGCGCTGGGCGTCGACGTGACCATCTACGCGCGCGAGCGCCAGTTGCTGGCGCAGTTCGACACCGAGAGCGCGGACTTCCTCGGCCGCCGCATGGCCGACGAGGGCGTGGACGTGCGCTGCGGCGCCAGCGTGGACCGCCTGTCGCGCGAGGACGACGGCATCGCCGTGCACTGCGAGGGCGGTGCGGGCGGCAGCCGCGGCTTCGACCACGTGGTGTGGGCGGTCGGGCGTCGTCCGCGCACGCAGGACATCGGCCTGGAGGAGGCCGGCGTGCGCACCGACGCGCGCGGGCGCATCGTGGTCGACCACGAGTTCGGCACCAGCGCGCCCGGCGTCTACGCCGTCGGCGACTGCACCACGCTGCGCCCGCTGACGCCGGTCGCGGTCGCCTGCGGCCGCCGCCTGGCCGACCGGCTGTTCGGGCAGGGCGAGCCGAAGCCGATCGAGCTCGACCTGATCCCCAGCGTGGTCTTCGGCCACCCGCCGTTCGCCAGTGTCGGCCTCTCCGAGCGCGAGGCGCGCGAGCGCCATGGCGACGCCCTGCGCATCTACCGCTCCGAGTACCGCGCCCTGCGCACCGGCCTCGCTGGCCGCGCCTGCGCAAGCCGCATCAAGCTGATCTGCGCCGGCGACGAGGAGCGCGTGGTGGGCCTGCACATCGTCGGCGAGAGCGCCGACGATGTGGTCCAGGGCTTCGCCGTCGCCATGGCGATGGGCGCGACCAAGCGCGATTTCGACCGCACCGTGGCGGTGCACCCGACGGTGGGCGAGGAGGTCGTGACGCTGGCCTAGCCTGAGGAGCGGAACATGAGGAGTGGCGAGGAGTGAAAGATGAGGAGCGAGAAAAGGAGGGGTGCGGTCGCCGGCCCTCGTTTCTCACTCCTCTCCACTCACTCCTAGGCCGTCACTCCTCCCCAGCCGCTCCTCACCTCCGTACGATGTCCGGATGGACATCTACACCCTTCACCGCGGCAGCGCGCCGCTGCTCGTCAGCCTTCCGCACGACGGCACCCTCGTGCCGGAGGACATCGCCGCCGATCTCACCGACGAGGCGCGCCGGGTGCCGGACACCGACTGGCACGTCTCCACGCTCTATGCGTTCGCGCGCGAGCTGGGCGCGTCGGTCCTGGTGCCGACGCACTCGCGCTACGTGATCGACCTCAACCGTTCGGAGGACGACGTCTCGCTGTATCCGGGGCAGAACACGACGGGCCTGTGCCCGGTCGTGCGGTTCTCCGGCGACCCGGTCTACCGGCCGGGGCGCGCGCCGTCGCCGGAGGCGGTGCGTGCGCGGGTCGAGCGCTACTGGCGCCCCTACCACCGCGCGCTCGCGGAGGAGATCGCGCGCCTGCGCGACCTGCACGGGCGGGTGGTGCTGTGGGAGGGACATTCCATCCGCGGCGAGCTGCCCTTCCTGTTCGAGGGACGCCTGCCGGACCTCAACCTCGGCACCGCGGCCGGCGTGAGCTGCTCCGCCGATCTGCAGGCGCGGCTGGAAGCGGTCCTGCGCGCCCAGGACGGCTACACCTGGGTCGCGAACGGGCGCTTCAAGGGCGGGCACATCACCCGTCACTACGGCCGTCCGGCCGAGGGCGTGGAGGCGGTGCAGCTCGAGCTGGCGCAGCGCTGCTACATGGACGAGGACAGCTTCGGGTACCTGCCGGAGCGCGCCGCCCGCCTGCAGCCCCTGCTCCGCGCCCTGCTGGACGCCTGCCTCCGGCACGCGCAGGTCGAGCGCAGCGGAACCGCCTAGCGGCGCGCCTCGCGACGCAGGTCGTCGGCCAGCACCGCCGGCAGGATGTGGTGCGCGCTCAGGCGGGCGATCGGCAGCCCGCCGGGCGCGCGCGGGTCGATCCACGCCAGCTCCGCGATCTCGCCCGCCGGCGCCGGCGCCCCCTCGGCCTCGACCAGGAAGGCTTCGCCGCGCACGCGGCGGCCTGGTTCGTTGACCGCGAGGTCCTCGAACACGCCGAGCGGACGCGCCGTGTCCGCGCGCAGCCGCAGGCCCAGTTCCTCGGCCAGTTCGCGCGCCAGCGTGTCCAGCGAACGCTCCCCCGGCTCGCGCTTGCCGCCGGGCTGGATGAAGGCGTCGCTGCCGAGCTTGCGCACCAGCAGCACGCGCCCGTCCGCATCGCGGATCACGGCGATCACGATGTCGATGCAGTCGGCGGCGCGCTCGCCGTCGAGGGGGATGTCGGGCCGCATGCTCAGACCTCGAGCGTGGCCATGTCGCCCTTGGCTTCCAGCCAGTTCTTGCGGTCCGATGCGCGCTTCTTCGACAGCAGCATGTCCATGAGGCCGCGGGTGCCGTCGTCGTCGTCGACGGTGAGCTGCACCAGGCGCCTCGTGTCCGGGTGGATGGCCGACTCGCGCAGCTGCGGCGGGTTCATCTCGCCCAGGCCCTTGAAGCGGGTGACCGACACCGCGCCCTTGATCTTCTCGCGCTCGATCTTCTCGAGGATGACCCGCTTTTCCTCCTCGTCGAGCGCGTAGAACACTTGCTTGCCCACGTCGATGCGGAACAGCGGCGGCATGGCGACGAAGACGTGGCCGGCGGCGACCAGGGCGGGGAAGTGCTTGAGGAACAGGGCCGAGAGCAGGGTGGCGATGTGCAGCCCGTCGGAATCGGCGTCGGCGAGCACGATGATCTTGCCGTAGCGCAGGCCCGAGATGTCGTCCTTGCCCGGGTCGCAGCCGATGGCGACGGCGAGGTCGTGGACCTCCTGCGAGGCGAGCACGCTGCCGGACTCCACCTCCCAGGTGTTGAGGATCTTGCCGCGCAGCGGAAGGATGGCCTGGAAGTCCTTGTCGCGCGCCTGCCGCGCGCTGCCGCCCGCGGAGTCGCCCTCGACCAGGAACAGCTCGGTGCGCGAGAGGTCCTGGCTGATGCAGTCGGCGAGCTTGCCGGGCAGGGCCGGCCCCTGGGTGATCTTCTTGCGGACGATCTGCTTCTCGGTCTTGAGCCGCACCTGCGCGCGCTCGATGGCCAGCTGTGCGATGCGCGTGCCCATCTCCACGTTCTGGTTCAGCCACAGCGAGAAGGCGTCGTGCGCGGCGCCCTCGACCACGCCGGCGGCCTGCCGCGACGACAGGCGCTCCTTGGTCTGCCCGCTGAACTGCGGGTCGGTCATCTTGAGCGAGAGCACGAAGGCGACGCGGTCCCAGACGTCCTCGGGCGCCAACTTGACGCCGCGCGGCAGCATGTTGCGGAAGTCGCAGAACTCGCGCAGGGCGTCGGTGACGCCCGAGCGCAGGCCGTTGACGTGGGTGCCGTGCTGCGCGGTCGGGATCAGGTTGACGTAGCTCTCCTGGACCAGCTCGCCGTCCGGCACCCAGGCCATGGCCCAGTCCACCACCTCGGTCTCGCGGGTCAGGTGGCCGAGGAAGAGTTCCGGCGGCAGCAGCTCGCGGTCGGCCAGCTCGCCCTTGAGGTAGTCGCGCAGGCCGTTCTCGTAGAACCACTCCGCGCGCTCGCCGGTGGCCTCGTCGTACAGGCGCACGGTCAGGCCGGGGCACAGCACCGCCTTGGCGCGCAGCAGGTGCCGCAGCGGGCGCAGGGCGAACTTCGGGGTGTCGAAGTACTTCGGGTCGGGCCAGAAGCGCAGGCGGGTGCCCGTGTTCTTCCTGCCGACCGTACCCACGACCTCGAGCGGCGAGGCCGCGTCGCCGTCGCGGAACTCCATGCGGTGCTCCTGGCCGCCGCGCTTGATGAACAGCTCGACCCTGTTCGACAGCGCGTTGACCACGGAGACGCCCACGCCGTGCAGGCCGCCGGAGAAGGTGTAGTTGCGGTTGGAGAACTTTCCGCCCGCGTGGAGGCGGGTGAGGATCAGCTCCACGCCCGGGATCTTCTCCTCGGGGTGGATGTCCACCGGCATGCCGCGGCCGTCGTCGGCGACCTCGCAGGAGCCGTCGGCGAACAGGGTGACCTCCACCGTCTTCGCGTGGCCGGCCAGCGCCTCGTCCACGGAGTTGTCGATGACCTCCTGGGCCAGGTGGTTGGGGCGCGCGGTGTCGGTGTACATGCCGGGCCGCCGCTTGACCGGGTCGAGACCCGAGAGGACTTCGATGTCGGCGGCGTCGTAACGGCTGGTCATGCGGATCGGGAAACCGGTGGATCGGGGCGCGCAGGATGGGGGCTCCGCCCGCGCTCGGCAAGCGTGCCGGTGGGGACCGGGCCGCGCCGCTCGCCCGCCGCGAGGGGAGCCGGTAGAATGCCGCTTTCCGGTAGCGCTCTCTCCATGACTCCCCTGATTTTCGTCACCGGCGGTGTCGTGTCCTCCCTCGGGAAGGGCATCGCCTCGGCCTCCCTTGCGGCCATCCTCGAGTCGCGCGGGCTCAAGGTCACCCTCATGAAGCTGGATCCCTACATCAACGTGGATCCGGGCACCATGAGCCCCTTCCAGCACGGCGAGGTCTACGTCACCGACGACGGTGCCGAGACCGACCTCGACCTCGGCCACTACGAGCGCTTCGTCCGCACGCGGCTGACCCGCAAGCACTCGATCACGACCGGCCGGATCTACGAGAACGTGATCCGCAAGGAGCGCCGCGGCGACTACCTCGGCGCGACCGTGCAGGTCATCCCGCACATCACCGACGAGATCAAGAACGCCATCGACGAGGCCACGGCCGGCGCCGACATCGGCCTGGTCGAGATCGGCGGCACGGTCGGCGACATCGAGTCGCTGCCCTTCCTCGAGGCGATCCGCCAGATGCGCACCGAGCGCGGCCCCGACGCCTGCCTGTTCATGCACCTGACCCTGGTGCCGTACATCAAGGCCGCCGGCGAGCTCAAGACCAAGCCGACCCAGCACTCGGTCAAGGAGCTGCGCTCCATCGGCATCCAGGCCGACATCCTGGTCTGCCGCAGCGAGCAGCCGCTGCCGGCAAGCGAGCGGCGCAAGATCGCGCTGTTCACCAACGTGCCGGAGAAGGCGGTCATCACCGCCATCGACCTCGACACCATCTACAAGATCCCGCTGTGGCTGCACCAGCAGGGCCTGGACGACATCGTCCTCGACCGCCTGCGCATCGTCGCGCCCAGGCCCGCCGACCTGTCGGAGTGGAACGAGGTGGTGGACGCCGTCGAGCACCCGGCCGACGAGGTCACCATCGCCGTGGTCGGCAAGTACGTCGACCACGCGGACGCCTACAAGTCCATCGGCGAGGCGCTGCGCCACGGCGGCCTGCGCCAGCGCACCCGCGTGCGCCTGAAGTGGATCGAATCCGAGCAGGTGCAGCGCGACGGCACCGGCGTGCTCGAGGGCGTGGACGGCATCCTGGTGCCGGGCGGGTTCGGCGACCGCGGCTTCGAGGGCAAGGTGCTGACGTCGAAGTTCGCCCGCGAGAAGAGGATTCCCTACTTCGGCATCTGCTACGGCATGCAGGCCGCGGTGGTCGACGTGGCCCGCCACGAGGCCGGCCTCGCGGGTGCCAACAGCACCGAGAACGACCGCCAGAGCCCGCACCCGGTGATCGGCCTGATCACCGAATGGCGCACCGCCTCGGGCGAGATCGAGCGCCGCAGCGAGGACTCCGACCTCGGCGGCACCATGCGCCTGGGCGCCCAGGACTGCCGGCTCGCCCCGGGCACGCGCTCGTACGCGCTCTACGGCACCGAGATCGTCAGCGAGCGCCACCGCCACCGCTACGAGTTCAACAACCACTACCTGGAACGGCTGGAGAACGCCGGCCTCACCATCGCCGGCCGGTCCGCGGACGCCTCGCTGGTGGAGATCGTCGAGATCGCCGACCACCCGTGGTTCGTGGCCTGCCAGTTCCATCCCGAGTTCACCTCGACCCCGCGCGACGGCCATCCGCTGTTCGTGGGCTTCGTGCGCGCGGCGCGCGAACACAAGGCCGGCGGCGCGCTGGCCCCCGACGCGCAGGCGCCCGTCGCCGCGCAGGAGCACTGACGATGCAACTCTGTGGATTCGAGGTCGGTCTCGACCAGCCGCTGTTCCTGATCGCCGGCCCCTGCGTCATCGAGTCGATGCAGCTGCAGCTCGACGTCGCCGGGCGGCTCAAGGAGATCACCGCCGCGGTCGGCATGAACTTCATCTTCAAGTCGTCCTTCGACAAGGCCAACCGCACCTCGGGCACCTCGTTCCGCGGCCCGGGGCTCGAGGAGGGGCTGAAGGTGCTGGCGGAGGTGAAGCGCCAGATCGGCGTGCCGGTCATCACCGACGTGCACGAGTACACGCCGATGGACGAGGTCGCGGCGGTGGTCGACGTGCTGCAGACCCCAGCCTTCCTCTGCCGCCAGACCGACTTCATCCAGAAGGTCGCCTCGGCAGGCCGTCCGGTGAACATCAAGAAGGGCCAGTTCCTCTCGCCCTGGGAGATGAAGCACGTCACCGACAAGGCGAAGGCGACCGGCAACACGCAGATCATGGCCTGCGAGCGCGGCGCCAGCTTCGGCTACAACAACCTGGTGTCCGACATGCGCAGCCTGTCGGTGATGCGCGATACCGGCTGCCCGGTGGTGTTCGACGCCACCCACTCGGTGCAGTTGCCGGGCGGCGCCGGCGGCAAGTCCGGCGGGCAGCGCGAGTTCGTGCCGGTGCTGTCGCGGGCGGCGGTGGCGGTCGGCATCGCCGGCCTGTTCGCCGAGACCCATCCTGACCCGGACAAGGCCCTGTCCGACGGGCCCAACGCCTGGCCGCTGTCGAGGATGCAGGCCCTGCTCGAGAACCTGATGGCGCTCGACGCCGTCACCAAGAAGAACGGCTTCCTCGAGTCCGATGCCTGAGCCCGACGGCTCGGACCCAGCCGCCGCCGGTCCCGCCGCGCGCGCGGCCGGCCTGCTGCGGCGCAACCCCGGCCGCGCCGCCCTGGTGCTGGCGTGCCTCGCCCTCGTGGTGGCGGCTGCGCTCGCCGCTGCGGTGGTGGCGACCATCGCGGTGCCCGGCGACGGCGGGCACGCGTCCGCCGTGATCGGGCCGGTCGTCAAGGGCGGCCTCGTCGTGCTCGCCCTCGACGCGCTGGCGATCCTCGTCCTCGCTATCCTTGCGCTCCATCGCGGCCGCCAGCGCGTGCCGGCGGCGGTCGCGCTGGCGGCCCTCGCCGGGACGGCGTGGCTGCTCTTCCGATTCCCGATCTCCCTTCCGTTCCCTCACAGGATCGTTCCTTCATGACCACCATCACCGCCGTTCTCGCCCGCGAGATCCTCGATTCCCGCGGCAATCCCACGCTCGAAGCCGAAGTCACCCTCGCCGACGGCGCCGTCGGGCGCGCGGCGGTGCCCTCGGGCGCTTCGACCGGCAGCAAGGAGGCGGTGGAACTGCGCGACGGCGACAAGACGCGCTACCTGGGCAAGGGCGTGACCAAGGCGGTGGGCAACGTCAACGACGCGATCGCCGCGGCGCTGAAGGGCTTCGACGCTGCCGACCAGGCCGGCCTCGACCGCAGGCTGATCGACCTCGACGGGACCGAGAACAAGGGCCGCCTGGGCGCCAACGCGCTGCTCGGCGTCTCGCTGGCGGCGGCGCATGCCGTGGCCGCTTCGCGCAGGCAGCCGCTGTGGCAGTACCTCGCGGGCGACCGCGCACCGGTGCTGCCGGTGCCGATGATGAACATCATCAACGGCGGCGCCCATGCCGACAACAACGTCGACCTGCAGGAATTCATGGTGCTGCCGGTCGGCTTCGACCGCTTTTCCGAGGCGCTGCGTGCCGGCACCGAGATCTTCCACGCGCTCAAGAGCGTGCTGAAGGGGCGCGGCCTCTCCACCGCGGTGGGCGACGAGGGCGGCTTCGCCCCGGACCTGCGCTCCAACGTGGAGGCGCTGGACACCATCATGGAAGCCATCGGCAAGGCCGGCTACAAGGCGGGCGAGGACGTGCTGCTCGGCCTCGACGTCGCCAGCACCGAGTTCCACGACAACGGCAAGTACCACCTCACCGGCGAGGGCAAGCGCCTGACCTCCGAGCAGTTCGTGGACTTCCTCGCCGACTGGTGCGCGGAGTACCCCATCGTCACCATCGAGGACGGCATGTCCGAGGACGACTGGGACGGCTGGAAGGCGCTCACCGACCGCGTCGGCCAGAAGGTGCAGCTGGTCGGCGACGACCTGTTCGTGACCAACCCGCGGATCTTCGCGCAGGGCATCGAGCGCGGCGTGGCCAACGCCATCCTGATCAAGGTCAACCAGATCGGCACCCTGACCGAGACGCTCGAGGCCATCGCCATGGCCGACCGCGCCAGGTACGCGGCGATCGTCTCGCACCGCTCGGGCGAGACCGAGGACACCACCATCGCCGACATCGCCGTGGCGACCACGGCCACCCAGATCAAGACCGGCTCCCTGTGCCGTTCCGACCGCGTGGCGAAGTACAACCAGCTGCTGCGGATCGAATCCGCGCTGGGCGCCGCCGCGCGCTACGCCGGGCGCGACGCGTTCCCGAATCTGGCACGCTAGGCGCGCTCGCTCCTGCGCCTTGATCCGGGTCCGCCGTCCCCTCCATGTTCCGCCTGATCGCGCTCGTGCTGGTCGCGCTGCTGGTGCTTCTGCAGGTCAAGCTGTGGGCGGGCGACGGCAGCTGGCGGCAGGTCGAGGCGCTGGAGGCCGCGGTCGCCCAGCAGCGCGACGAGAACGCCAGGCTCAAGCTGCGCAACGACGCGCTCGCGGCCGAGGTCGACGACCTCAAGACCGGCGATGACGCGATCGAGGAACGCGCCCGCTCGGAGCTGGGCATGATCAAGCCGGGCGAGGTCTTCTACCGCGTGGTCGAGCCGCAGCACCCGGCCCGCGACGAGGGGCGGCGGCCGTGACCTGGGTGGTGGTGCCGGCCGCCGGCCGCGGCAGGCGGTTCGGCGGCGAACGGCCCAAGCAGTACGCCCCGCTCGCCGGGCGCAGCGTGATCGAGTGCACGCTCGCGCGGGTGCTGGCGCATCCGCGGGTGCATGCCGCGATGGTGGTGCTGGCTCCCGACGACGCGTACTGGCCGGGCCTGCGCGAGGTCGCCGGCAAGCCCGTCTTCACCTGCTGGGGCGGCGACGAGCGCGCCGACTCGGTCCTCGCGGGGCTGCAGGCGCTGCCGGATTCCGTCATCGAGGACGACCCCGTCCTCGTCCACGACGCGGCGCGGCCCTGCGTGCGCGTGGCCGACATCGACCGCCTGCTCGAACTCGGCCGCCGGCACGCCGTGGGCGGCCTGCTCGCCGCGCCGGTGCGCGACACGCTCAAGCGCGCCGACGCCCGCGGCGGCGTCGCCGCGACCGCGCCGCGCGACGGTCTCTGGCGCGCGTTCACCCCGCAGCTGTTCCGCCGCGGCGGCCTGACCCGCGCGCTCCAGGCGGCGGTGCGCGCCGGCGTCGCCGTCACCGACGAGGCCATGGCCATGGAGCGCCTCGGCCTCGCCCCACTGCTGGTCGAGGGCGCCGAGGACAACATCAAGGTCACGACGCCGGCGGACCTGGCGTTCGCGGAGTTCGTGCTGGGGCGGAGCCGGGAACCGGGAAGCGGGAATGGGGACCTGCAGGTCGTGCCCGCGTCCCATCCGCTTCCTCCGTTCGAGGCCTCGTCCTGACCGGCGGGCCATCGCCCCAGGTCCCGATTCCCGCTTCACCTTTCCCTCTTCCCGCTTCAACCGGAGACCCCAATGCCCCCCATCCGCATCGGCCAGGGCTACGACGTCCACGCGTTCGGCGAGGGCGACCACGTGATGCTCGGCGGGGTGCGGGTGCCGCACGTGCAGGGCGTGGTCGCGCACTCGGACGGCGACGTGGTGCTGCACGCCCTCTGCGACGCGCTGCTGGGCGCGCTGGCCCTGGGCGACATCGGCGTGCACTTCCCGCCCTCGGACGCGCGCTGGAAGGGCGCCGACAGCCGCGTGCTGCTGCGGCACTGCCGCGCCCTGGTCGCCGAACGCGGCTACGCCGTCGGCAACTGCGACGTCACCGTGGTCTGCGAGCGGCCCAAGGTGGGGCCGCACGCCGAGGCCATGCGCGCCTGCAT
Organism: Coralloluteibacterium thermophilum; assembly: GCF_042654365.1. Classification (NCBI taxonomy): domain Bacteria; kingdom Pseudomonadati; phylum Pseudomonadota; class Gammaproteobacteria; order Lysobacterales; family Lysobacteraceae; genus Coralloluteibacterium; species Coralloluteibacterium thermophilum. The sequence continues at coordinate 27,296 of NZ_JBHSGG010000031.1, forward strand.
CGCCGAGGACCTCGGCGTCGCGGTGGACGCGGTCAGCGTCAAGGCCACGACCAGCGAGCGCATGGGCTTCACCGGTCGCGGCGAGGGCATCGCCGCGATGGCCGTTGCGCTGCTGGTCGCCGCATGAGCGTCGGCGTACCGGCGGCGTTCGGGGAGAGCGTGCTGCGCGCGGCGATCCGCCGCGAGCAGGAGGACTTCAGGGTCGAGGAAATCGACGCCTTCGCGCCGGCGGGGCAGGGCGAGCACCTGCTGCTGACGGTCGAGAAGCGCGGCATGACCACCGCCTACGCCGCGAAGCGCATCGCGGCCTGGGCCGGGGTGGGCGAGGTGGCCATCGGCTACGCGGGCCTGAAGGATCGCCACGCCGTCACCCGCCAGCGCATCAGCGTGCACCTGCCGAAGCGCGTGGCGCCCGACCTGGCCGCGCTGGAGAGCGACGACCTGCGCGTGGTCGAGGCGCACTGGCACGCCCGCAAGCTGCCGCGCGGGGCGCTCGCCGGGAACCGGTTCTCCCTGCTGCTGCGCGAGGTCGTCGGCGAGCGTGCCGCCATCGAGGCGCGGCTCCGCGCCATCGCCGCCGCGGGCGTCCCCAACGCCTTCGGCGAGCAGCGCTTCGGCCGCGGCGGGGACAACGTCGAGGCGGCGCTGCGGATGTTCGGCGGCGAGCGGGTGCGCCGCGAGCAGCGCGGGATCCTGCTCTCCGCGGCGCGCTCGGCGCTGTTCAACCGCATCCTCGCGCAGCGGGTGGCCGACGGCAGCTGGAGCGGCGGCCTGCCGGGCGAGGTCTGGATGCTCGAGGGCAGCAACAGCGTCTTCGGCCCGCAGGATCCCGGCCCGGAACTCGCGCCGCGCGTCGCGGCGCAGGACATCCATCCCACCGGGCCGCTGTGGGGCCGCGGGGCGGTGCGCAGCGGCGCCGACAGCCGCGCGCTGGAAGAGGGGCTTCTCGGCGATCCGGACGCCCTCGCCCTGCGGGCCGGGCTGGAGGCGGCGGGCCTGAAGCAGGAGCGGCGCGCGCTCCGGGTCCGTGTCGATGCGCTCGCCTGGCGGTGGGAGGGCGACGACGGTCTCCGCATCGACCTGCGGCTGGCGCCCGGCGCCTACGCCACGACCGTGCTCGCCCAGCTCGGAGAGGTGCGCGACTGCATGCGCCCCGGCTGAGGCCGGGGAGCGTGCGGACGCCGCCGTTCGTCGGCGGTTGCCGTGCGGCACGTTGCGCGGCGCGCGTCCCGGCGTAGAGTCGGCCCAGCGCCGGTGCGGTGGTCGCATCGACGCGTCGTCGAGGAGTCTCCGCCATGTCCGTCTCCCGTGTCCCGGGATGCGTGCTCGCCGGGCTCGCCGCGGCCGGGCTGTCCGCCTGCGCCACGACCGCCGGCCCGCCGCCGGTTCCCGTCCCTCCGTCCACCGCATCGGGTTTCCACGACGCCGCCTACATGGGCCGCGTCGAGGCGCTCGCCGCGCGGCGCGGCATCAAGGTGCAGTGGGTCAATCCGCCGCCGCGTCCGTCGCGCGCGGTCGCCTCGGTCGACTGAGCCGGGGCGGCCGGTCCTACTTCGGCCGCAGCAGGACCAGCACGGCGCCGGTGCCGCCGAGCGCCGGCGGGGGCGAGGCGTAGGCCAGGACGTCGTCGCGGCGCTGCAGCAGGCGGTCGACCAGGGCCTTGAGCACCGGCACGCCGTCTTCCGAGCGCAGGCCCTTGCCGTGGATCACCAGCACGCAGCGTGCGCGGTGTCCGCGCGCGGCGTGCAGGAACTCGCGCAGCAGGCGTTCCGCCTGCACCGCGTCAGCCCGGTGCAGGTCGAGCTCGCCCTGCACCGCGAACTCGCCGCGGCGCAGCCGCTTGAGCGTCGCGGCGGGCACGTCGTCGCGCCGCCACGCCAGCGCCTCGGCGGCGTCGAACGAGGCCAGCGGCGTCTCGCGCAGGGCGCGCAGCGCCTCGTACTCGTCCTCCGTGCGCTTGACCGGTCGCGGCGCGGGCCGCGGGCGCGGCTGCGTCGCCGGCGCCTCGATGCGGCGCACCTCGCCGATGGCCTCGCGGAACAGCGCGGCGTCGTCCGGGTCGACGGGAGGCGGCGGGGGCGGTCGGCGGCGGTGGGCCATGCTCGGGGCGGCGGGGCGTCGCGTCCGGAGCGCGTCGTGCGCGCCGGGAGGAGTGCGTGGGCCGCCGATACTGCGGCGCGCGCCCGGCCCAGGCAACCGGCGGCCACGACGCCGGGCGGGCAGGAGCATCCGGTATCATTGCGCGCTTTCCGCTGGAACCACGATGCGCGTACTTGTCAGCAACGACGACGGCGTCGACGCACCCGGCATCCGCGCGCTGGCGGAGGGGCTGCGCGCGGCCGGCCACGCGGTGACCATCGTCGCGCCGGACCGCGACCGCTCCGGGGCGAGCAATTCCCTGACGCTCGACCTGCCGATCCGCGTGCGCGCGCTCGGCGAGGACGTGCACGCGGTCGCCGGCACGCCGACCGACTGCGTCCACCTGGCGCTGACCGGGCTGCTGGAACTGGAGCCCGACATCGTCGTCTCCGGCGTCAACAACGTCGCCAACATGGGCGACGACGTCATCTACTCGGGGACCGTCGCTGCGGCGATGGAAGGGCGCTTCCTCGGCCTGCCGGCGGTCGCGGTGTCGCTGGCCTGGACGGGCGGCGAGGCCCGCCACTTCGCCACGGCCGCGCGCGCCGCCGAGGAGATCATCGAGCGCCTCGCGCTCGATCCCCTGCCCGCCAACACCATCCTCAACGTCAACGTGCCCAACCTCCCGTGGGAAGAGCTGGCCGGCTTCGAGGTGACCCGGCTGGGCAACCGCCACCGCTCCGAGCCCTGCGTGCCGCAGGAGGATCCGCGCGGCCGCCAGGTCTGGTGGATCGGACCCGCGGGCAAGGAGCAGGACGCCGGTCCCGGCACCGACTTCCACGCGGTGCGGACCGGGCACATCTCGATCACGCCGATCCACGTCGACCTCACGCGCTACCAGGCGCTGGAGAAGGTCGCGAGCTGGGTCGACGGCCTGAGCCAGGAGATCGGTCAGCGCGCATGATGTCCCGTTTCAACAGCCGCCCCGAGGCCCGCGGCCTCGGCATGACCTCGCAGCGTGCCCGCGACAGGCTCATCGAGCGCCTGCGCGAGGCGGGGATCCGCGACGAGCGCGTGCTCGTCGCGATGGGGACGGTGCCGCGGCACCTGTTCATCGACGAGGCGCTGGCCAGCCGGGCCTACGAGGACACGGCCCTGCCCATCGGCAACGGCCAGACCATCTCCCAGCCCTGGGTGGTGGCGCGCATGACCGAGGCCCTGCTCGAGGCGCCGCCGGTGGGGCAGGACGTGCCGCGCCGGGTGCTCGAGGTCGGCACCGGCTCCGGCTATCAGGCGGCGGTGCTGGCGGCGCTGGGCATCGAGGTCTACAGCGTCGAGCGCATCGACGAGCTGCTGCGCCAGGCGCGGCGGCGCCTGCGCAAGCTCGGCCTGGAGGTGCGCACGCGCCACGACGACGGCCGCATCGGCTGGAGCGAGCACGCGCCCTTCGACGCCATCATCGTGACCGCCGCCGGCGCCATGATCGACCCGCAACTGCTCGCGCAGCTCGGCGACGGCGGCACCCTCGTGGCGCCGGTCGGCGGTGCGGGCGGGCAACAACTGCTGCGCTTGCGACGGCAGGGCGACCGCATCGAGCAGGTCTCGTTGGGGACGGTCGTGTTCGTCCCCCTGCTCGCCGGCACCGTGAGCGCGTGAGCGCCCCGCGCGGCATCCCCGGCGCGCGGCGTCAGCGTCGCCGACTCCCACTTCCCGACGGATCCCACCGATGAACCGCGGTTTCCTGCTGACCTATCTCAAGGGCATGGCGATGGGCGCCGTGGACGTGGTGCCCGGCGTGTCCGGCGGCACCATGGCGCTCATCATCGGCATCTACGACCGCCTGCTCGGCGCCTTCGCGCAGGCGCCGCGCGCGCTGGCGGCGGCGGCACGGGGCCGTCTGCGCGAAGCCTGGGCGGCCTGCGACGCCGGCTTCCTTGCGCTGGTGCTCGCCGGCATCCTGACCAGCGTCTTCACGCTCGCCCGCCTGATCGGCTGGCTGATGGAGGCCCATCCGGTGCCGCTGTGGTCGTTCTTCCTCGGGCTCGTCGCGGTCTCGGTCCATCTGGTGGGACGGGAGGTCGGGGCCTGGCGGGCGGGGACCGTCGTCGCCTTCCTCGCCGGCTTCGCCCTCGCGGCGTGGATCGCCCTGGCTGTGCCGCTCCAGCTGCCCGCGTCTCCGCTCGTCCTGTTCCTGGGCGGCGCGATCGCGATCTGCGCCATGATCCTGCCGGGCATCTCGGGCAGCTTCATCCTCGTCCTGCTCGGGCTGTATCCGGCCGTCCTGCTGGCGGTGCGGACGCTCGACATCCCCATCCTGGCGGTCTTCGCCGCGGGCTGCGCGCTCGGCCTGCTGAGCTTCGCGCGCCTGCTGAGCTGGCTGCTCAGCGCCTGGCGCAACCTCACCATGGCCTTCCTCACCGGGCTGGTGCTGGGCTCGCTCGGCAAGGTCTGGCCGTGGAAGCACACCCTGACCTGGCAGACCGACAGCCGCGGCGAGCGCTCTCCGCTGGTGCAGGAGAACCTCCTGCCCGGCCGCTTCGCCGAGGTCACGGGGCAGGATCCGCAGGTCGCGCTGGCGCTGGCGCTGGCGGTCGTCGCGGTGCTCCTTGTGCTCTGGGTGGACTGGCTCGGCCGTCGCCATGCGGCGGAGGCGGCCGCGGGAGCCGGCCGGTGACCTGCGCCGCGGCCGGCCGCCCACCGCGGGGCGGTTCACATGCAGTCGTCGAAACCGGCTTTAGCCTGAAGGCGGCAGGAAGGCCGGAGCCGGTTCCGGCGCGTCAACGAGGGGGTGGAATGCGTACTGGCAGGGTTTGGATGGTCCTCGTCGCCGTGCTGGCCGCGGCCGGCTGCGGCCGCTCCGTGGTGGTCCGGAGCGTGCCGGACTCCGGTCCCGCAACGACGCCGCGCAGCGCGACCGCGCCGGCGCGCGGGGAGTACGTGGTGCAGCGGGGCGACACGCTCTACGGCATCGCCTTCCGCAACGGCATGGACTACCGCGACCTCGCGGCCCGCAACGGCATCTCCGCGCCCTACACCATCTATCCGGGACAGCGCCTGCGTCTCGGTGGCGCGCAGGCGCCCGCGCCGACGGTCGCGGCACGGCCGGCCCCCGGCGGGACGTCCGCGCCCGCGGCCGGCAGGCAGCCCCCGCAGTCGGCGCCGCCGTCCTCGCCGACCGCCGCGCCCTCGACGCCGCCCGCCACGGTGCCCGTGGCAGGGGCCGGCGCGGCGCCCGCGACACCGCCGCCGGCGCGCCCGGTGGCGCCGGGCGCGGTCTCGCCGAGCGGCTGGCGCTGGCCCGCGAACGGGCAGATCGTGGGCCGCTTCGCCGCGGGCGATCCGACCCGGCAGGGCCTGGACATCGCCGGCAACGCGGGTGACCCCGTCCTCGCCGCGGCCGACGGCGTGGTGGTGTATTCCGGCGCCGGCCTGGTGGGCTACGGCGAGCTGATCATCCTCAAGCACTCCGACGAGTGGCTCTCGGCGTACGGGCACAACCGCAGGCGCCTGGTGGAGGAGGGGCAGTCGATCAAGGCGGGGCAGCAGATCGCCGAGATGGGCCGCTCCGGCGCCAGCCGCGACATGCTGCACTTCGAGATCCGCCGCAACGGACGGCCGGTGGATCCGCTGCCGCTGCTGCCCCCGCGCTAGGGGCGCGGGCGGCCGCGCCTCAGGCGCGTTCGATGAGGAAGGCCGCGGCCGCCCGGCGGCCCTCGCCGACCAGGACGTTGAAGGTGCGCGCGGCGGCGGCGTTGTCCATCACCTCGATGCCCACGCCGCGCGTCAGGCAGGCGGCCATGACCGCCTGCGACGGAAAGCGCAGGCGGTCGCCGGTGCCCAGCACCAGCACCTCGATGCCGAGGTCGAGCGCGGCGTCCATGTGTCCGGGTTCGAGTTCCGCGGGCGCGCCCGGCGGCCAGTCCTCGAGCAGGCGGTCGGCGGAGACGATGAAGCTGCGGGTCAGGGTGCGCTGGTTCACCAGCACGCGTCCGGGGCCGGTGCCGCGCAGGACGAAGCTGGAGTCGGGTTGTTCGAGCGTGAGCTGCATGCGCGGCTCCTGCGGCTGTCAGCGCGCCTTCGGCAGGACGATCTGCGGGTTTTCCTGCGCGCGCCGGTAGATGACGGTGGTGTTGCCGATCCGCTGCACCAGTTCGGCGCCGGAGTTTTCCACCAGCTCCGTGATCCAGGCGTCGCGCGTGTCGCGGTCCTCGGCGGCGAACTTCACCTTGATGAGTTCGTGGCGCTCGAGCACGAGGTCCAGTTCGGCGAGCAGCGCGCGCGTGACGCCCTTGGCACCGACCTGGATCAGCGGCTTGAGCGGATGCGCCAGCCCGCGGAGGTAGCGTTTCTGGGCGGCGGTGAGGGCGGACGGCATGGAGGGCGGCGGCGCGCTGGGGCGGTCGGGAGGGCCGGTCAGGGTATCATGCCCGCCGGCCCGACCCTCACTCGATCGTCCCGATGGCACGCAGCAAGAGCAGCCACCGCTGGCTCAGGGAGCACTTCTCCGACCCCTTCGTGAAGAAGGCGCAGGCGGAAGGGCTGCGTTCGCGCGCCGCCTACAAGCTGGAGGAACTGATCGAGCGCGACCGCCTGCTGAAGCCGGGCATGACCGTGGTCGACCTCGGCGCCGCGCCGGGCGGCTGGTCGCAGTACGTGCGCCAGGCGATGGGCGACCGGGGCGTCGTGGTGGCGATGGACATCCTCGAGATGCCCGGCCTCGCCGGCGTGGACTTCATTCACGGTGATTTCAGGGCGGACGACGCAGTTTCCAGGCTCGACGCCGCCCTCGGCGGGCGCGCCGTCGATCTTGTGCTCTCCGACATGGCCCCCAATATGAGCGGCGTGGATGCAGTGGATCAGCCGCGGGCCATGTATCTTGCGGAGCTCGCGCGCGACTTCGCGCAGGATCACCTGGCCCCGGGCGGCGCCTTCCTCACCAAGCTGTTCCAGGGGGAGGGGTTCGACGCCTACGTGCTCGATCTGAAGCGCCGCTACTCGCGCGTCGTGATCCGCAAGCCCGCGGCATCCCGGCGCCGCTCCAACGAAGTGTATGCACTGGCCCAGGGCAAGCGCTGACGCCCGGCTCGAACCGACAGGATTCAGATGAACGACCTTGCCAAGAACCTGCTGCTCTGGGTGATCGTCGCCGTGGTACTGCTGGCGGTCTTCAACAGCTTCTCGCCCTCGACCGCGGGCGGCACGCGCGAGGTTCCGTACTCGACCTTCCTGCAGGAAGTGCAGCGCAACGGCATCGAGTCGGTGCGGGTGAGCGCCAACGAGAGCACCATCGAGTTCAAGCGCAAGAACGGCGAGGCCGGGGTGACCCAGGCGCCGCTGGGCGACCGCGAGCAGATGTACAACGACCTCATCAACAACGGGGTCGCGGTCAGCCGCGAGCCGTCGAAGGACGGGCCGGGGCTGGGCATCATCCTGCTCAACATCCTGCCGTACGTCATCTTCATCGGCATCTTCATCTACTTCCTCAGGCAGATGCAGCAGGGCGGCGCGGGCCGCGGCGCGATGAGCTTCGGCAAGTCGCGCGCCAAGATGCAGGGCGAGGACCAGGTGAAGGTCACCTTCGCCGACGTTGCTGGCTGCGACGAGGCCAAGGAGGAGGTCGGCGAGCTGGTCGAGTTCCTGCGCGATCCGTCCAAGTTCCAGAAGCTCGGCGGCAAGATCCCGCGCGGCGTACTGATGGTCGGCCCCCCGGGCACCGGCAAGACGCTGCTGGCGCGCGCCATCGCCGGCGAGGCCAAGGTGCCGTTCTTCTCGATCTCGGGCTCCGACTTCGTCGAGATGTTCGTGGGTGTCGGCGCCAGTCGCGTGCGCGACATGTTCGAGCAGGCCAAGAAGCACGCGCCCTGCATCATCTTCATCGACGAGATCGACGCGGTCGGCCGGCATCGCGGTGCCGGTCTCGGCGGCGGGCACGACGAGCGCGAGCAGACCCTCAACCAGTTGCTGGTCGAGATGGACGGCTTCGAGGGCGGCGAGGGCGTGATCGTCATCGCGGCGACCAACCGTCCGGACGTGCTCGACCCGGCGCTGCTGCGCCCGGGTCGCTTCGACCGCCAGGTCGTGGTCGGCCTGCCCGACGTGAAGGGCCGCGAGCAGATCCTCAAGGTGCACATGCGCAAGGTGCCGCTCGCCGAGGGCGTGGACCCGATGGTGATCGCGCGCGGCACGCCGGGCTTTTCCGGCGCCGACCTCGCTAACCTGGTGAACGAGGCGGCCCTGTTCGCCGCGCGCGAGAACGCGCGCGACGTGCGCATGGACCACTTCGACCGCGCCCGCGACAAGATCCTGATGGGCGCCGAGCGCCGCTCGATGGCGATGAGCGACGACGAGAAGAAGCTCACCGCCTACCACGAGGCCGGCCACGCCATCGTTGGCCGCCTGGTGCCCGAGCACGACCCGGTCTACAAGGTCACCATCATCCCGCGCGGCCGCGCGCTGGGCGTGACCATGTACCTGCCCGAGGGCGACAAGTACAGCTACAACAAGGTCGCGATCCAGTCGCAGCTGTGCTCGCTCTACGGCGGCCGCATCGCCGAGGAGCTGATCTTCGGGCCGGACAAGGTCACCACCGGCGCGTCCAACGACATCGAGCGCGCGACCAAGATGGCGCGCAACATGGTCACCAAGTGGGGCCTGTCGGACGAGCTCGGCCCGATCGCCTACGGTGAGGAGGACGACGAGGTGTTCCTGGGCCGCTCGGTCACCCAGCACAAGAGCGTGTCCGACGACACGGCGCGCAAGATCGACGAGGTCGTGCGCAGCATCCTCGACAAGGCCTACCAGCGCACCACGCAGATCCTCAAGGACAACATCGACAAGCTGCACGTGATGGCCGACGCGCTGCTGCAGTACGAGACGATCGACGCCAAGCAGATCGACGCCATCATGGAAGGCCGGACGCCGCCGCCGCCGGACGGCTGGGAGGCGCAGCAGAAGGCCAAGCCGCCGCGCAAGGGCGACGATGCCGGCAGCACCCCCGGCGCGATCGGCGGGCCTGCGGAGCAGCTCTGAGTGAACGGACGCGCCGTCGGCCACCACGGCACGCCCGCCGCCTGGCGCCGCTACGGCGGCGGGGCCCTCGCCGCGGCCGGCGCCCTGGCGGGCACGGCCATGGTGTGGGTCCTGCTCGGCGCGCTGCCTGTGCAGGTCGCAACCGGCCTGTGGTGCGGTGCCCTGCTGTTGGCGGGCTTCGGCGTCCACGCGCTCTTCCGCCCTCGGCGCTGAGGCGGCACCATCGCCGCGATGTGCGAAGGCCAGCGCATGCGCTGGCCTTTTTCATGGACTCCGGGATCACCGCATGTTCGATACCACCCCGGCCCTCGACTGCGGCGGCCGCCGCCTGAAGCTGGACCGGCCGCGCGTCATGGGCATCGTCAACGTCACGCCCGACTCCTTCTCGGACGGGGGCGCCCACGCCACCACCGATGCCGCGGTCGCGCACGCGCTGCGCCTGGCGGAGGAGGGGGCGGACCTCCTCGACGTCGGGGGGGAGTCCACCCGCCCCGGCGCCGGCGAGGTTCCGCTCGAGGAGGAACTCGCACGTGTCCTCCCGGTGGTGGAGCGCCTGGCGCGCGAGACCGGCCTGCCCGTCAGCGTGGACACCTCCAAGCCCGAGGTCATGCGCGCGGCGGTCGCCGCCGGCGCCGGCATGATCAACGACGTTTACGCGCTGCGCCGCGAGGGCGCGCTCGACGCCGCGGCGGCCGCGGGCGTTCCGGTGGTGCTCATGCACATGCTCGGCGAGCCGCGCTCGATGCAGGACGCGCCGGCCTACGACGACGTGGTCGGCGAGGTCCATCGCTTCCTCGCCGACCGCATCTTCGCCGCCGAGATGGCCGGCATTCCCCGGGCGCGCATCCTGGTCGATCCCGGCTTCGGCTTCGGCAAGACGGTGGCGCACAACTACCTGCTGCTGCGCCAGCTCGGACGCATCGCCGAGCTCGGCGTGCCGGTGCTCGCGGGCCTGTCGCGCAAGTCGATGATCGGCACCGTCACCAGCCGCGCGGTCGCCGCGGAGCGCGTCCACGGCTCGGTGGCCGGCGCGGTGCTGGCGGCGCAGAACGGCGCGGCGATCGTACGGGTGCACGACGTCGCCGCGACCGTGGACGCGCTGAAGGTACTGCAGGCCTGTCTCGAACAGCCCGCCGCGGCGGAGCGTCCGGCCGCGCCGGCCCTGCCGCGCTGGCCCGACGACGAGTGAGCGCCGCGCGGATGGCAGGCGACGGGGACGCGCGGCCGCTGGCGATCGCGCTGATGGGGCCGACCGCCTCCGGCAAGACCGCGCTGGCGGTCGAGTGGGCGCAGCGGCTCGGCACCGAGATCGTCAGCGTCGATTCGGCCCTGGTCTACCGCGGCCTCGACATCGGCGCGGCCAAGCCCGACGCGGCGACCCAGGCGCTGGCGCCGCACCGCCTGATCGACATCCGCGACCCGTACGAGACCTACAACGCCGGCGAGTTCGCGGCCGATGCCCTCGCCGAGATGCAGGCTCTGGCGGCCGAGGGCCGCGTGCCGCTCCTGGTCGGCGGGACCGGCCTGTACTTCCGTGCCCTGCTCGACGGCCTTGCCGAGATGCCCGAATCGGTGCCGGAGGTGCGTGCAGCCATCGGGGAGGAGGGCGCGCGGCGCGGCTGGGCGGCGCTCCACGCCGATCTCGCCGGGGTCGACCCGGTCTCCGCCGCGCGCATCCGGCCCAGCGATCCGCAGCGCATCGCCCGGGCGCTGGAGGTCTGGCGGGTCAGCGGGCGGCCGCTGAGCGCCTGGCAGGCAGAGGGGGCGACGCGGCGCCGCTTTCCCTTCCGCGTCCTGCGCCTGGTGCTGGCGCCGTCGGACCGGGCGGTCCTGCACGCACGGATCGCGCGGCGTTTCGACCAGATGCTGGAGCAGGGCTTCCTCGACGAGGTCCGCCGGCTGCGCGCCGATCCGCGCCTGCACCCGGACCTGCCTGCGATGCGCGCGGTCGGCTACCGGCAGGCCTGGCGCCATCTCGATGGCGCGACCGACGCCGCGGCGTTCAGGAGCGAGGCGATCGCCGCGACCCGGCAGCTCGCCAAGCGCCAGCTGACCTGGCTGCGCGGGGATCCGGCGGCGCGCTGGCTCGATCCGCAGCACCAGCGGGACGAGCTCGAGGCCGCGCTGCGGCTGTTCCTCGGGCGGCGGGCGGCCGCGCCCTCACTCGATCAAGACCGGAGCGCTGTGTAACATCGTCGCCGGCCTGGAGCCCGCTCCACCCCGGCCGGCGTCGCTGGCGCCGGCGGCTCCCCGGCCGCGCCGCACCCCCGAGCGGCGCGAGAACGTTCGAGCTGCCGATGGCGCGCCGGCTCGCTGCGCGCACAAAAGAAGAGCAGGTGAAGCATGTCCAAGGGTCAGTCCCTCCAGGACCCGTTCCTCAACGCATTGCGTCGTGAGCGGGTCCCCGTATCGATCTACCTCGTCAACGGCATCAAGCTGCAGGGGACCATCGAGTCCTTCGACCAGTTCGTGGTGCTGTTGCGCAATACCGTGAGCCAGATGGTCTACAAGCACGCCATCTCCACCGTGGTGCCGGCGCGCAACGTGCGCATGGGGCCGGCCGGGGCCGCGGCATCCGATTCCGAAGCCGCCGAGCCGGCGGCCTGACGCAGGCGGGAAACAGGTCCTCTTGGAGCTTTTCGAACGTTCGCGGCGGGGCGAGAACGCCCTGCTGATCCACCCGCACCGTGGCGGGGTCGACGAGGACGCCGAGCAGGAGTTCGCCGAACTCGCGCGCTCGGCCGGGGCGCAGGTGGTGGCGAGCCTGGGTGCGCGGATCGACCGCCCGAGTCCCGCCACCTTCATCGGCAGCGGCAAGGTGGAGGAGGCGAAGATGCTCGCCGACGCCACCGGCGCCGACCTGGTGCTGGTGGACCATGCGCTCACGCCGGTGCAGGAGCGCAACCTCGAAAAGGCGCTCGGGCGGCGCGTGGTCGACCGCACCGGGCTCATCCTCGACATCTTCGCCCTGCGCGCGCGCTCCCACGAGGGCAAGCTGCAGGTGGAGCTGGCGCAGCTGCGGCACCTGGCGACCCGCCTGGTGCGCGGCTGGACCCACCTCGAGCGCCAGCGCGGCGGTTCCATCGGCCTGCGCGGCCCCGGCGAGACGCAGCTCGAGACCGACCGGCGCCTGCTGCAGAAGCGGGTGGACATGCTGCAGAAGCGGCTCGGCAAGGTCGAGGTCCAGCAGGCGCAGATGCGCCGCGCCCGGGAGCGCAACGCATTGCCGCGCGTGGCGCTCGTCGGCTACACCAACGCCGGCAAGTCCACGCTGTTCAACGCCCTGACCGGCGCTTCGGTGTACGCCGAGGACCAGCTGTTCGCGACCCTCGACCCGACCGTGCGCCGCCTGCGGCTGCCGGGGGCCGGCACCCTGGTGCTTTCGGACACCGTCGGCTTCGTGCGCGACCTGCCGCACGAACTGGTCGCCGCGTTCCGCTCCACGCTGTCCGAGGCGCGCGAGGCGGATCTGCTGCTGCATCTGGTCGATGCCGCCGATCCGCTGCGCGAGGAGCGCATCGCCCAGGTCGACGCCGTCCTCGAGGAGATCGGGGCGGGCGAGATCCCGCAGCTGCTGCTGTTCAACAAGATCGACCGGATCGAGGGCGCCGACGCGCGCCACGAGCCCGAGGCGCCGGGCGGGCGCGAGCGCATCTGGCTGTCGGCGCAGCGCGGCGACGGCATCGACCTGCTGCGCGAGACGCTCGACGCGCGTTTCCGCCTGCGCCGCGTCGGCGGCGAGCTGCACCTGCCGCCCGAAGCCGGGCGCCTGCATGCGCGCCTGCATGCGGCGGGCGGCGTGGTCGCCGAGACCCTGGGCGAGGACGGGTGGCGCATGCGCCTGGACATGCCCCTGACCGTGGCCGAGCGCATCGCCGCCGAACCGGACGCCGCGCCGCTGCGGGCCCTGCTGCCGCCGCGCGACGACGTCGACTGAACGCCCGTGCCGCCGGCCGTTCGGCTTGAGCCGGGCGCCCCCCCTACCTACAATCGAGCGATTTCCCCCGCGGCGCGCCCTGGTCTACGGCCTCGGCGTCCGCCCTGCGACGGAGCCTGCATGGCCTGGAACGAGCCCGGAAAGGGCAGCAAAGATCCCTGGAAGGGGAAGGACCCCAACTCGGAGATCGAGGCCTTCGTCGGCCGCCTGAAGGGTGTGTTCGGCGGCGGTCGCGGCAACAACGACGGCGGCAGCCGCGGTTCCCGCGGCGGCGACGGCTTCAATCCCCTGTGGCTGGTCCTTCTGCTGGCGGCGGTGTGGCTGGTGTTCGACAGCTTCCAGCTGATCAACGAGCGCCAGCGCGGCGTGGTCCTGCGCTTCGGCAAGTTCGCGCGGGTGATGGAGCCCGGCCCGAACTTCAAGCTGCCGATGCCGTTCGAGACGGTGCACAAGGTGGACGTCACCAGCGTGCGCCGCGTCTCCGACCAGGTGCGCATGCTCACGCGCGACGAGAACATCGTGCAGATCAACTACGAAGTGCAGTACGCGGTCGCGGATCCCACGCTGTTCCTGTTCGGCGATGCCGCGCCGGAGGAGACCCTCCGGCACGCGGCCGAGGCGGCGGTGCGCGACGTGATCGGCGGCAGCATCATGGACGGCGTGCTCACCGGCGAGCGCGCGGCGCTCGCTGCGCGCGCGCAGGAGCTGCTGCAGGCCTCCCTGGAGAGCTACCGCACCGGCATCCTGGTCTCGACCTTCGCCATGCCGGACGCGCGTCCGCCGGTGGAGGTGCGCGACGCCTTCGACGACGCGATCAGCGCGCGCGAGGACAAGGAGCGCATCGAGAGCGAGGCGCAGGCCTATGCCAGCACCGTGGTGCCGGAGGCGCGCGGTGCCGCCGCCCGCATCCGCACCGAGGCGGAGGGCTACAAGGCCGCCGTGCTCGCCCGCGCCGAGGGCGACGCCGAGCGCTTCACCCTGCTCGCGGCCGAGTACCGGCAGGCGCCGGAGGTGACCCGCCGTCGCCTCTACCTCGACACCATGCAGGAGGTGCTGGCCGCCAACCGCAAGGTCTACTCGGGCGACACCGGCAACGTGCTCTACCTGCCGACCGAGAGCGGCGGCCTGCCGCCGGGCGGCCTGAGCCGCCTGCCCGCGGCCTCGACGGCGACGCCCGACCTGACCAACGCCGGCATGGCCGCGCAGGCCGAGCGCGCCGCAGCGGCGCAGCGCAACACCGAACGCCCCACGCGGGCCACCCGTCCGGAGGGCCGCTGACATGAGACCCATCGTCATCGCCATCGCGGCGCTCGTGGTCCTGCTGCTGCTGGGCTCGGTGTTCCGCGTCAACGAAGCGCAGACCGGCATGGTCATCCAGCTCGGCCGCGTGGTCCGCAGCGACCTGCCGCCCGGCCTGCACTTCAAGCTGCCGATCGTGCAGACCCCGGTCACCTTCGACCGCCGCATCCTGACCCTGGAGTCGGCGCCGGAGCGTTACCTGACCAGCGAGAAGAAGGACGTCAACGTCGACTTCTTCGTGAAGTGGCGCATCGCCGAGGCACGGCGCTACTACACCTCGCTGGGCGGCCTGGAGACCAACGCCATCGCGCGCCTGGACCCGGTCGTGAAGCAGGCCATCCGCAACGAGATCAACCAGCGCACCCTGCAGGAAGTCGTGGGCGGCGAGCGCACCAACCTCTCGGCGCGCTTCGTCGAGGTCGCCAACCAGGCGGCCGCCGGCTTCGGCATCGAGGTGGTGGACGTGCGCATCAAGCGCATCGACCTGCCCGAGGACAGCGGCGTGCTGGAGTCCGTGTTCCGCCGCATGCGCGCCGAACGCCTGCGGGTGGCCAACGAGCTGCGCGCCGAGGGCGACGAGATCCGCCAGACCATCCAGTCCGAAGCGGACCGCCAGCGTGCGGTGATCCTCGCGGAGGCCGAGCGCGACGCCCAGCGCCTGCGCGGTGAAGGCGACGCCGGCGCGGCCGCGACCTACGCCCAGGCCTACGGGCAGGATGCGGAGTTCTACAGCTTCTACCGCAGCCTCGATGCTTACCGGAACGCCTTCGCGGACGGCCGTGCGACCCTGGTGCTCGACAAGGACTCCGAGCTGATGCGGTACTTCGACCAGGCCGGTCCGGCGCGCTGACCGCATGGGCGCCAACCTCTGGGCGGCGCTCTGCCTCGTGCTGGTGCTGGAGGGCCTGATGCTGTTCGCGGTCCCCCGCACCTGGAAGCGGGCCGCGTTCAGCATGCTGCGCATGCCGGACCGGGCCCTGCGGGTCGCGGGGGCGCTGGCCATCGGCCTCGGCCTGGTGCTGCTCCAGGCGGTGCGCTGAGCCGCCGGCTGAACGGCCGCGGCTGCGCAGCCGGCGGTTTTCTTGGATAATTCGCAAAAGCCGGGACACCCCCGGCTTTTTCCTTGTCTGCGGGTGGGCGGCGCCGAAGCGCGCCCGCTCCGGCCAAGGGTCTCTCACCGGTGCCACCGAAGGCACTTCGCATCAAGGAGCAAGGCCGTGGGTCAGTCAGTGGTGGTCCTGGGCGCCCAGTGGGGCGACGAGGGCAAGGGCAAGATCGTCGATCTCCTCACCGAGCAGGTGGGCGCGGTGGTCCGCTTCCAGGGCGGCCACAACGCCGGCCACACCCTGGTCATCGGCGGCAAGAAGACCATCCTGCACCTGATTCCCTCGGGCATCCTGCGCGAGGGCGTGCTGTGCCTGATCGGCAACGGGGTGGTGCTGTCGCCCGCGGCCCTGCAGAAGGAGATCGCCGAGCTCGAGGGGCAGGGCATCGAGGTGCGCTCGCGCCTGAAGATCAGCCCGGCCACGCCGCTGATCATGCCGTACCACATCGCCCTGGATCAGGCGCGCGAGAAGGCCGCCGGCGGCAAGGCCATCGGCACCACCGGACGCGGCATCGGCCCCGCCTACGAGGACAAGGTCGCCCGGCGCGGCGTGCGCGTGGCCGATCTGGCCTATCCCAAGCAGCTCGCGGAGAAGCTCGAGAGCGCGCTCGACTACCACAACTTCGTGCTGACCAAGTACCTGGGCGTCGACGCGATCGACGTGAAGCAGACCCTCGACGACGCGCTCGCCTTCGGCGAGTACGTGGAGCCGATGAAGCACGACGTGGCCGGCCTGCTGCACGACCTGCGCAAGCAGGGCAAGCGCATCCTGTTCGAGGGCGCGCAGGGCTCGCTGCTCGACATCGACCACGGCACCTACCCCTACGTGACCTCCAGCAACACCACCACCGGCGGCGCGCTCGCCGGCACCGGCGTGGGCCCGGAGGCCATCGACTACGTGCTCGGCATCGCCAAGGCCTACGCGACCCGCGTCGGCGGCGGCCCGTTCCCGACCGAGCTGCACGACGAGCTCGGCGAGGCGCTGCGCGAGCGCGGCCAGGAGTTCGGCGCCACCACCGGGCGCCCGCGCCGCTGCGGCTGGATCGACATCGTCGCGCTCAAGCGCGCCGTGGCGATCAACGGCATCACCGGCCTGTGCGTCACCAAGCTCGACGTGCTCGACGGCCTGCCGAGCCTGAAGATGTGCATCGCCTACAAGTACCGCGGCAAGACCACCGAGTACGCGCCGCTGGATGCGGCCGGCTGGGACGAGTGCGAGCCGGAGTACCTGGAGTTCCCCGGCTGGACCGAGTCCACCCACGACATCACGGAGTGGGACAGGCTTCCGCCGGCGGCGCGCGCCTACCTGCGCGCCCTCGAGGAACTGGTGGGCTGCCCGCTGGCCATGGTCTCGACCGGCCCCGACCGCAACTCCAACATCATCCTGCGCGACGCCTTCGCCTGACCGGCGAAGCCCCCGCCCGAAGGCCGCAGCGATGCGGCCTTCGTCGTTTGCGGCCCGGCGCCGCGCAGGCCGCCGCAGCCGCGAGGAACGCCATGTCGTCCACGCCCGAACACCCGGTCCCGCCCCGTCTCGCCGCGCTCCGCGCCGCCATGCGCGCCGCCGGTGTCGCCGCCTGCCTGGTCCCGTCGTCGGACCCGCACCTGTCCGAGTACCTCCCGAAGCGCTGGCAGGCGCGCCGCTGGTTCTCGGGCTTCAGCGGCTCCGTCGGCACCCTGGTGGTCGGCCACGACTTCGCCGGCATGTGGACCGACAGCCGGTACTGGGAGCAGGCCGAAGCCGAGCTCGCCGGCAGCGGCGTGAGCATGATGAAGCTGCCCGACTCGCGCAGCCCGGTGTACATGGACTGGCTGGCCGCGAATCTGGGGGAGGGAGACGTGGTGGCCGTGGACGGCAGCGTGCTGGCGCTGTCGGTGGCCGAGCGCCTGCGTGCGCTGCTCGCGCCGCGCGGCATCCGCCTGCGCGAGGACCTGGACCTCCCCGGCGCGGCATGGCCGGAGCGGCCCGGACTGCCCGGCGCGCCCGTGGTCGAGCATGCGGCGCCGTGGGCGACCGAGCCGCGAGGCGCGCGGCTGGGGCGCCTGCGCGAGGCGATGCGCGGGCACGCGGCGCAGTGGCATCTGGTGTCGAGCCTCGACGACGTCGCCTGGCTGCTCAACCTCCGCGGCAGCGACGTCGCCTTCAATCCCGTCTTCCTCGCGCACCTGCTCGTGGGCGAGGCGGGCGCGCGCCTGTTCGTGGGCGCCGGCAAGCTGGCGCCGGCGTACATCGACGCGCTCGCCGCGGACGGGGTGACGGTGGCCGACTACGCCGCGCTCGGCGGCGCGCTGCGCACCCTGCCGGCGGGGGACGTCCTGCTGGTCGATCCCGACCGCGTGACCGCCGGCGTGCTCGCCGACGTGCCGGACACGGTGCGGCAGGTGCGCGCGCCGAACCCCAGCGTGGCCTTCAAGGCCCGCAAGAGCGAGGCCGAGGCCGCGCACGTGCGCGAGGCCATGCGCCAGGACGGCGCTGCGCTGTGCGTGGCCTTCGCGGCCATCGAGGCGCGTCTCGCCGCCGGCGAGGCGCTCACGGAGCTCGACGTGGACGCCCTCCTGCTGGCCGCGCGGGCGGCGCGTCCCGGCTACGTCTCGCCCAGCTTCGCCACCATTGCGGGCTTCAACGGCAACGGCGCCATGCCGCACTACCGCGCGACCGCCGCGGCGCATGCGCGCATCGCAGGCGACGGCCTGCTGCTGGTGGACTCCGGCGCCCAATACCTGGGCGGCACCACCGACGTCACGCGCATGCTGCCGGTGGGGACGCCGAGCCCGGAGCAGAAGGCCGACTGCGCCCGCGTGCTGAAGGGGTTGATCGCGCTGTCGCGCGCGCGCTTCCCGGCCGGCATCGCCGCGCCCCTGCTCGACGCCATCGCCCGCGCGCCGCTGTGGGCGGACGGCATCGACTACGGCCATGGCACCGGGCACGGCGTCGGCTACTTCCTGGCCGTGCACGAGGCGCCGCAGGCGCTGTCGTGGCGGGCCGCGCCTTCGCCGCAGATGGCGATGCTGCCGGGCATGATCACCTCCATCGAGCCCGGCACCTACCGCCCGGGACGCTGGGGCGTGCGCATCGAGAACCTGGTCCTGAACCAGCCTGCGGACGTGCCCGGCGGGTCCGGCGACTTCCTGGAGTTCGAGACGCTCACCCTGTGCCCCATCGACCTGCGCTGCATCGACCTCGACCGGCTGGATGCGGGCGAACGGGCCTGGCTGGACGCCTACCACGCTCGGGTGCGCGATGCCCTCGCCCCCCTGCTGGAGGGCGCGGCGCTGGCCTGGCTGGAGGCGCGCACGCAGCCGCTGGCCGCGGCGGGCTGAACCGTCGCGGCGGCGCCCCTCCCGCGTCGCTGCTACACTAGGCGCCATCTTTGGGGAGTAGCCTGCTTCCACCCCCGGAAGCGCCCGTATCAACACACTCGGCGCACGACGTGCACCGTGGTACGGGCAGCCAGTCCAGGTTGGCGAGACCATCGACATGCCGGTGCCAGCGGGTCGGGCGCACCGTCGTGTCGTGGCCGCATCCGCCCGACCCCGCTGGCCCGCATGAACGCCGTTTCGGTCGTGCTCCTCGCTCTCGCCATGTCCACCGACGCCTTCGCCGCGGCGATCGGCAAGGGCGCCGTGCTGCAGCGGCCGCGGTGGCGCGAGGCCCTGCGCATCGGCCTCATCTTCGGCTGCATCGAGGCGGTGACGCCGGTGATCGGCTGGGCCATCGGCGCTGCCGCGGCCAGCTACATCACCGCCTTCGACCACTGGATCGCGTTCGGCCTGCTGGGCGTGCTGGGCGCGCGCATGATCCACGCGGGACTGCGCGACGACGGCCTGGTCGAGCGCCCGGTGCGGCATGGATTCTGGGCGATCGCCGCGACCGGCTTCGCCACCAGCATCGACGCCATGGCCGTGGGCGCCAGCCTCGCCTTCCTCGAAGTGCCCATCCTCCCGGTGGCGCTGACGGTGGGGGCGACAACGCTGCTGATGGTGACCCTGGGCATCATGCTCGGCCGCCTGGTCGGCGCGATGATCGGCCGCCGCGCGGAGGTGATCGGCGGGATCGTCCTCATCGGCATCGGCGCGTTCATCCTCTACGAGCACCTCAGCGGCGCGGCGTAGGGCTGGCTCGAGGAGTGCGTGGAGAGGAGCGGGAAACGAGTGCGGGTGATCGCGCTTCCTCTCGTTTCTCGCTTTTCCATCTCTCACCTCCCGCTGCCCAGGCTCCTTCCCCCGCCTGCGGGGGAAGGCCGGGATGGGGGTGAGCGCGCGTAGCGCGCTGCCTGGGGAGCGGGTCGAGAGGAGCGGGACGCGGGCGCGGCCTGCCTCGCCTGCTCCTGAGGCCCGCTCCGCCTTCGCCTTGCGCAGGCAACAAAAAACCCGCTCGGTGAGCGGGTTTCTCGTTCTGCGCCGGGACCGTTGCCGATCCCGATGCGATGTTGGTGCCCAGGAGAGGACTCGAACCTCCACGTTCTCGCGAACGCTAGCACCTGAAGCTAGTGCGTCTACCAATTCCGCCACCTGGGCAGTGACTTCTCGCCGGAGCGAGCCGCGCAATTTACGCCTGGTGCGC
This sequence comes from Coralloluteibacterium thermophilum, assembly GCF_042654365.1. Taxonomy (NCBI): domain Bacteria; kingdom Pseudomonadati; phylum Pseudomonadota; class Gammaproteobacteria; order Lysobacterales; family Lysobacteraceae; genus Coralloluteibacterium; species Coralloluteibacterium thermophilum. Next base: position 47,309 of record NZ_JBHSGG010000031.1, read on the forward strand.
GGGCCTGTCAACGGACTTTTCGCGGATCCGTGCGCGGACGCCGCGACGCGCCCAACCGGCGCTCACGAAGCGACGTGTACCATCCTGCGCATGACGAAACCCACCAGGCGCGGCGACAAGGGCCGCGCGAACAAACTGCCGGGCTGGCTGCCCGAGCCCCTCCAACCCGCACCCGCCGAGGGCGAGCGCCCGCGCAAGGGCAAGAAGGCCGACGGCGGCCCTGGCGCCAAGGCCGCACCCGCCAAGGCGGGAGGCCGGACCAAGAAGCCGCGCACCCTCGAGGCCACGGGCGCCGTGGGCGCGCCGCCGCGGCAGGAGCGCGCCGATCCGCATGCCGAGCGCGAGGCCGCCCGCTACGAGAACCCCATCGCCAGTCGCGAGGTCATCCTCGGCGTCCTCGGCGACGCCGACGGCCCGCTCACCGCCGAGCAGCTCGCGCACACCCTGGGCCTGACCGCGCCGGACCGCTTCGTCGCCCTCAGCCGCCGGCTGGGCGCGATGCTGCGCGACGGCCAGCTGATCGCCAACCGCCGCGGCGGCTACGCGGTGGCGCGGCGTCTCGACCTCGTCCCGGGCACGGTCATCGCCAACCCGGAGGGCTTCGGTTTCCTCCGCACCGACGCGGGCGGCGACGACCTGTTCCTGCCGCCGGCCGAGCTGCGCAAGGTCATGCATGGCGACCGCGTGCTGGCGAGCGTCACCGGCGTCGACCGCCGCGGGCGCCGCGAGGGCGCGATCGTGGAGGTGCTGGAGCGCCGCACGACGCGCCTGATCGGCCGCTACCAGGAGGAAGGCGGCATCGGCTTCGTGGCTCCCGACGACCGCCGCATGCTGCACAACGTGATGATCCCGCCGGACGCGCGCGGCGGCGCGCGCGCCGGCCAGCTCGTGGTCTGCGAGATCGTGCAGCCGCAGGCGGGCATGCGGCCCCCGTTCGGCCGCGTGCTCAGCGTGCTCGGCGACCGGCTGACGCCGTCGCTGGTGGTCACCACCGCCATCCACGGCCACGAGCTGCCGCACGAGTTCCCGCCGGAGGTGCTGGCCGAGGCCGCGCGCGTACCGGTGGAGGTGCCCGCCGAGGACGCCGCCGGCCGCGTCGACCTGCGCGACGTACCGCTGGTCACCATCGACGGCGAGGACGCCAAGGACTTCGACGACGCGGTGTGGTGCGAACCCAACCGCCAGGGCTTCCGCCTGATCGTCGCCATCGCCGACGTCTCGCACTACGTCAAGCCGGGCACGCCGCTCGACGACGAGGCGGTCAAGCGCGCGACGTCGGTGTACTTCCCCGGCTTCGTGGTCCCGATGCTGCCGGAGACGCTGTCCAACGGCATCTGCTCGCTGAAGCCGGACGTGGACCGCATGTGCTTCGTCTGCGACATGCAGATCGACCGCGAGGGCAATGTCCGCGGCTCGAAGTTCTACGAGGCGGTGATGCGCTCGCATGCGCGCCTCACCTACACGCAGGTGTGGAACGCGGTCGGCGACGGCGTGCTCGATGCCGACCGCGAGGACGCGCTCGGCCGCATCGGCGGCCTGCTGCCGCAGGTCCAGCGCCTGCACCAGCTCTACCACGTGCTCGCCAAGGCGCGGCAGAAGCGCGGCGCGATCGAGTTCGAGTCCTCCGAGACCCGCTTCGTGATCGGGCCGGCCGGCGAGGTCGTGCAGGCCGGCATGCTCCAGCGCAACGACGCCCACAAGCTGATCGAGGAGTGCATGATCGCGGCGAACGTCGAGGCCGCGAAGCACCTGCTGGCGGCGCAGATCCCCGCGCCGTTCCGCATCCACGACCGCCCGCCGGAGCAGAAGTACGAGGACCTGCTCGAGTTCCTGCAGGAGTTCGGGCTCAAGATGCCGTCGTGGAACAAGGTGCAGCCGCGCGACTTCACTGCGCTGCTGAAGAAGGTGCGCGAGCGGCCGGACGCGGCCCTGATCGAATCGGTGCTGCTGCGCAGCCAGAGCCTGGCGGTGTACTCGGCGGAGAACGTCGGCCACTTCGGGCTCGCGCTCGAGGCCTATGCGCACTTCACCTCGCCGATCCGCCGCTATCCCGACCTGCTGGTGCACCGCGCGATCAAGTACGCCCTCGGCGGCGGCCGCCCGCCGGGCTACCTCTACAGCGACAACGACATGGTCGCGCTGGCGCTGCAGTGCTCGGAGCGCGAGCGTCGCGCCACCGAGGCCGAGCGCGAGGTCGACGAGCGCTTCCGCGCGGCGTGGATGGAGCAGCACGTCGGCGGGCAGTTCGCCGGCACCATCAGCGGCGTGACCTCGTTCGGCCTGTTCGTCGAGCTCGACGACTCCAAGGTCAACGGGCTGGTGCACGTCACCCAGTTGCCGCGCGACTACTACCACTTCGACCCGATCCGGAAGATGCTCTCCGGCGAGCGTCGGGGCACCGCGTTCCGGCTGGGCGACCGCGTGCACATCCAGGTGCTGCGCGCGAGCGTGGAGGACCGCAAGATCGACTTCAGGCTGATCGAGGAGCGCGACGAACCCGTCGCGAAGCAGGGGCGCAGGAAGAAGGACCGCGCATGAGCAGTGGGACCAGCTGGGTCGTCGGCATCAACGCCGTCGCCTCGGCCATCGAGAACGACGCCGCGCACGTGCGCGAAGTGCTGGTCGAGGCCGGCGCCAGGAATCCGCGCGTGGCGGCGCTCGAACGGGAGGCGCAGGATCTCGGCATCGCCGTGCGCCGGGTGTCCGCGCAGGCGCTGGACGGCATCAGCGGCGGCGCGCGGCACCAGGGCGCCGCCGCGCGTTACGAGGCGGCGCGGACCTGGGACGAGCGCGAGCTGCCGGAGCTGGTCGAGGCGGCCGCGGGGCGGGCGCTGGTGCTGGTGCTGGACGGCGTGCAGGATCCGCACAACCTCGGCGCCTGCCTGCGCAGCGCGGCGGCGGCGGGCGTGACCGCCGTGGTGATCCCGAAGGACCGCTCGGCGCCGGTGAACGCCACCGTGCGCAAGACCGCGTCGGGCGCCGCGGACCGCATCCCCGTGGTCCGTGTCACCAATCTCGCGCGGACCCTGCGCACGCTCAAGGACGCCGGCGTCTGGGTCTACGGGCTGGCGGGCGAGGGCGATGCCTCGCTCTACGGCCTGGATCTCAAGGGCAACGTCGCGCTGGTGATGGGCGGCGAGGGCGAGGGCCTGCGCCGGCTCACCCGCGAACACTGCGACGGGCTGGTGCGCATCCCGATGCCGGGCGAGATGGAGAGCCTCAACGTGTCGGTCGCCGCGGGCGTGGCCCTGTTCGAGGCGGTGCGGCAGCGGGCGGCCTGATCGCGGGCGGCACGCCGGCCGCGCAAGGGAACGAGAGCAGCGGACGGAGGAGTCGGAGATGGCGGAACAACTGCAGTGGTTCGACTGGCTGGGGCTCGGCGGCGTCGCCGGCATCCTCGTGGCTCAGCTGCTGTTGCAGATCGGGGCCTGGCGCGGCGACCGGCTGAGCTTCCAGGCCATCAACCTGGTCGGTGCGCTCTGCACCCTGTTCAGCCTGGTCTACACGCTGAACCTCACCGCCTTCATCGCCCTTCCGCTCGCCTGGGCGGTGATCAGCGGCGTCGGCATCTACCTCAACCTCGGCCGCCGCCGCGTACGCCCCGTGCCGGCCCCCACCGCGCGGGAGCCGGCACCGTCGTCCGTCGAGCCCACGCGGCGGGACGAGGTGAAGGGCGAGGGCGGGAGGCCGCCGTTTTGAGGTGAAGCGGGCGCTGGATGAAGCGGGAAGGGTGAGGCGGGAATCGGGAATCGGGACCTGGGGGGCGGGAAAGGCGGGAACCGGGAACTGGCCTCGGACGCTTCAGGTCCCGATTCCCAGTTCCCAATTCCCGCCTCTGGATTCCAGCTCCCGATTCCGTTCCCGTGCTCTCAGCCGCCCCTACGGCAACCCCGCCGTCGAGCGCGCCTCCAGGCCCTTGAGCCATTCCTCGTCCGAGCCTTCCTCGATGCCCTCGAACAGGAAGGTCGAGAGGTAGCGTTCGCCGGTGTCGGGGATGGTGGCGAGGATGACGGTTCCCGGCGCGGCGTCGCGCGCGATCTCCAGCGCGGCGGCGAAGGTGGCGCCCGACGAGATGCCGCAGAAGATGCCCTCCTTCTGCGCGAGGGCGCGTGCGGTGTCGCGGGCGAGGACGTCGTCCACGGGCACGATGCGGTCGAAGACCGTGCGGTCCAGCACCTCGGGCAGGAAGTCCGGCGTCCAGCCCTGGATCTTGTGCGGCTTCCACTCGTTGCCGGACAGCAGTGCCGCCCCCGCAGGCTCGGTCACCGCGATCTTCAGGTCCGGCCGCGCGGCCTTGAGCACGCGGCCCGCGCCGGAGATGGTGCCGCCGGTGCCGTAGCCGGAGACGAACCAGTCCAGCCGCCGGCGGGCGAAGTCCTGCAGGATCTCCGGGCCGGTGGTCGCCGCGTGGAAGCGCGGGTTGGCCGGATTGGCGAACTGGTTGGCGAGGAAGGCGCCGTGCTTCTCCGCGAACGCCTTCGCGGCCCGCACCATGCCGGTGCCGCGCTCGGCGGCCGGGGTGAGGACGACCCTGGCGCCCAGCGCACGCATGAGCTTGCGGCGCTCCACCGAGAAGGTCTCGGTCATGAAGGCGACGAAGGGATAGCCGCGGGCGGCGGCGATGCCGGCCAGCGCGATGCCGGTGTTGCCCGACGTCGCCTCGACGATGGTCTGGCCGGGCTTCAGCGCGCCGCTGGCCTCCGCGTCCAGGACGATCGCCAGCGCCAGGCGGTCCTTCACCGACGACAGCGGATTGAAGTACTCCAGCTTCGCGTACATCTCCACGCCCTCGGGCGCGAGACGGTTGATGCGGACGATGGGGGTGTTGCCGACCGTTCCGAGGATGGAATCGTGGATCATCGCAGGCTCCTTCGCGTGGCGGCGCACGGGGCGGGGAGCCCGAGTCTGCGACCGCGCTCCGCCGGGCGGCAAGCCGGTGCCTGGGATACAGCGATCAGCCGGCGGGCGCGGGCACCGGGGCGGGCTGCAGCAGCAGGGCGCGGCTCATCGCCTGCCAGCGGTTGTGGACGGCGCAGAACAGCTCCGCGGTGCGCTCGACGTCGTAGACCGCCGAGTGCGCCTCGCTGGCGTTCCACTCCAGGCCCGCAGCCTGCACCGCCCGGCTGAGGACGGTCTGTCCGTAGGCGAGACCGGCCAGGGTGACGGTGTCGAACACGCTGAACGGGTGGAAGGGGCTGCGCTTGTGGCCGGTACGGCGGATGGCGGCGTTGAGCACGCCGATGTCGAAGTGGGCGTTGTGCCCGACCAGGATGGCGCGTTGGCAGCCGTGCTTCTTCACCGCGGCACGGAGGGGCGCGAAGATGAGGTCGAGCGCCTCCTTCTCCGGCTTGGCGTCGCGGAAGGGATGCGTGGGGTCGATGCCCGTGATCTCGAGCGACTTCGGGTCGAGCTCCGCGCCGGGGAAGGCCTCGACGTGCGTCGTCACCGTCGGTCCCGGGACCAGGTCCCCGCGGGCGTCCAGGTCGATCGGCACGGCGGCGATCTCGAGCAGGGCGTGCCGCTCGGGGTCGAAGCCGCCCGTCTCCACGTCGACGACGACGGGCAGGAAGCCACGGAAACGCGCCGCCATCGAGCGCGTCGGGGAGGTCTCGGTCATGCGGCGAGAATAGCACCGGGCCCGCGTGCCGCCGCCGTCGCGGCGGCCGGCGCGCAGCGGCGGTTCACCCGCCCGAGGTGCGGTCGAGCTTGGTCCGTTCCTGCCGCGGCGCCTCGCCGTGCACCACGTACCAGATGTTCTCGGCGATGTTGGTCGCGTGGTCGCCGATGCGCTCGATGTTCTTGGCCACGAACAGCAGGTGGATCGACGAGGAGATCATCCTCGGATCCTCGGCCATGTAGGTCAGCAGCTCGCGGAACAGCGCCGTGTACAGCGCGTCGAGCTCGGCGTCGCGCGCGCGCACGGCGGCGGCGACGTCGGCGTCCCGGTCGCGGTAGGCCTGCAGCACCTGCTCGAGCATCTCGATGGCGATCTCGGCCAGCGGGCCGAGGCCGCGCGCCTGCGGCGGCGGCGGGGTGAAGCCGAGGGCGACGGAGCGCTTGGCGACGTTGGCGGCGTAGTCGCCCACGCGCTCGATCGCCGATGCGATGCGCAGCGCCGCCAGGATCTCGCGGAGGTCGCGCGCCATCGGACCGTGCAGGGCCAACTGCACCACGTCCTCGCTGACCACCCGCTCGAGCTCGTCGATGTCGACGTCGCGGGCGATCACGCTCTCGGCGCTCGTCGCGTCGCGCCGCTGCAGCGCGACCATGGCCTCGCGCAGCTGCTCGATGGCGATCTCGCCCATGCGCACGATCTCGTCGGTGAGTCGTGCCAGTTCGTTGTCGTGGCTCTTCAAGATGTGCTCCTGGCCCATCGGGGCGCTCCCGCGGTCAGCCGAAACGGCCCGTGATGTAGTCCTCGGTCTGCTGCTTCGCCGGACGACTGAAGAGTACGTCGGTGGGGCCGTGCTCGACCAGCTCGCCCAGGTACATGAAGGCGGTGTAGTCGGAGCAGCGCGCGGCCTGCTGCATGTTGTGGGTGACGATGGCGATGGTGTAGTCGCTCTTGAGCTCGGCGACGAGCTGTTCGATCTTGCCGGTCGCGATCGGGTCGAGCGCCGAGGTCGGTTCGTCGAACAGGATCACCTCCGGCCGCAGCGCCACCGCGCGCGCGATGCACAGGCGCTGCTGCTGGCCGCCGGACAGGCCCAGCGCGCTGCGCTTGAGCTTGTCCTTCACCTCGGGCCACAGCGCGGCCTGGTTCAGGGCCTGCTCGACGCGGTCGTCCAGCTCGCTGCGCTTGAGCTTCTCGTGGTGCTTCAGGCCGTAGGCGACGTTGTCGTAGATCGACATCGGGAACGGCACCGGCTTCTGGAACACCATGCCGACCTTGGAGCGCAGCCGGTTGAGCGGGTAGCGCGGGTCGAGGATGTTCTCGCCGTCGAGCAGGATCTCGCCTTCGGCGCGCTGGCCGGGGTAGATCGAGTAGATGCGGTTGAAGATGCGCAGCAGGGTCGACTTGCCGCAGCCGGACGGGCCGATCAGCGCGGTCACGCGCTTCTCCGGGATCGCCAGGTCGATGGTCTTGAGCGCTTGGAAGTCGCCGTAGTGGAAGGTGAGGCCGCGCGCGACCAGCTTGTCGCGGGTCTCGGCCTGCTCGCTCCTGCCCGGCAGCGCGCCGGCCATCGAGAGTCGGGTGTCCAGGGCGGGTTTCCGGTCGGATTCGGTCACGGGGAAGCGTTCGCTGTCAGTCGTTGGGGACGCGGTTGCGCAGCAGGATCAGGCGCGCGCAGAGGGACAGCAGCAGGACGAAGACGGTCACCACGAAGGCGCCGGCCCAGGCCAGCTGGTTCCAGGAATGGAAGGGGCTCATGGCGTACTGGAAGATCACCATGGGCACGTTCGCCATCGGCGCCATCAGGTCGGTGCTCCAGAACTGGTTGCTGTAGGCGGTGAACAGCAGCGGCGCGGTCTCGCCGGAGATGCGGGCCAGCGCCAGCAGCACGCCGGTGACGATGCCGGACATGGAGCCACGGTAGAGCACCTGCACGATGACTTTCCACTGCGGCACGCCGAGCGAGAGCGCGGCCTCGCGCATCTGGGTCGGGACCAGGCGCAGCATCTCGTCGGTGGTGCGCACGATCACCGGCAGCGCGATGAAGGCCAGCGCGATGGCGCCGGCCAGCGCGGAGAAGTGGCCCATCTGCAGCACCACGATGGTGTACACGAACAGGCCCAGCACGATCGACGGCGCCGACAGCAGGATGTCGTTGACGAAGCGGATCGCCGCGCCGAGCTTGCGGTAGTTCGCGTACTCGGCGAGATAGGTGCCCGCGGCCACGCCGATGGGCGCGCCCAGCAGGATCGCCAGGGCGCAGATCACCGCGCTGCCGAAGAAGGCGTTGAGCAGGCCGCCGCGCTCGTTCGGCGGCGGCGTCATCATCGTGAAGAGGTCGGCGTTCATCGCGCCCAGCCCCTTCGTCAGCGTGGTCCACAGGATCCACAGCAGGAAGAACAGGCCGAAGATCGCCGCGGCGACCGACAGCACCATCGCCACGGCGTTGACCAGCCGGCGGCGGCGGTAGAGCTTCTCGGCGTAGGCGCTCATCAGCGGCCCTCCCGGCGCTGCAGGCGCATCAGCATGAGCTTGGCGATCGACAGCACGATGAAGGTCAGCGCGAACAGGACGAAGCCGAGCGCGAGCAGGGTGGAGCGGTGCAGCGGGTCGACGGCCTCGGCGAACTCGTTGGCGATGGTCGCGGCGATGGACGTGCCCGGCTCCAGCAGCGAGGGCGAGATGCGGTAGGCGTTGCCGATGACGAAGGTCACCGCCATGGTCTCGCCGAGCGCGCGGCCCAGGCCCAGGAAGATGCCGCCGATCACCGCCGACTTCGTGTAGGGCAGGACCACGTCCCAGACCACCTCCCAGGTGGTCGAGCCGAGCGCGTAGGAGGACTCCTTGAGGCGGGTCGGGACGGTCAGGAACACCTCGCGCATCACCGAGGCGATGAAGGGGATCACCATCACCGCCAGCACCAGGCCGGCGGTGAGCATGCCGATGCCGAGCGGCGGGCCGCTGAACAGCAGGCCGATGCCGGGCACCTGGCCCAGCGAGTCGTTGATCCAGGGGTAGACGGTGCGCGACAGCACCGGCGCGAGCACGAACAGGCCCCACATGCCGTAGATGATCGACGGGATGCCGGCGAGCAGCTCGATCGCGGTCCCGACCGGGGTGCGCATCCACGGCGGCGCGACCTCGGTGAGGAAGATGGCGATGCCGAAGCTGACCGGCACCGCGATGACCATGGCGATGCCCGCCGACACCAGGGTGCCGAAGATGGGCACCAGCGCGCCGAACTCGCGCAGGGCGACGTTCCACTCGGCGGTGGTCAGGAACGCCCAGCCGAAGGTCGCGAACGCGTCGCGGCCGCCCCAGGCCATGGACAGCGCCGCGGCGACCAGCGAGACCAGGACGAACAGGCCCGCGGCCGTGAACATCGCGCGGAACAGGCGATCGTTGCGGGTGTCGGCGCGGTCGCGCAGCGCGCGTTGCGGGTCCGGCGTGACGACGGCGAGTTCGGGCTGAGTGGCCAAGGCGAGGAGGTCCCCGGATGTGCCGCGCCGCGGTGGCGGCTGGGTAACGGTCGTGTGCCGGCGGCGTCGTCGACGCCGCCGGCGCGGATGCGCTGCGTCAGCGCGAGACGGTCTCGGCCCAGTAGGCCTCGATCTGCTGCACCAGCTCATCCGGCAGCGGGACGTAGTCGAGCGCTTCCGCCTGGGCGTCGCCGTTGGCGTAGACCCAGGTGAAGAAGTCGAGCACGGCGCGCCCGCGGGCGGCGTCGCGCGGCTGCTTGTGGACCAGGATGAAGTTGGTCGCCGCGATCGGCCAGGACTGCTCGCCCGGCGCGTCGGTCATCACCAGGTGGAAGTCCTGCGCGTTCGCCCAGTCGGCGCTGGCGGCGGCAGCCTGGAAGCTCTCGCTGTTGGGCTCGACGAAGTTGCCGGCGCGGTTCTGCAGCGCGGTGTGGCTCATCTGGTTCTGCAGCGCGTAGGACAGCTCGACGTAGCCGATGCTGCCGCGCACCTGCTGCACGTAGGCCGCCACGCCCTCGTTGCCCTTGCCGCCGATGCCGGTCGGCCAGCGCACGCTGGTGCCTTCGCCCACCGAGGACTGCCAATCCGGGCTGACCTTGGAGAGGTAGTTCGCGAAGTTGAAGGTGGTGCCCGAGCCGTCCGAGCGGTGGACCACGGTGATGCGGCCGGCCGGGATCTGCACGCCCGGGTTGATCTCGGCGATGCGCGCGTCGCCCCAGTCGGTGATGCGGCCGAGGAAGATGTCGGCGAGGACCGCGCCGGTCAGCCTGAGCTGGCCCGGGGTGATGCCGTCGAGGTTGACGACAGGCACCACGCCGCCGATGACCGACGGGAACTGGGCGAGGCCCGCGGCTTCGAGCTCGTCGGGCGGCAGCGGCGCGTCCGAGGAACCGAAGTCGACGGTGCCCGCCTTGATCTGGGCGATGCCGCCGCCCGAGCCGATCGACTGGTAGTTCACGCGGCTGCCGGTCGCGGCGGCGTAGTCGCTCGACCACCGCGACATGACCGGGAAGACGAAGGAGGCGCCGGCGCCGGTGATCTGGGCGGTGACGCGGTCGCCGGTCGCGGCGTCCGCTGCGGGCGCGCCACCGGGCGCCGTGCCAGGGGTCGGCGCGCCGTCGTTGCCGGAGCAGGCCGTGACGGCCACCGCGGCGACGAGGGCGATCAGGGCGTGGCGAAGCGGGGCATGCGAAGCGGATGCGGGCATGGAACACTCCTGGAGGGTCGGCGGTGCGGCCGGGGCGGACACAGCGCGTCCCGGAAGGATCGCGGTATGAGAAAACAGTTGCATGACAACTATGTGACAGTGCCGTCCGGCCGCGGACGGGCTGTCATTTTCCGGTCATGGGGGCAGGGCTCAGGGCTCAGGGCGCAGGGCTGGGCGTACATGCGGATCGTGCGGAAAGGGTAGCGCGTCCGACACACGCCGCGCCCACCCTCCCAGCCCCAAGCCCCAAGCCCCAAGCCCCTAAGCCCCTAAGCCCCTAAGCCCCTAAGCCCCTAAGCCCAGAGCCCAGAGCCCAGAGCCCAGAGCCCAGAGCCCAGGGCCCAGGGCCCAGGGCCCAGGGGCCCAGCCCGCTCTCACCAATGGAACTGCGCCCGGGCCTCCACGATGTTCGGGGCGTCGTCGATCCCGGCGCGGCGGCTGTCCACGGCGACGTAGTTCAACATCAGCTTGAAGTTGGACCGGAGGTACCAGTTCACGCCCGCGGTGACGGCGTCGAAGGCGCCGCCGCGCACGGCGCCGTCGTCGAGGTCGATGCGGTCGTAGCGCAGGCCGAGCTGCCACAGGCCGCGCGCGGGCGCGTCGGGCTCGGGCGTGCTGGGCACGCCGTTGCGGTAGCTCCAGGTCTCGCCGGTGAGATTCCACAGGCCGCTGACGTACCAGCTGTCGCCGTCGAAGTCGTCGCCGTCGATGCCGTCCACGCGGGCCCGCATGTACTCCGCCTGCAGCTTGAACGGGCCGTGCACATACATGGACTCCAGGCCGAACGTCCGGATGTGGTCCGCCGCCAGTTCGCCGGTATCCACCAGCCGGGCGCCGGCGAGGTCCGCCTGCGGACGCGCGCGCAGGCGGATGACGTCGCCGGGCGCCTGGAACCGCACCGCGGAGACGCCGAGGTGGAGGATGTGGCCGGTGGCGTTCATGGGCGCCCAGGTGAAGCGCGCGCCGTAGCCGTTGCCCTCGGCCTGGTCCCGCGTGAGCTCGCGCCCGAACGCGCTCGCGGTGAGGGTCCACGCATCGCCCGAGGTGTCGTAGGCCACGCCCAGGCGGCGCGCGACGCCGAAGGTGTTGGTGGCGGCGGCCTTGGAGATGAAGTCGTTGTGCCGCGTGCTGGACAGCTCTTCCAGGCTGTTGGGCTGCTTGTACTGGCCGATGCGCAGGCCGCCGTCGCCGATGCGCCAGCGGATGTTGTTGTCGAGGAACCTGTCGGCCTTGGCGTCGTAGCCGAGCACCCAGCCGTGGTTCGCCGCCTCGCCCTTGAGCACCAGCTCGGCGCGGCGCAGCTCGTAGTCCTTGTTCCTGCCGTTGTCGCCCGAGGCGAGGTCGAGCACGTCGCTGTCGTACCAGTTGGCGTCCGCCTGGAGGAGGCCCTCGAAGGCGATCTCAGTGCCGCCGATCGTGTCGATGACGACCGCGGCGTGGGCGGGGGCGTCCGCGACGGCGAGAGCCAGCACGGCAACGGCGAAGGCGGGGCGGCGGAACATGGGCGGGGCCTGTGTGGTGGCGGGTTGGAGGCGAAATTGCTGCTGGAGAATGACTGCTACATGACAACCTGCCGGAATATTTCTTGAATGTGACCAGCTGCGGGCCGGCATGCCACATTCCGGCGCGACGGCCGCTGGCGGAGGACGCGGTTGTCAGTGCATCGTCATGGAAGCGACATCTGCTGCCCGCAGCCTCGTCGCCAGCAACCAGGACTGTTCCGCATGAGCAGCGAAAGCGTCGCCGTCGATGCCGCCCTCAGGGATTGGATCGTGGCCCAGGTGCAGGCCGGGGCAACGCCGGAGGCGGTCGTCGCCCCGCTGATCGAGCGTGGCTGGCCGGAGCAGGTGGCCATCGACGCGGTGGAGCGGGTCGTGCGCGACTTCCTCGCCGAGCATGCGCGCGCCAACGCCCTGCCCGTGCCCGTCCCGGTTCCCGTGCCGCTGGGCGACGGCGCGAGCACGGTCGAGGTCGAGGGCCGCCGCATCGAAGTGATCGCGAGCATGCGCCACCCACGGGTCGTCGTGTTCGGCAACGTGCTCGACGACGAGGAGTGCGAGGCCCTCATCGAGCTGGCGCGTCCGCGCCTGCGCCGGTCCGCGGTGGTCAACGCCGAGACCGGCGAGGACGAGATCCACGAGGCCAGGACCAGCCAGAGCGTCGGCCTGGTGCGGGGGCAGACCCCGCTGTGCGAGCGCATCGAGCGCCGCATCGCCACGCTCCTGCAGTGGCCCTACGGGCATGGCGAGGGACTGATGCTGCTGCGCTACGGTCCGGGCGCCGAGTATCGGCCGCACTACGACTACTTCGACCCGGAACGGCCCGGGAACGCGGGCATCCTCGCCCGCGGTGGCCAGCGTGTCGCCTCCCTCGTCATGTACCTCAACACGCCTGCACGCGGCGGCGCGACGACCTTCCCCGACGTCGGCGTCGAGGTCGCCGCGATCAAGGGCAACGCGGTCTTCTTCAGCTACGACCGCCCCCACCCCATGACCCGCAGCCTGCACGGCGGTGCGCCTGTCCTGGAAGGGGAGAAGTGGGTCGCGACCAAGTGGCTGCGCGAGCGGCACCACGAGTGACGCGAGGCGTGAGGCATGAGGAGTGAGAACGAGCAGGCGCGCGACTGCCAGGCTCGTCCCTCGCTCCGTATCCACCCGCGCGTCAGCCCTGCCAACTCCCCCGCGGACAGCGGGGGAGGGTTGGGGAGGGAGTGCTCTGGGCAGGAGTGAGTGAGGAGGAGTGGGAACCGGGAGGAAGTGCGACTGCTTGCTCTCGTTCCTCACGTCTCGCCACTCACGTCTCGGGCAGTGCTCACCCCATCCCCGCTTTCTCCGCAGGGGGAGGAAGGAGCCGGTCGTGCGGGCGTGGAGGCTCTCCCCCATGGCGTCGTGGGTGCAGGCGAAGTGCCGCGAGCGCCCTCCCCCGCGAACAGCGGGGGAGGGTTGGGGAGGGGGCGCTCTCGGCGGGAGTGAGCGAGGAGGAGTGAGAGCCGGGAGGAAGTGCGATTGCTCGCCCTCGTTCCTCACTTCTCCTCGCTCACTCCTGTCAACAAGCGCCCTTCATGTGTCCGCACATGCCCGGCGGGGCCGGGGGCGAAGCCGAGGAGTTCCAGGGCGAGCCGGTTGCCGGTGTCGGTGGGGGTCGCGACGGCCTCGGCGAGATAGCTGCCGTCGGCGCGCAGGCGCAGGGTCAGCTGCTGCAGCGGTGCCGGGGCGGTTTCGGGCCGGAGGACGGCTTCCGCGTCGCCGCCGGCGCAGCGCAGGTCGCCGATCAGGCGCAGGGCCGCGGGAGGGAGGGTGGCGACGTCGAGCGCCATGCGTCCGCCGGCCTCGGCGCAGCCGCCGTCGGCGAAGCGCAGCGTCGCCCGGTCGAAATGGACTTCGCCGCCGCGGCCGAGCCCGGGATCGAGCAGGACCAGCGGCAGCGTGCCGGACAGCGCATGGACCCCGTCGCGGCGGATCTCGGCGCGCAGGGCTTCGCCGGCCACGCGGAACCGGCCGCGCGCGAGCGACCACGGGGAGGCGGCGACGTCCAGGTCGCCGACCGGGACGCCCCCGAGGCGGACGCCATCGAGCCGGCCGCGCCAGACGCTGCCGCCGACCGCCTGCGCGGAGATGCCGGCGGGCAGCCCGCCGGCCAGCGCCAGACCGAGGCGCAGCGGCAGGAAGAGGGCCAGCGCGATGGCGAAGGCCGCGGCGAAGAGCAGGGCGAGGCGTCGGGCGCTCATGGCGCGAGCCCGATCCGCAGCTCACCGGCCACGCCCTGCGTCTCGCGACGGAGCGCGAAGCCCGCCACGCGCACGCCGCGCGTCCGCAGGCCGTCGAGGGCGGCCGCGAGCGGGCCCGACGGCTGGGGCGGCAGCAGGAGGACCAGTTCGTCCCCGGCGACTTCCTCGCCGCTCAGCAGGACGCCCTCCGCCGCCAGGGTCTCGGTCGCGGCCGCGCGCGCGGCATCGCCGCTCAACGGCGTGGGCAGCGCGTCCAGCATCGCGGCCAGGGCCTCGACGTCCTCCAGGTGTGCGAGCGCCTGGGTGCGCGCGGCTTCGGTGCGGGTCTCCAGCGCGAGCAGGGGCAGGCGGACGCCATACCAGGCGACGAAGGCAGCGACCAGTACGAGCATGACGGCGACCATGGCGCGCTCGCGTCGGGCGAGGCCGTCCCACCAGGCGCGAAGGGCGGTCACGCGTGCGTTCATGGCTGGCTCCGCAGGTCGAATGCAAGGACGGGGCGGCCCGCGTGCGCGGGGGCGTCCGCCCGAAGCGCGAGCACGCCCTGCGCTTCGAGCGCGGCGCGCAGGCGCTCGTCGTCGCCCGGCCCGGTGCCGGCGAAGCTCGCACGCAGCACGCCGTCCGGTCCCAGCTGCGCCGCGACCAGCTCGGCGGCCGGCGCCGCGCTCGCGGCATCGGCCAGGGCGTCGAGCAGCAGGGTGGCCGAACCCGCCTGCTCCAGCGTCGCCCGGTGACGGCGCAGGGCGAGGGCCGGGTCCGCCGGCGGCGTGCCGAGGAGGGCCGCGGCGCGTTCGCGCGCCATGGCGTCCAGCCGGCGCGCCTCGCGCAGATCGGCGAAGGCGGTCGCCAGCGACAGGGCCACGGGCGAGAGCGCCAGCAGCGCCGCGAGCGCCGCCAGCCGGCGCAGTCCCGGGCGCGGAGCGGTGGCCGCCGGTGCGAAGGCGCCCTGGCGCAGGTCGAGCATGGCCGTGGCCGTGCCCGCGGCGAGCAGCGCCAGGGCCGGCCCGCCGGCCAGCGGCGCCGGGGCAGGGTCGCCCAGCACGCGGGCCGCGAGCGCGGGTTCGGCCGCGAAGGCGAGGTCGTTGCCGCGCACCCGCCAGGTCCCGTCCAGCGCCACCACGGTCGGAGGCGCGTCCGCGTCCGGTACGGGCAGCAGCAGGGCGTCGGGCACCACCGCGTCCGGCACGACGCCGAGTTCCGCGGCGCGGGCCAGCGCCGCGTCCAGGCAGGCCGCCTCCATGGCGGCGACCCGCCACGC
The DNA here is from genome assembly GCF_042654365.1 of Coralloluteibacterium thermophilum. NCBI lineage: Bacteria > Pseudomonadati > Pseudomonadota > Gammaproteobacteria > Lysobacterales > Lysobacteraceae > Coralloluteibacterium > Coralloluteibacterium thermophilum. The sequence goes on from NZ_JBHSGG010000031.1 coordinate 62,594, forward strand.
CCCGTCCCCGGCCGGTGCGACCGCGACGTGCAGGCGCGCCGGGGCGACCGCGAGGCGCTCCGGCAGCAGCAGGGCCGCGGCTGCGCGCGCCTGGGCGGCGGTGCGCGCGGCCAGGTCGAGCCGATGCAGGGCGATGTCCGTCGTGGGCAGGGCCAGCACGGTCCGCGGCGCCTCCGGCAGCGGCGCGTCGCCCACGTGCCCGTGGTCGAGCAGGGTGCCGGCCGCGTCGGCACGCAGCCAGCGCGTCGGCGCGTCCTGGGTCGCGGGGAGCAGGATCAGGCGGGTCGGAGTCATTCGTCGGGGGTCCAGCGTCGGGCCAGCAGGCGCACGCGGCCGCCGGCATCGTGTTCGAAGAGCGCCGTCAGCACCGCCTCGGCGTCCATGACCTCCACCTCGGCGTGCAGCGCGAAGTAGCGGCTGCGCAGCGAGACCTGGTCGAGCACCGGCAGCGCCGCGAGCTGCGGCAGGCTCCAGAAGCTGGCGAAGTCGCGCCAGCCGTCGCGCGGCCGCCGCGCCAGCACCGCGCGCGCCTCCTCCACGCCGAGCGCGCCCTCGGTGAGCATCACCAGGATCAGGGCGTCGTCCTCGCCCAGGGTGTTGACGTTGACCGGCGACAGCGCCGTCGTGGGCAGGGCGCAGACGTGCCGGCGCAGGCGCGCGTAGAGCGCGGCGTCCATGCCCTCGAGCGCGCGCAGTTCGCTGGGCTCGGCGAGCAGGGTGTTGCCGGGCAGGTAGCCGCGGGCGGCGTAGGCCGTGTCCTCGGCACCGAAGGGCTCGGGCCGCGCGTCGCTGTCGATCCAGTCCACCAGCGCGTCCGCCAGCGCCTGCGCCCGCCGTGGTTCGACCTCCAGGGCCGCGAGCAGGGCGAGGAACTGGCGCACGCCCTGGTCGCGCCGCCGCAGCATCTCGCCTGCGCCCTCCACCACGCTGTTGAGGTTGAAGCAGGCGGTGGCGTCGCGCACGCGGGCGCGGATCAGGCCGCCTTCGATGGGGAAGGCCAAGGGGCGGTCGTTCCAGTCCCCGGTCAGGGTGGTGCGCTGGCCGTCGCGCCGGCCGAGCCGCTCGATCTGCGCGCGCGCCAGCGTCTCCGCGCCCAGGGCGTACCACTGCGCCTGGGCCATGCCCTGGGCGTTGGCCGCGCGGCGCAGGCCGAAGCGGATGTCGTCGAGCATGCCGACCGCGATCGCGGTCATCACCGCGACCAGCAGCAGCACGGTGAGCAGGGCGACGCCGCGTTCGCGCCTCATGGCGCGGTCCCCGCCACGAGGAAGGACTGGCTCACGGTGCCGAGATCCTCGAGTTCGAGGTCGAGCCGGATCGCATCGGGAAGGTCCTGGATGCCGCCGGGCCAGCCGTCGTTCCAGCGGCCGTGGACGTGGAAGTGCACGCGCGCGCTGCGCACGCCGGCGATCAGCACCTGGCCGCGGTCGGCGGCCGCGCCGTCGAGTGCGCGACGCGTGCGGCGCTCCAGGCGGTCGCCGTCCAGGTGGTAGCTGACGTACTCCACCGAGGCGCGTGCCTCGTGGTCGGGATTGGCGTGGCCGCGGCGCGCGAAGGCGAGCAGGGTGCGGCCGCCGTCCTCGGCGCCGGCCTCCAGCGCGCGCCGCGCCGGGCGCCCGTCCGGTGCGCGCACGCGGCGCACGGCGGCCTGCGACAGGTCGTTGCGGAGCAGGGCGTGCGTGCGCTGCAGCTCGCCGATGCGGTCCATGTGGGTGCGCAGCGCGCCGCGGTTGTCGGCGGCGTAGGCCATGAGCCCGACGCCGGCGGCGGCGAGCAGGGCGAAGATCGCCACCGCCACCAGCATCTCGACCAGGGTGAAGCCCTTCATGCGCCGCGGCTCCGGAACACCACGCGTTCGGCCGCCACCGTCCCGGCGGCGTCGGCCGCCTCCACCCGGATCTCGACCCGCAGGATCGCGGCGTCGGCGGTGTCGGCCACCTCGCGCGTCCAGCGCCAGGCACGCCCGGCGAGCAGTTCCTCGCCGGCGCGCGCCGCCCGCAGCGTGCGCTCGTCCAGCACCACGGCCTCGACCGCGCGGTTCTCCGCGACGATCCCGGCCAGGGCGCGCACCTCCACCGCGTGCGCGGTGCGGGTGTTCTCGCCGGCGAGGTTGAGCAGGGCCAGGACGGTGAGGCTGAACACGGCGAGCGCGACCAGCATCTCGATCAGGGTGAAACCGCGCTCAGCGCGCATGGCCGCCGATCTCCACCCGGCCCATGCCGTCCACCGCCACCCGCAGGCGTTCGTCGTCGCGGACCAGCGTCACCGCCGCGGGTTCGGTGGCGCCGGTGGGATCGAACGCGATGCGCAGGGCATCGCGCCCCGGGCCCAGGTCGGCTCGGGTGTCGCCGCGCCAGCGCGCGGGGAGGAAGGGACGCGCCTCCAGCGGGCTCCAGTCGCCGAAGCGGCGTGCGGCGAAGCGGTAGCCTTCGGCGTCGATCAGCATCGCCACGCTGCGGTTGCCGAGGATGGCCTCCTCGCGCACGCGCGCGAGCTGCAGGCCCAGCCGCTCGGCGTCGTCGCCCAGGGTGTCGTCGCGCGGCCCGAGCAGCAGCACGGCGGTCCCGACCAGCCCCAGGATCGCGAGCACGACCAGCAGCTCCGTCAGGGTGAAGCCGCGCGCGCCGCGCTCAGTTCCAGTTGCCGATGTCGGCGTCATTGCCTTCGCCGCCCTCGCGCCCGTCGGCGCCGAAGGAGTAGATGTCGAACGCGCCGTGCCGGCCCGGCTGGCGGTACTGGTAGGGGTTGCCCCACGGATCCGCCGGCAGACGGCGGATGTAGCCGCCCGGCCGGTAGCGGTCTGGGCGCGCGAGTCCCGCCGGCGGGCGCAGCAGCGCGTCCAGGCCGGCGTCGTTCGGCGGGTAGGCGAAGGTGTCGAGGCGGTAGCTCTCCACCGCCTGTTCGAGCACGGCGATGTCGGCCCGGGCCTTCTCGATCATGGCGCGGTCCTGGCTCGGCAGGACGTTGATCATCACCACCGTGGCGAGCAGGCCGAGGATGACGATGACCACCATCAGTTCGACCAGGGTGAAGCCGCGGGCGCGGCGGACGGGCGTGGGACGGGACATGGCAGGCGACCTGATCAGCGGAGGACGAGCGTGTTGAACTGGAGGATGGGCAGCAGGATGGAGAGCACGATCACCGCGATCGCGCCGCCGAGCACGATGATGATCGCGGGCTCCAGCAGGCTCAGCAGGACCGAGACGAAGGTGTTGAACTCGCGCTCGAGGTAGTCGGCCGCGCGCTCCAGCATGGGCGCCAGGCGTCCGCTCTCCTCGCCGCTGGACGTCATGTACAGGAGCGTCGGCGGGAACACGCCGGCACGGTGCATGGCCGAGGACAGGCTGCCGCCCTCGCGGATCGCCGCGACCATGTCCTCGGTGGCGCCGCGCAGCACGCGGTTGCCGACGGTGCGGGCGGTGATCGCCAGGCCCTCCATCATCGGCAGGCCGCCGGCGAGCATCACCGCGAGGGTGCGCGCGAGCTGGGCGGCGTGGACCTCGCGCAGCAGCCGCCCGACGAAGGGCAGCGCCAGCAGCAGGCGGTCGGCGCGCAGGCGCAGCGCGGGATTGCGGAGCGCACGGGCGGCGGCGAGCGCGCCGGCCACCAGCACGACGCCCGCCGGCAGCGCCCATGTCGCCATCAGGTCGGACACGCCGATGACCAGCCGCGTCAGGAACGGAAGCTCCCGGCCCATGGAGTCGAACTGCTCGACCACCCTGGGCACCACGAACACCATCAGCGCGGCGATGACCGCGACCGCGACCACGGCGAGCGCGACAGGGTAGACCAGGGCGGTGGCGAGCCTCGAGCGCACCTGGCGCTGGCGTTCGAGCAGGTCGGCGAGCCGCTCGAGGATGTCCGGCAGCGCGCCCGAGCTTTCGCCGGCCGCGATCATCGCGCGGTAGAGCGGTGGGAAGGCGCGCGGCTCGGCCGCCATGGCCTCCGAGAGCCGGTGGCCCTCGACCAGGCGCGCATGCGTGGCCTGCAGCACGCGGCGGGTGGCGGGCCGGTCGGTCTGCGCGGCGATCTGGCGCAGCGCCTCCTCCAGCGGTCCGACCGCGGCCAGCGTCGCCAGCTGGCGCGTCACCATCACCAGCTCGCCGGTGCCGAAGCGGCCGCCGAACAGGCGCCGCCCGCCCGTCGCGGGGCGCGCCGCTGCCGGCGCGAGCCGCACCGGAAGCAGGTCGCGCCGCTGCAGGCGCGCGCGCGCCTCGGCTTCGTCCGGCGCCTCCACCAGGCCGGCGCGGCTGCGTCCGGCGAGGTCCAGCGCCTCGTAGTCAAACCGCGGCATGCGGACCGCCCTCCTGACGGATGACGCGCAGCGCCTCCTCGACGCTGGTCTCGCCGCGGGCGACGAGATCGGCCGCCGCCGCGGCGAGATCCGGACCGGCCGCGAAGGCGGCGGCGGCCAGCGCCGTCTCGTCGGCGTTGGCGCCGATCAGGCGGCGCAGGGTCTCGTCGACCTGGACCACCTCGTAGACGCCGACCCGCCCGGCGAAGCCGGTCTGGCCGCAGGCCGCGCAGCCGGTCGGGCCGTACAGCGTGCCCGCATGCGCCGGCCCCAGCAGCCGCGCCGATGCGGCGTCGGGCGCGCGCGGGGCGCGGCAGGCCGGGCACAGCCGGCGGACCAGACGCTGGGCGAGGATCAGGCGGACGGTCGAGGCCAGCAGGAAGGGCTCCACGCCCATGTCGCGCAGGCGCGTGATGGCGCCGACAGCGTCGTTGGTGTGCACCGTGGACAGCACGAGGTGGCCGGTGAGGCTGGCCTGCACCGCGATCTGGGCGGTCTCGGCGTCGCGGATCTCGCCGACCATGACCACGTCCGGGTCCTGGCGCAGGATGGCGCGCAGGCCGGCGGCGAAGGTCATGCCGACCTTGGTGTTGACCTGGGTCTGGCCGATGCCCTCGATGGCGTACTCGACCGGATCCTCGACGGTGAGGATGTTGCGGCTGCCGTCCCTGAGCAGGGCCAGGCTGGCGTAGAGCGTGGTGGTCTTGCCGGACCCGGTCGGGCCGGTCACCAGCACGATGCCGTTGGGCTGGGCCAGGGCGCGGCGCAGCGCTGCGAGCACGTCCGGCCGCATGCCGAGTTCGGCGAGTTCCAGCGTTGTCTGGTCCTTGTCGAGCAGGCGCATCACCACCCGTTCGCCGCCGCGCGAGGGCAGGGTGGAGACGCGCACGTCGAGCGCCTTCGCGCCCATGGCCAGGGAGATGCGGCCGTCCTGCGGCAGGCGCTTCTCCGCGATGTCCAGGCGCGCCATCACCTTGATGCGCGAGACCAGCATCGGCGCCAGCCGCGGCGACAGGCTCAGCACCTCGCGCATCACGCCGTCGATGCGGAAGCGCACCACCAGGGCGGTCTCGTAGGACTCGACGTGGATGTCCGAGGCGCCGAGGCGCGCGGCCTCGGCGATCACGCCGTTGATCAGGCGGATGATGGGCGCGTCGTCCTGGCTTTCGAGCAGGTCGGCGGTGGCGGGGATGTCGCCCACCAGGGCGTCCAGCCCGCCCGGCGCGGCCAGCGCCTCGCTCCCGCCGTCGACGGCGAGCGCGCCGCCGGCGTAGACCTCGGACAGGCGCCGGTCGAAGGCCGCCCGCGGCATCGGGACCACCTCCAGCGCTCGTCCCAGGGCGCGGCGCACCTCGAGCAGCGCGCGCGGATCGGCGCCCTCGCGCAGTGCCACGCGGGCGGTGGCGGCCGCCTCCAGCAGGAGCACGCCGTGGCGCTTGGCGAAGCCGTAGGCGAGCGCCGTCGGGGCCATCGTCAGCGGGCCTCCGGCACCGGCGAGAGCGGCACCGCGTCGTCGTGGGGAGCGTCCGGCAGCGAGAGCGGCTCGGCGCCCACCGGCACCGCCGGCGGGGTGGCGCGCAGGTAGTCGCGCATCAGTGCGTCGAGGTCGGCCACGCCGTCGATGCGCTGCTGGCTGCGGATCCAGTCGTAGCGCGGCGCCGTCTCGCGCAGGGCCTCGCGCGCGTTGCGGATGATGGTCGGGCGGATGAACACCATCAGGTTGGTCTGGTTGCGCTGCCGGCCCTTGCTGCGGAACAGCGCGCCCACGCCGGGGATGTCGCCCAGGCCCGGCACCTTGTCGGTGGAGACCCGCTCGTTCTGGTCCAGCAGGCCGCCGAGCACCACGATGTCGCCGTCGTCGACCAGCACCGTCGTCTCGATCTCGCGCTTGTTGAGGATGAGCTCGCCGTAGTTCTCGCTCACCGGGCCGGCGATGGCCGAGACCTCCTGGCGCAGGAACAGGGTGATGCCGCCCCCGCTGTTGATCTGCGGCTTGACCTCGAGCTGGATGCCCACGTCCTGGCGCTGGATGGTGCGGAAGGGGTTGCTGTTGGAGTCGCCCAGCACCTCGCCGGTGGTCAGCGGCACTTCCTGGCCGACCAGGATGCGCGCCTCCTCGTTGTCCAGGGTCAGGATCGACGGCGTGGAGAGCAGGTTGGAGGCGGTGTCGCTCTTGACCGCGTTGATGATCACGCCGAACAGGGTGTCGCCGTTGCGGCCGCCGAAGCCGAGCAGGCCGCCGCTGGTGCCCGCGAGCGACTGCAGCGCGGCCTGGCGCAGGGCCGAGGCGGCGTCGGCGTCGCCGGGGAAGATGTCGTTCGCGGCGGCCGCGCCCGCCAGACCGAGGATGGGCGGCGCGCCGGCGGAGTAGTTGGAGGCGCTGAAGCCCTTGTCGCCGCCGATGGCGTACTGCACGCCGAGGCGCCGCGCGATGTCGTCCGAGACCTCGACCACGATGGCCTCGACCAGCACCTGCTCGCGGCGGGTGTCGAGCTGGCGGATCACCTCCATCAGGGTCCGCTGGGTGTCCGGCGCGGCGTTGATGATCAGTGCGTTGGCGCCGGGGTAGCGGGCGATGACCGCACGGCGCGCGGGGTCGGGCGCCACCACTTCCGCCGCCTCGCCCTGGGCCTGCTGCGCGGCCCCCGGCTGCTGCGGCTGCCCGACGATCTGCTGCAGGACGGGAAGCAACTGCTCGGCGTTGGCGTGCTGCAGACGTACCACGCGCACGTCCCCGGTCGCCTCGGCGCGCTGGTCGAGGTCGGCCACGACCTGCGCCATGCGGCGCACCGTGGCGGCGTCGCCGCGGAGGATCACCGCATTGCTGCTCTCGACCGGGATCACCGTGAGGGTGCCGCCGCCCTCGCGGATGCCGAGCATGCCGTTGACGACCCCGGCGATCTCGCGTGCGCTGCTGTTGCGCAGGCCGACGGTCTCGACCGCGGCGCGGTCGTTGTCGAGCTGGGCGAGCACGTCGCGGACGCGGCGCAGGTTGTCGGCGTAGTCCGCGACCAGCAGGGTGTTGCCCGCCGCGGTCGGCACGACCACGCCGCCGCGGCCGACCAGCGGCTTGATGGTGTCGGCCGCGGTGCGCGCGTCGATGCTGGCCAGGCGGAAGACCTCGGTGCGGAAGCCGGCCTCGCCGCCCAGCACGCCGGGCTGCTGCGCGGCGGTGTCGTCGGGAACGATGCGGTAGGTGCCTGCGCCGGCCGGCACCGCGACCAGGCCGTTGGCGCGCAGCGTAGCGACCAGGATCGCCAGCAGTTCGGAAGGTGGAAGCGGCTCGTTGCTGCTGATGGTCACCGTCCCCTGCACCCGGGGATCGATGATGAAGGTGCTGCCGGTGGCGCGCGCGACGTCTTGGATGAAGGCGCGCACGTCGGCGTTCTGGAGGTTGAGCACGGTGCCGCCCGCGGCGTCCTGCGCCGGTGCGGAGGGCGCCGTGGCGAAGGCGGCGGCGAAGAGCAGCAGGGCGGGAAGGCGGTACGCGTTCAAGGCGTGTCGGGGTCCAGCGTGATGGTGTGGGTCGCGTCGCCGCGACGGATCGTGAGCGTGGCGGCGCCGCGGCCGGCCAGCTCCTGTTCGAGTTCGGCCAGGCGTTCCGGGTCCAGGGTGTTGCCGTTGACCGCGAGCAGCACGTCCCCGGGCTGCAGGCCGGCCGCGCGGAGCAGTCCGCCGTCGCCGCGGGGAATCAGCTCGTAGCCGTCGATGCGGCCGCCCTCGCTGCGCGCGCGCAGGCCGGTCTCGGCGAGCAGGCGCTGCGGATCCACGCCGGCGCGCGACGCCGCGACCGCGGGCGTGCCGGTGGGCAGGGCGGCGGGAACGGGCAAGGGCAGGGCCGCCGTGGCCGGCAGGTCGAGCCGGCGCTCGCCGCCACCGCCGCGCAGCACCACGTGATCGGCAGCGACCCGCGCCAGCACCAGGCCCGGGGCGACCGTGTCGCCCACCGCGTAGGCGCTCTGGCGGCCGTCCGCATCGGCGAGGATGGCGCTGCCGCCGCCGGCCGCGACCCGCACGCCGTGCAGGGTCAGGCCCGTCGGTGCCTGCGCTGCGACGGCCGTGCCTGCGGCCGGGGCGAAGGGGTCGCGCACGCCGTGCGCCGGCGCGGTCGCGGCGAGTGCGGCAGGCGCGGCGCTCCCCACGGGCCCGCCGGGGACCGCGAGCAGCCAGGCCAGGCGCGCCGCCTGCACCGCCAGCAGGGCCACGACGAGGCCTTCCAGCACGGCCGGCCATCGCCCGCGCAGCCGCTCCACGACCGCGCGGGGGCCCTCCGCCACGGCATGCGCGGCAGGCGGGACGTCGGAGCGGGGAAGGGGCATCACGGGCGGCGGGAGGGACGGAATGCAGGAACGGAGAAACGCCGACGACGCCCGGTCCGGGGACCGGGCGTCGCGGCGGGGGAAGCGCTGTCGGAGCGGAACGGACTCAGAAGGCGGCGCTCAGGTTGATCGAGAACGAACGGCCGAGATCGTAGCGGTTGATGTCCACGCGCCCGCCGCCGAGTTCCTGGTACTCCTGGTACTCGGTGCCGAGGAGGTTGCGCGCCTCGAAGCTCACCGTGACCTCGGTGCCGCCGAAGTCGATGCCCTTGCGCGCGATCAGGTCGAGCATGGTGCCCGGCCTCTGGACGAAGTCGGGCTGGCCCGGCCGTCCGCGCGCCGAGATGCGCTCGCCGACGTAGGTCGCGGCCAGGGTCAGCTGGCTGCGCGAGGCCTCGTCCTCGATGCCGATCTGGACGTTGGCGATGTCCTGCGACTGCCCCTGCATCGCGCTGCCCACGCGGACGAACTGCAGTGCGTCCACCGGCTGCCCGTTGAAGCCGAGCGGATACACCACGTCGCCCGCCTTCGCCTTCACCTCGGACTTGGTGTAGGTGTAGTTGCCGCCGACGTAGAGGCGCTTCTGGCCCCACCAGTCGGCCTGGATCGGCAGGTCGAAGTAGCGTCGGAAGTCCACCTCGGCGCCGTAGAGCTCGGCGCGCGGCACGTTGATGAAGGTCTGCTGGATGGTACCGCCGGCCTCGTTGACGATGGACTCGATCGGGCGGTCGAGGTCCTTGTAGAACAGCGCCGCGGTGAACGAGCCGCCCTGGTCGAAGAAGAACTCGTAGCGGGCGTCGTAGTTGCGGATCTCGGTGTCGAAGAGGTACGGGTTGCCGATGAACAGGCGGTCGCTGTCGGTGTCCAGGTACTGCTGCGGAGCGAGTTCGCGGAACTGCGGGCGGCCGATGGTCTTGGACGCGCCGACGCGGACCTGCTGGTTCTCCGCGAAGTTCCAGGTGAGGGTGCCGGCGGGCAGGAAGTAGTCGTTCGCCAGCGGCGGTGCGGCCTGGGGCACGGCGGCGCTGAACAGGTTGTACGGCCGCACGGCCTGGGTGGCGTCCTCGTAGCGCACGCCAACCGTGCCGCGCAGGGCCGGCACGATCTCCGCCTCGGCCTGCAGGTAGGCGCCCTTGACCTTGAGCGTCGCGTCGTAGGCGGCGGCGCCGCTGGAACCCGTGGTCTCGCGCAGGGTCAGGTAGCCCTGGCTGATGTTGTAGTCCGACAGCAGGAAGTCCACGCGCTGGCGCTGCACCAGCTCCGGCAGCGGGCCGTTCAGCGCCAGGAAGCGGAATTCGCGCGACTCCGCGCTGCGGTCGTTGTCGGAGTAGGACAGGCCGCCGCTGAGGATGGCCTCGCGCTCCACCGGCAGCCTCCAGGTGACGTCGACGCCGCCGCTCACGACCTTGTCGTCCACCGTGCTGAAGCGGGTGTAGTTCTGCTCGCGCGAGGCGCTGTGCACGTAGTACTGCTCGGTGCCGGTATCGACCAGGCGGTAGCGGATGCCGCGCTCGTAGGGAGCCTGCCGGCGCGCCTTGGAGAAGCTGCCGCGCCACTCGATGGTCAGGTCGTCGTACTCGCCGAAGGAGTGCGAGCCGGCGATCTGGTTGTTGACCATGTCGCGCTCGAACCACTCGGTGTAGTCGTCGCGCACGAACTCGCCGAAGAGTTCGTCGAAGCCCTCGCGGCTGCGGGTCTCCTTGATGGTGTCGTGCACGTAGATGGTGGTCAGGTTGACCTTGTGCTGGCCCCAGTCCAGGCCGGTGCCGAGCAGCACGTTGACCTTGGCGTCGTTCTGGGTCGAGCGGAAGTCGTAGTCCGTCCGGACCTCGAGCACGTCGTTGATGTTGGCGCCTTCCTGCTGCACGCCGTTGCGGGTGTTCCACTTGTTCTCGAAGCCGGCCACCGCGATGAAGCCCATGCGGAAGGAGCCCATGTCGGCGCTGTAGCCCGCGCTACCGCCGAAGCTGACGTCGGGATCGACGCTGTCGGTCTCCTGCAGCAGGGTGAGCGGCGCGTTGACGAAGCTGCGGCCGATGCGCGCGAGCTCCTGCTGGCTGAAGAAGGCGCCGTCCACGCGGTTGCCCGTCGCGATGGCGTCGCGGAGCTCGCGCGGCATCTTGCGGGTGCCGTTGTCGTAGCCCCAGAAGTCGTCGCCGCCGCCGTAGTGCGTCAGGCCGCGCTTGCCGGTGGTCTCGGTGTTGCCGCCGGTGCCGACCGACAGGTTGAAGAAGGGCTCGTCGGGAACGGTGATGGTCTGCAGGTCGATCACGCCGCCGCCGAACTCGCCGGGGTAGCGCACGGAATAGGTCTTCTGCACCGTGATCGAGTCGAGCACGCTGCTGGGGAAGAGGTCGAGCGGCACCACGCGCTGCAGCGGCTCGGGGCTGGGCAGGGCGGAGCCGTTCAGGAGGGCCGAGGAGTAGCGCTCGCCGAGGCCGCGCACGTACACGAAGCGGCCCTGCGCGAGGCTGAGGCCGGTCACGCGGGTCAGCGCCTGCGCGGCATCGCTGTCGCCGGTGCGCTGGAAGTCCTCGCGCGTGACGAAGGACGCGATCTCGGAGGTCTGCGCCATCGGCTCGGGGATGTACTCGCCGCGCACGGTCACCGCGTCGAGCGCGCGCGCGGAGGAGCTGCTCTGCGGCGCGGTCGAGGCCGCATCCTGCGCGGTCTGCGCGAGCGCGCCCGGCGCGGCCAGCAGGCCGGTGATGGCGAGGAAGAGGGTGGAGCGAAGCGGGCCGGGGCGGGCGGCGGAAGAGGTCATTGTTCTGGCCTTGTCGTTAGGCGGAGTCGTCGCGCGCGAACGGGGCTGCGGACATCGCCCGCAGCCCCGTCGCGGATCTCACGTCAGTGGCACGGCGTGGCGGCGGTGAGGCCGCAGGTCCAGCCCTGCCACCAGGTGTCGCTGGCGTCGCGGACGCCGCCGATGTAGTCCACCTGCTGGAAGTAGCTGCTGACCGTGGGCAGGCCCTGGAAGGCCGGCACGGCGTTCTCGTTCGGGCCGTTGACGAAGATGTCGGTGAGCGACGAGGTGCCGTTGGGCACGTTGTTGGTGCCGGCGTTGAACAGCGCCGCGGCCTGGCCGTTGGCGTCGTCGACGAACGGCTGCGGGCAGGCGAAGAACACCGAGTGGAACTGGCCCGTGGTGGTGGCGTCGTCCACGTCGAGGCAGCCCAGGCCGTCGCCGGTGTTGCCCTCCGCGGGGCGGGTGACGACAAGGTTGTACCACTGGGCGTTCATGCCCTGGTTCATGATGATGGCGACGCTCGAGGAGGCGCGGCCGACCATCGTGAAGTTGGCGAACTTCGGGTTCGAGGCCGGGGTGCGGTTGATGCTGCTGAACTCGGCCATGCGGTCGCCGCCGCCCGGACGCTGCAGGACGATGCCGAACTGCACCGTGCCGTTCCAGCCGGTGTCGGCGTCGAGGCTGTCGTCGTCGTTGCCGGTCAGGACCAGGTAGCGGCCGTTGACCGTGCCGCCGAACCACTCGATGCCGTCGTCCGAGCTGTTGTGCACCTGCACGTACTCGAACACCGTGCCGTTGCCGACGCCGGCGAGGGTGATGCCGTTGAGCTCGTTGTTGGGCAGGATCTCGAAGCCCGAGTGCATCACGCGCAGGTAGCGCATGCGGCCGCTGTTGTCGCCGACGGAGTTGCCGCCGTAGAAGGCGTTGGTGCCCTCGACCTGGGCCTGGCACTCGGGAGTGCCGGAGACCGTCGTGCCCGGGCAGGCGTTGATCGGCGCACGGCCGAGGACGACGAGGCCGCCCCACTGGCCCATGGAATCCTGGTTGGTCTGGCCTTCGATGCTCTGGCGGCTGGTCATGATGACCGGCTCGGTCGCGGTGCCCTCGGCGAAGATCTGCGAGCCGCGGTTGACCACGAGGTAGTCCAGCCCGGCCGAGCCGTACAGGCGCACGCCCGGCTCGATCGTCAGGATGCCCTGCTGCGCGCCCGAGGCCGGGTTGTTGGCGTCGCCGCCGCGGTCCTGGCCCACGTCGACACGGCCGCTGATGGCATAGACGGTGCCGTCGCGCTTCGGGACGGTGAGGCTGCCGGTGATGAGGGCCGGCAGCTGGCAGGCGCGCAGCGTGTTGTTGGCGATGGTGCCGACGTTGGCGAAGCCCGCGGGGCAGTCCGCGGCGGGACCGCCGGTCGGCGGCGGCGGGGCGGTCGGCGGCGGGGGCGGCGGTGCCTGGGTGGGCGGGGGCGGGAAGGCGCCTTCGCCCGGCGAGGCGACGCGGTCGGCACCGCCGCCACAGGCGGTCAGCGCGGCGACCGCGCCGAACGTCACGAGCAGCGACTTGAGGGTGTTGGAGGACATCCAGGATCTCCGGCGTGGGTGGGAAGACGCACGGGGAGCGGCCGGAATGCATCCAGCAGGCGGCAAACGGGTGCACCCCCCAGGCCGAGGCTTTGTACGGCTGGGACGTGACAGTTTTCGGACGCAGCAGTGACAGCCGCCGGACGGCGTGACGGCCCGCGTGTCGCTGCGGTTTCGGCGATGTTTCGGGGCCGCCGGAAGGCCGGTCTAGCCGGCCGGGAGCACGGTCTTCTGGCGGTATGCGCAGAGGTCGCGGACCACGCAGACGGGGCACTCGGGGCGCCGCGCCTTGCACACGTAGCGGCCGTGCAGGATCAGCCAGTGGTGGGCGTCCTGGAGGTAGTCGCGGGGCACGGCCTTCATCAGCCTGTCCTCCACGGCGCGCACGTCCTTGCCGGGCGCCAGCCCGGTACGGTTCGCCACCCGGAAGATGTGCGTGTCCACCGCCATGGTCGGCTGCCCGAAGGCGGTGTTGAGCACCACGTTGGCGGTCTTGCGGCCCACTCCGGGCAGGGCCTCCAGCGCCTCGCGCGTCTGCGGCACCTCGCCGCCGTGGCGTTCGAGCAGGATGCGGCAGGTCGCGATGACGTTCTTCGCCTTGGCGTTGAACAGGCCGATGGTCGAGATGTAACGCTTCAGGCCGTCCTCGCCCAGCGCCAGGATGGCCGCCGGCGTGTTGGCCACGGGGAACAGGCGCCGCGTGGCCTTGTTGACGCCGACGTCCGTCGCCTGGGCGGACAGGATCACCGCGACCAGCAGCTCGAACGGCGTGTCGTACTCCAGCTCCGTGGTCGGGTTCGGGTTGAGCTCGGCCAGGCGGCGGAAGAACTCGATGCGGTCGGCAGGCTTCATGCGGAAGGAGCGGGCGCGGCGCCGGGCGCCGGAGAACCCGCGATGATGCCGGAGCCCGTGCCGCCGGGCGAGCGCGCTCAGCCCGCCGTGGACCAGTAGGCTTCGCCGCGCGCGACCACCAGGTCGGCGGCGGCGCTGCGGCCGGCCTCCTTGCGGTCGCCCTTCATGTGGTCCATGAAGCTGCCCAGCCGCGAGTTCACCAGGACGTGGCCGGCGCTGGCTCCGATGCCTTCGCCGATGTCGTACGACCGCGCGCCGCGGGCCTCCGCGCGGGCGCGTGCCGCATCGAACAGCCAGGAGTCGTGCCACTCGCGCTCGTTCCGGAAGCGGTCCTCGACGTACAGCGCGCGGAAGTCGGCCAGGAAGTCCGCGGTCGCCGGATGGCGCAGGTTGTAGGCGACGAAGCCGCATTCGGTGTGCATCGTCGTGCGGCGCAGGCAGCCGACGAAGCAGTCCTCCGGCACGAAGCCCTCCAGCGCGTCCTGGGGGAGGTCGGCGAAGAAGCGGGTGTCGGCGTCGAGCCACAGCAGGACGTCGACCTCGCGGAGGTGCGCGGCCGCATGCAGGACCGCGAAACTCTTGTGCGCGAAGCGCACCGCGTCGAAACGGTAGTCGTGACGCAGGCGCCGGCGCAGCGGAAGCGCGATGCGACGCCCGAACACCCGCCAGGTCACCGGCGGGCGCACGTGCCCGTGCGCGGAGGGATCGTCGCGGTGGCGTGCCTTGAACGCCCGGAGTTCCGGGCTGGCTTCGAGCAGCGGACGCGCGTGGATGCGCGGGCTCGCGACGTCGCAGTCGAAGCCTTCGGTGTAGAGGTGCAGCGGGACCTGCGCCGGCCAATGGCGGTCGAAGGTCTCCAGCATGGTGCGGCCGTACTTCTCGTAACCGGCGGCGTGGCAGGTGGTGACGGCGGCGAATCGACGCATGTGCGGGAGACAGCGGCAAGGAGCGCCACAGTCTGCGGAGGTCGACCGCGCGAGTTGTCGGAAGAATGTCGGAGCGGTTCAACGGGCCCGGCGGGCCAGGGCGCGCGCGACGGCGGCCGCGACCGCATCGCTTCCGGTCGCCGCTGCGGCCGCGGCGCGTGCCCGGGCCGCGGCCTCCGCGGCGGCGCGTTCGAGGCG